>NZ_CP171131.1:3133484-3446832 GCF_043187535.1 Luteimonas sp. WGS1318
ATCGGTGGCCACGGCACGATGCGGATCATCATCAGCATCGCCGCGCTGCTGGCCGGCATCTTCGGCATCGCCTACAGCCTGCGCTTCGTGCACGACACGTTCTTCGGCAACGGCCCGCGCGCGCTCGACGTGGTGCCGCACGAGCCGCCGCGCTGGATGCGCATTCCGGTCGGCGTGCTGGCGGTCCTGTGCGTGATCGTCGGCATGATCCCGGCGCTGACCATCGGGCCGCTGCTGCATACGATGGTCCGCGGCACGCTGGGCGATGCCGCGCCGGAATTCAGCCTGTCGGTCTGGCACGGCTTCAACCTGCCACTGATGATGAGCATCGCCAGCCTGGTGTTCGGCTTGGCGCTGTATTTCGGCCTGCGCCGGCTGCTGGATTTCCACGCGGTGGTCACCCGCTCGATCGGCCGCAACGCCTTCCACGTCAACGTCGAGGCGCTGTTCGCGCTGGCCCGCCGGTTCACCGCGCGCGTCGCCAACGGCAGCCTGCAGCGCAGCCTGTTTCTGATGATCCTGGTCGGCGTGGTGCTGACCGGCGTGCCGATGCTGGGCCGCACCCTGCCCCTGCTCACGGGCCTGGGTACGCCGCAGCCGTTGCCGGTGATCGGCTGGGTGCTGTGGGGCCTGCTGATCGCCGCGACCGTCGGCACCGTGGTCGTTCATGCAAAGCGTCTGACGGCGCTGATCGTCATCGGTGCGGTCGGCCTGGCGGTCAGCCTGGTGTTCGTCTATCTCTCGGCACCGGATCTGGCCCTGACCCAGCTGCTGGTCGAGATGGTGACCATCGCGCTGATGATGATGGCGCTGAACTACCTGCCCAAGCAGTCCAAGGTCTCGCATCGGCCGCTGCGCCGGGTGCGTGATCTCGCGCTCGCGGTCGTCGCGGGCGGCGGTCTGGCGGTGCTGGCCTACGCGATGATGATGTCGCCGGCCGACACGATCTCCAGCGAGCTGCTGGTGCGTGCGCTGCCCGAGGCCTACGGCCGCAACGTGGTCAACGTGACCCTGGTCGACTTCCGCGGCTTCGATACCTTCGGCGAGATCGTCGTGTTCGGCGTCGCTGCGCTGGTGGTGCACGCCCTGCTGCGCTGGTCGCGCCTGAAGCCGGACGAGATCATGCCCGGCCCGCCGGTCCAGCTGCCCATCGCGACCGACCTGACCCAGCTGCTGTTCCCGCTGGCGCTGACCGTCTCGATCTACCTGTTCCTGCGCGGCCACAACGCACCGGGTGGCGGCTTCATCGCCGGCCTGGTGTTCGCGGTGCCGGTGCTGGTGATGTACGTGCTGCAGGGCGCGCGCGCGGTCGAGGCCACGTTCGGCTTCGATTACCTGCGCGGCATCGCGATCGGCCTGCTGCTGGCGGTGCTGGGCGGCGTGGGCTCGTGGTGGTTCGGCTTGCCGTACATGACCAGTGGCCACCTCGATCTGGAACTGCCGCTGATCGGCATGCTGCCGCTGGCCAGCGCGCTGGTCTTCGATACCGGCGTCTATTTCGTGGTGTTCTCCGGCACGCTGCTGATGCTCGCCACGCTGGGCACGGTCAAACATCGCCAGGCCCAGGAGGAGGCGCACTGATGGAATTCGCGATCGCCACCGCCATCGGCGTGCTGGCCGCGTCGGGTCTGTACCTGATGCTGCGTGCACGCACCTTCGATGTGATCCTCGGCCTGACGCTGTTGTCGTATGCGACCAACCTGATGATCTTCGCCGCCGGCCGCCCGGTCGTCGGCAAGCCGCCGGTGCTGCGCGACGGCGTCGAGCACACGCTTGCCAACTACGCCGACCCGCTGCCCCAGGCGCTGGTGCTGACCGCCATCGTGATCGCGTTCGCGATGACCGCGGTCGCGGTCGTGATCGCGATGCGCGAGCACGCCGACCTGCACACCGACCACGTCGACGGTGAGGAACCCGACGAGCAGCAGCAGGGAGGCGCGCGATGAACCATCTGCCCGTGCTTCCCGTACTGGTGCCCATCGTCACCGGTGCGCTGCTCTTGCTGCTCGAGCGCCGCCATCGCACCTCGGTGCTGCGCACCTGGGCCTGGATCGGCATGCTCGCGCTGCTCGCGGTCAGCGTGGCCCTGCTGGTCCAGGTGCAGCGCGAAGACATGCTGGTCTATCTGCTCGGCGACTGGCCGGCGCGCCTCGGCATCACGCTGGTGGCCGACCGCCTGTCGACACTGATGGTGCTGACCACGACACTGCTGGCGATTCCCTGCCTGCTGTATGCGTGTGCGGGCTGGGACAAGCGTGCGCTGCATTTCCATGCCCTCTTCCAGATGCAGCTGGCCGGTCTCAACGGTGCGTTCCTGACCGGCGACCTGTTCAACCTGTTCGTGTTCTTCGAAGTGATGCTGATCGCGTCCTACGGCCTGCTGCTCAGCGGCGCCCGCGGTGCACGGATCAAGGCCGGCATGCACTACGTGGTGTTCAACATCGCGGCGTCGGTGGTGTTCCTGCTGGCGCTCGGCCTGCTCTACGGCATGCTCGGCACGCTCAACATGACCGAGATGGCGGCGCGTATCGCGATCGCGCCACCCGAGCGGACGATGCTGATCCACGCCGCCGCCGGCCTGCTGTTGCTGGTGTTCTGCGCCAAGGCCGCGCTGCTGCCGCTGTACCTGTGGCTGCCCGAGGCCTACGCGCGCGCGCCCGCCGCGGTCGCCGCGCTGTTCACGGTGATGACCAAGGTCGGCCTCTACGCGATTCTGCGCGTCTACACGCTGATGTTCGGCGAGGCCGCTGGCCCGCTGGCGAACATCGCCTGGGACTGGCTGCTGCCCGCCGGCGCGGCCACCGTCGTCCTCGCCGCGCTCGGCGTGATCGGTGCGCCGCGGCTGCGCATCGGCGTGGCCTATCTGGTGCTGCTGTCGGCCGGCACGCTGTTCGTCGCGTTCTCGCTGGGCAATGCCGGTGCGATCTCGGCGGGGCTTTATTACCTGGCGCACAGTGTGTTCGTCAGTGCCGCGCTGTTCCTGCTGGCCGACATCATCCAGCGTCATCGCGGCAGCAACGGCGATTATCTGATGCCCATCGCGTCGATGCCGAACAAGACGCTGCCCGCCGCGTTGTTCCTGATCGCCGCGGTGTCGATCGCGGGCCTGCCGCCGCTGTCGGGCTTCATCGGCAAGCTGCAGCTGCTCAACTCGGTGCCCGAGGCCCAGATGGGCTGGATCTGGACGGTAATCCTGGGCAGCAGCCTGATGACGATCATCGGCCTGTCGCGCAGCGGCACGCGGCTGTTCTGGCGGGTCGATCCCGCGCCCGACACCACGCCCGGCCCGCCCTTGCGGCGTTCGGAAATCACCGCCACGGTGATCCTGCTGGGGTACGGCGTGGCGATGACGCTGTTCGCCGGCCCGGTGCTGCGCTACACCGACGCCGCGGCCGCGCAGCTGCTGGATGTGGACACCTACATCCAGGTGCTGCGTGACACCGCGCCGCTGATCCGGGAGCCCGCACGATGAAGCGCCGCATGCTGCCTTCGATCCCGCAGAGCCTGACGGTCTTCGCGTTCTGGCTGCTGATGGCCCAGGACGTGAGCGCGGGCAACGTCCTCCTCGCCCTGCTGCTGGCCTGGTTGATGCCGCTGCTGGCCGCGCGCCTGGAACGCGAGTTCGCGCGCCTGGGCCGGCTGCGCGGCGTCTTCCGCCTGATGGGCGTCGTGCTCCGTGACATCGTCGTCGCCAACGTCACGGTCGCGCGCCAGGTGCTGGGCCCGGAATCGCGCCTGAAATCGCAATTCGTCTGGGTGCCGCTGGACCTGACCAACATCCACGGCATTTCCGCGCTCGCCAGTGTCTGCACGCTGACGCCCGGCACCGTGTCGGCCGAGCTGTCCGAAGACCGGCGGTACCTGCTGCTGCATTGCCTGAGCGTCGATGATCCCGATGCGCTGGTGATGCAGATCAAGAGCCGGTACGAAGCGCCGTTGAGGGAGATCTTTCCATGATCGACATCGTCATCGTCGCCGGCATGCATCTGGTCGGCCTCGCCATGATCTTCGCGCTGTGGCGCCTGCTGCGCGGCCCCACCGCACCCGACCGCATCCTCGCGCTGGATACGCTGTACATCAGCGCCATCGCGCAGCTCATCCTGTTCGGCATGCTGCTCGACACCGAAGTGTACTTCGAGGCGGCGCTGATCATCGCGATGCTCGGCTTCGTCGGCACCGTGGTGCTGAGCAAGTACGTGATCCGGAGGGACATCGTCGAATGAGCACGCTCTTCGAGATCGTCGTCGTAACGCTGCTGGTGGTGGGCTGCTTCTTCACCCTGCTCGGCGGGGTGGCGATGGTGAAGCTGTCGGACTTCTTCCGTCGCCTGCACGGGCCGGCGAAGGCCAGCACGCTCGGCGTGGGTTGCATCCTGTTCGCGTCGATCGTCTACCACTGGGTCAACGGCAGCGGCGTGCATCCGCGCGAGCTGCTGATCACGGTGTTCCTGTTCCTGACCGCACCGATCAGCGCCCATCTGATGTCGCGCGCCGCGCTGTCGTTGATGGACGAGCGGCCGCCGCATCCCGATCGCACGCCCGATCCGGACGACGCCACGGTCGACCGCGACGACCCGGCACCGCCGGAACACTGAGCCGCGCCGCGAGGCACGGCGTCGACGCAGTTCGCCGCCTGGCCCGAAGCGCCCGGACGACGTCCATTGAACGCGTGGCGACCGTTGCGGTCGCCCGCTCCGCTCAGCCGCAGCCTTCGACGTAGTCCACCTGCGGCGGCGTGCCGACCCGCCATTCGGTGACCCGGCCCGCGGTATCGGTCTCGAACACCAGCGCATGGTCCCCGTCGCGCACGCGCAGGTAGTGCGCACCCTCCACGTACTTGTGCGGCATGGGTTCCACTCGGCCGGCATAGAGGCGCTCGATCTCGGCGCGGTCCATACCGACCTTGCCGCCGCCGGGTGCCGCATAGCCTTCGTTGCGCACGTCGATACGCGCGAAGCGGTCGCCCTCGATCATGAAGGCGATGTTGTAGCCGGCGGTGCCGAGCGGCTGCGGCGTGAGGTAGTAGCAGCCCCCGGGCTCGGACGGCTTCGCATCACCGAGGTCGTTGCCCCAGGCCATGCGGACCTGCTCCTGGTCGGTGCCGAACGCGGCCGGGCCGAAGCCCTCGAACGTGATCACGTCCTCGACCACGGACGGTCGGTTGCTGCCCGGCGCCGGCGGTGCGGCCTCGTCCGGCGCATCGAAGGGCGGCGGCGCGGCGGGATCACCGTCGAGCGCGGTGTCGGCCGGCGCGGTTGCCGGTTCCACGGGGTCGGACGGAGAGTTGCCGCACGCGGCCAGGGCCAGGGCGAGCACGGACACGCAGGCGATCGAACGCTTCATCGGACTGTTCCGCAGTGAGGTCCGCGGCAGACTCGGCGATGCCCCGTTAACGACGCGCGAACCCGCACCGCCCGGGACCTGCAAGATCGCGGACTGCCTCCGCCGGGGCCCGTGGCCCACCGTGCGCGACGGCCGGGGCCGCCGCGCGTTCCGCTCAGCGCGGCGGCGTGAAGCGGTGCTGCAGCCCCTGCCACACCGCCTGGTAATCGGTCTGCCGGTGGCCGGCATCCAGTGCCTGCAGGGTCGGCCGGATCACCGCGCGTGTTTCGAACATGAAGGCCATCGTGTCGCGGATGACGTCCGGCCGGGACAGATCGGCGGCGCTGGCCTTGTCGAACGTCGGCGCATCCGGACCGTGGCCGCTCATGCAGTTGTGCAGCGAACACGCACCCGGCGCGAAGCCGTCGGCCTTGGCGTCGTACTGGCCGTGGACCAGGCCCATGAACTCGCTGGCGATATTGCGGTGGAACCACGGCGGCCGGAACGTGTGCTGCGCGACCAGCCACCGCGGCGGGAAGATCGCGAAATCCATGTTCGCCGTGCCCGGCGATTCGCTCGGCGAGGTCAGCACGGTGAAGATCGACGGGTCGGGGTGGTCGAAGCTGATCGAGCCGATCGTGTTGAAACGACGCAGGTCGTACTTGTAGGGCGCGTAGTTGCCATGCCAGGCGACGACGTCCAGCGGCGAATGCCCGATCGGCGCCTGCCACAGATGCCCCTGGAACTTCGCGATCAGCGAGAAATCGCCGTCGATGTCCTCGTAGCGCGCCACGGGCGTCAGGAAGTCGCGCGGATTCGCCAGGCCGTTCGCGCCGATCGGGCCGAGATCGGGCAAGCGCAGCGCGCGGCCCTGGTTTTCGCACACGTAGCCGCGGCTCGGGCCATCAGGCAGTTCGACGCGGAAGCGGATGCCGCGCGGAATCACCGCGATCTCCTGCGGTTCGACCTCGAGCACGCCGAGTTCGGTCGCCAGCACCAGACGTCCCTGCTGCGGCACCAGCAACAGCTCGCCGTCGGCGCTGTAGAAGAACCGGTCGGTCATCGACGTGTTGGCCGCATAGACGTGGATCCCCACGCCCTCGTGCGCGCCGGCGCCGCCGGTGCCCGCGACCGAATACAGGCCGTCGATGAAATCCACCGGCGTCTCGGGAATCGGCAGCGGGCTCCAGCGCAACTGGTCGGGCGACACCGGGCCGCGGTCGAAGCCGTCATGGAAACGCGGCTGTTCGAACGGCACGAAGCCGCCGTGCATCACCGCCGGACGGATGCGGTAGAGCCAACTGCGCCGGTTCTCGCCACGCGGCGCGGTGAACGCGGTGCCCGACAGCTGCTCGGCATACAGACCGTGCGCGACCTGCTGCGGCGAGTTCTGGCCGACCGGCAAGGTGTCCGGCTCGGCCTCGGTCGCGAACTCGTTGCCGAAGCCGGACATGTACACCGGAGTGGATGGGGTCATGGCGCGTTCCTTTCAGACAGTGCAGCGTTTAACCTGCGTAGACCGCCGAAGGAAAGGCGGCATTCAAGGGGAAAACATGTGATGAACACGACGGATGACGCCGTGCGGGCGATCGTGCGCCCGCTGCTCGACGGCAAGCTGTGGATGAAATTGCTCGGTGTGATGCTGATGATCTCGGGTGCCCTGCAGGTGCTCAGCCTCATCGGCATCCTCTGGGCCTGGGTGCCGATCTGGCTGGGTGTGCTGCTGTTCCAGGCGGCCGGTGCTGCGGACGAAGCGGCGGCCACGGGCCGTCTCGAAGCGGCCGTCCGCGCCACCGACAAACTGCGCCTGTTCTTCATGATTCAAGGCATCCTGCTGCTGATCGCACTGATCATCTTCGGCGCGTTCTTCCTGCTCGGCGGCGCTGCGCTGCTGGCCGGTATGGCCGGTATGGCGAACGCCTGACCGTCAGTTCCGACTGCGCCGCCGGGCGCGTCACCGGGCCGGCTCAGGATAGATTCCGGAGCCGGCCTGCTTGCCCTCGCCTCAGAGCACGCCGCGCTTCATCTGGTCGCGTTCGATGCTCTCGAACAACGCCTGGAAGTTGCCTTCGCCGAAGCCTTCGTTGCCCTTGCGCTGGATGATCTCGAAGAAGATCGGGCCGAACGCGTTCTGGGTGAAGATCTGCAGCAGCTTGCGCTGCTTGGTTTCCGGATCGGCGTCGATGAGGATCTTGTTCTTCGCCAGACGCGCGATGTCCTCGCCGTGATCGGGGATGCGCTCCTCGATGATCTCGAAGTAGGTGTCGGGCGTGTCCAGGAAGGCGATGCCCCGATCGCGCATCTGCTCGATCGTCGTGTAGATGTCGTCGGTGAAGCAGGCGATGTGCTGGATGCCCTCGCCCTTGTAGGAATCGAGGTATTCGTTGATCTGCGACTTCGGATCATTCGACTCGTTGAGCGGAATGCGCACCACGCCGTCCGGCGCGGTCATCGCCTTCGACTTCAGGCCGGTCTTGGCGCCCTTGATGTCGAAGTAGCGGATCTCGCGGAAGTTGAACAGCTTCTCGTAGTAGTCCGACCACTTCTGCATGTTGCCGAAGTAGAGGTTGTGCGTGAGATGGTCGATGAAGGTCAGGCCGAACCCGGTCGGGTTCTGCTCGGCACCGTCGATCGCGACGTAGTCGTCGCCGTAGATCGAACCCGATGCGCCGTAGCGGTCCACCAGATACAGCATGCAGTCGCCGATACCCTTGACCACCGGTGCGGCGACGGCCTTGGTCGATTCGCGCGCGCCGATCGCTTCGCCCCCGTTCTCGAGCACCTTGCCGTAGACCGTGTCGGCCGGCTGGTTGAAGCGGATCGCGAATCCGCAGGCCGACGGGCCATGCGCCTGGGCGAACTCGGCGGCGAACGAATCCGGATCTTCATTGAGCAGGAAGTTCACCCCGCCCTGGCGGTACACGGTGATCGCCCGCGTCTTGTGCCTCAGCACCGCGGTGAACCCCATGTTGCGGAAGTAGGCATGCATGAAATCGGCCTTGTCCGCAGGCGCTGCGAACTCGACGAACTCGAAACCGTCGATGCCCATCGGATTCTCGAACGTGATCACGTCCATGCCGAGGTTGGGACCGGAATTCTGTGCTTGGGCGCTCATGGGATACTCCATCGCGATGGGGCCACGGCAGGGGACGCGGCTTCAGACCCTCCTTTATAGTTTCACGTGCAACCACTTGCAAGGCGCACTGCACCATGACGCAACCGGCTTCGACCGCGTCCGCCCACGCTGCCCCGACGGGCGCCGACCACACGGGCCACGACCATGCCGCCCTCGATCTCGACCAGTTCCTGCCGTATCGCCTGAGCGTGCTGACCAACCGCATCAGCCGCGGCCTGGCGGCGCTGTATTCCGAGCGCTTCGGCATCAGCGTGACCGAATGGCGGGTGATCGCGGTGCTGGGGCGCTACTCGGGCCTGTCGGCCAACAACGTCGCCGAGCGCACCGCGATGGACAAGGTCGCGGTGAGCCGGGCCGTGGCGCGGTTGCTGGAGCGCGACCTGCTGTTGCGCGAGATGCACGACAGCGACCGCCGCCGCTCGGTCCTCGAACTCAGCGAAGCCGGCTACGCGGTCTACGACGTCATCGTGCCGCTGGCGCTCGACTACCAGCGCAGCGTGCTGGCGCCGCTGGATGCGGACGAGCGAGCGCAGCTCGCATCGCTGATGGCCAAGCTCGAGGCACCGTTGAAGGATTGAGGGCTGCCGGCGGGACGCGTCCCGAGGATGGACGCAAAAAAACAGCGCCCGAAGGCGCTGTTTTCATAACCGCGACGCGCGTCCGTCAGGGACGGCGTTCTTCGTCGAGCTTGACCCCGGCCGCGACCGGCTCGCCGATCGCGTCCTGGCCGGCGAGCGAGGGCTCGTCGTCCCTGAGCGTGTCGAGGTGCATCAGACGACGGATCAGCGGCGCGACCAGCATCATCAGGACGCCCACGCCGACCGCCAGCCAGCCCACGTTCGAATAGACCTCGAGCACACGGCCCGGGCCCGCACCTTCGCCGCCCGTGGCGGCCGAGATCAGACCTGCAGCGAAGTTGCCGGTGGCCGATGCGAAGAACCAGGTGCCCATGATCAGGCTGGCCATGTGCGCCGGCGCCAGGCGGTTCATCGCCGACAGGCCCACTGGTGAGAGGCACAGCTCGCCGGTGGTGTGGATCAGGTAGATCAGGAAGATGAAGATCACCGGCGTCATCTCGCCCGGGCCCACGCTGTTCGCACCCCAGACCAGCAGCAGGAAGCCCAGGCCGACCTGGATCACAGCCAGCGCGAACTTCATCGGCGTCGACGGCTCCCAGCCGCGACGGCCCAGCCACAGCCACGCCATCGCGAACACCGGCGCGAGCAGGATGATGTAGATCGAGTTCAACGACTGGAACATCGACGCCGGCACTTCCCAGCCGAAGATCTCGCGGTCCACCGAGCGGTCGGTGAACAGGTTCAGCGATGCGCCGGCCTGTTCGAACAGCGCCCAGAACAGGATCGAGCCGATGATCAGGATCAGCGCCGCGAAGATGCGGTTGCGCGCCTCGCGCTCGAGCTTGAACACCGCCGTGTACAGCACGAAGCCCATCAGCAGCGCACCGGTGCCCATCAGCAGGCCGCCGACGAGCTTCTGGTACTGGATCAGGAACCAGACCACGCCGACCGCGAGCACGCCCAGCACATACAGCAGCCACTCGAAGCGGATGCCCATGACTGGCGCCGCCAGACGCTCGGGCACTTTCGATTCACCGCGCCCCATCAGCAGCGGCTTGCCGAGCACGAAGACCACGAGGCCGAGCAGCATGCCCACGCCGGCCGCACCGAAGCCGTAGGCCCAGCCGTAGGTCTGGCCCAGATAACCGGCGATCAACGAGCCCAGCGCGGCACCCAGATTGATGCCCATGTAGAAGATCGTGTACGCCGGGTCCCGACGGATGTCGGTGCGCGGATACAGCTGGCCGACCATCACCGAGATGTTGGCCTTGAGGAAGCCCGAGCCGACGATGATGAAGGCCAGCGCCAGCCAGAAGATGTTGATCTCGGCCGCGCTCTGCCCGCCGTCGCCCTCGAACGCCATCAGGAAGTGGCCGAAGGTCAGCAGCACCGCGCCGAACACCACCGCCTTGCGTTGTCCCAGGTAGCGGTCGGCCAGATAGCCGCCGACCACCGGCGCGATGTACACCAGCGCCGTGTAGGCGCCGTAGATCACCGAGGCCTCGGAATCCGAGTACATCCAGT
This sequence comes from Luteimonas sp. WGS1318, assembly GCF_043187535.1. Lineage (GTDB taxonomy): Bacteria > Pseudomonadota > Gammaproteobacteria > Xanthomonadales > Xanthomonadaceae > Luteimonas. Next base: position 3,144,044 of record NZ_CP171131.1, read on the forward strand.
GCTGCACGAGATAGAAGATCAGCAGCGCGCGCATGCCGTAGTAGGAGAACCGCTCCCACATCTCGGCGAAGAACAGCACGAACAGGCCACGCGGATGCCCGAGGATGGTCTTCTTTTCCTCGGCGGCGTACGGATTCATTGACACGTAGGGCGACTCCTGACGGTGATCGAAGCCCAGGGACCGGCGCGGGCGACGCGCTAACTTAGCGGCGCCCGATCCGCATGGAAAGTGACCTTTGCCACGCGCACCGGCCGCCGGGCACATGGCCCGGCGGCAGGGTCGACGCGCTCAGCGTATTCAGCCGGCGGGGTAAACGTAGCTCGCACCGACGCCCAGCGGAAGGCCCAGCGCCCAGAATCCGAGCAGGAAGGCCGACCACGTGACCAGCAGGGTGATCGAGAACGGCAGCATCAGCGCGAGCAGCGTGCCGATGCCGCTGCCCTTCACGTAGCGCTGGCAGAACACCACGATCAGCGGGAAGTACGGCAGCAGCGGTGTGATGATGTTGGTGCTGGAATCGCCGACGCGGTACGCGGCCTGGGTGAGATCCGGCGAGATTCCCAGCTGCATCAGCATCGGCACCATGATCGCGCCGATCAGCGCCCACTTGGCCGAGGCCGAGCCGACCAGCAGGTTGACGAAGCCCGACAGCAGCACGATGCCGACCAGGGTCACGCCGGTCGGCATGCCCAGCGCCTGCAGGCCGTTGGCGCCCTTGATCGCCAGCAGCGCGCCGAGGTTGCTCTGGCCGAAGGCGTAGATGAACTGCGCGGCGAAGAACGCCATGACGATGTAATAGCCCATGCCGCTCATCGCCTTGCTCATGCCGGCGATGATGTCGCGGTGCGATTTCACCGCGCCCGAGGCGTAGCCGTAGACGATGCCGGGCACGACGAACAGGATGAAGATCAACGGCACGATCGACTGCATCAGCGGTGCGTTCGCGACCAGAAGTTCGCCCGCCCCGCTGGGCGCATCGGCCGGCGCGCGCCAGGCCGAGCCGAACGGCACCGCGGTGACCACCAGCGCGACCACGCAGGCCAGCATCGCCAGCACCGCCAGGACCAGGCCGCGGCGCTCGGGTGCGGTCAGCGTCTGCATCGAGGGCATGTCGCTGGCGTCGCCGTCGACCGGCGTGCCGCGCAGGCGCGGCTCGATGATGCGGTCGGTCAGGAACCAGCCGACGAGCACGACCAGCGCGGTCGACGCGGTGGTGAAGTAGTAGTTGTTGAGCGGATTGACGATCACGGCCGGGTCGATCAGGTTGGCCGCTTCCTGGGTCAGGCCCGCCAGCAGCGGATCGAGACTCGAGGGAATGAAGGTGGCGGAAAAACCGCCCGAGACACCCGCGAACGCAGCCGCGATACCGGCCAGCGGATGGCGCCCGGCGGCGTAGAAAATCACCGCGCCCAGCGGGATCACCAGCACGTAGCCGGCATCGACCGCGACGTGGCTGAAGATGCCGACCGCGATCAGCATCGGCGTCAGCAGCATTTTCGGCGTCACCGACAGCACCGCGCGCAGCGCGGCGTTGATGAAGCCGGTGTGCTCGGCGACCCCCAGGCCCAGCATCGCCACCAGCACCACGCCCAGCGGCGCGAAGTTGACGAAGGTGCGGACCATGTCCGCCATGAAGGTCGTGAAGCTGGTGCCGGCCAGCAGGTTGCGGATCTGGATCGGATCGCCGCTGCGCGGATCGATCTCGGCGAAGTTCACGTTCGCCAGCAGCGCCGACACCACCCAGACCACCAGCATCAGGCCGAGGAACAGCACCGCGGGATCGGGCAGTTTGTTACCCACCCGTTCCACGGCATCGAGGAAGCGGGCGACGACACCGCGCGGCGCGGCGATCTCAGGACTGGGCTGGCTCATTCGGCTTGAATCCCCTGCTGGCTTGCGACGCCGCATCCTAGCAGCAGCCGATACGCCCTCGCCCCACGCGGGGCCACGGCCAGCGCGTGTGCCGCGACCGCACAGACGAAGGACCCCCGCTTGCGCGGGGGTCCGGTTCGCTGCCCTGGGCCGTCGCCGCGGCGGTCAGGGCGTGTAGCTGGCCCGCACCGTGACCCGGGCGAAGGCCGATTCGCCGCGGATCCGGATGTACCAGGGCCCGGCCTGCGGCGCCGCGAGCTGGACGACCTCGTTGTTGCCCGGCCGCTGCGAGCGCAGCTGCCAGTCGTCCGGGGTCGGCACCGCGTCTCGGCTGGCGTAGAGCGTGACGTCGCCGGTGCCGCCGGCGCTGAGGATGCGCAGGTTGCGCGCACCGGCCGGCACGTCGATGCGGAACAGGCGGGACTCGCCTGCCGCGCCGGCGATGTCGCCCACCTGTTCGCCGTTGGCCAGCAGGCGCGCGGCCGAAGCGGGATCTTCGACGACGGCCACCGCGGCGACCGCACTGTCGTTGCCGGCCTCCGGATCCTGGGTCTGCGAGGCCGCCGCCACGGTCAGCGACACCTCGCGATCGATCGCGCTCGCCGGCGCGGTAGCCGACAGCGCGAACACCGCCTCGTCGCCTGCGGCCAGGACATCACGGCTGCAGGACACCGTGGTGGTGCCCGTCGCGGTCACCGGCATATCGCAGCTCCAGCCATCGGCTGCGGACACCACCAGGTCGTTCACCTCCACGTCCAGCACCGCGCCGACCCCGGGGAACTGCGCCGCGTCCGGCCCGGCGTTGACCAGCGTCGCCGCGAACGCCATCGACTGACCGGCGACGACTTCGGGTTCGATCGCCTCGACCTCGATGCCGAGGTCGGCGGTCTCCACCGGCGCCAGACGCACCAGCAGCACGGTCGGGTCGTGATCGGACAGACGCGTCGGCGTGTCGGCGTCGTTGCGGGCCACTTCGGGGAAGTCGGCGTTGATGCGCGCGTGGCTGATGTCGAGGCCGATTACCTGCGGCGCATCCACCAGCGCCTGGTTCACCAGCACATGGTCGAGCGACTGCGCCTGGTAGTCGAACACGAAGGAATAGCGTTCGTCGTCGGCTGCTTCCAGCGTCATGTTGAGCAGCGAAGGCGACACCAGCACCGCACCGTCACCCTCCACCGCCGTCTCGCCGTCGGGCGACGGCAGCCCGGTCACGGTGCCGATCGCATCGACCAGACCGTCGTTGAACTCGAACGCGTTGAAGTCGCCGAGCACCACGATGTGCCGGGCCGGATCGGCCTGCTGCATGTCCTGGATCAGCGTGGCGAGGAAATCGGCCTGCTTCTGGCGCTTGTCGCGCACGCGCTGGCCGGCCGTCGCCCAGCCGTTGCTGCCCGGGCCGTCGTCGTTGACGCCACTAAGCGAGCGCTGGTGTACGACGATCGCGGTCAACGGGAATGTGCGGCCATCGACGAAATGCGCCACGCCGTCGAGCACCAGCGGCGGGCGGTCGTTGAGCACGCTGGTCGAGCCGTTGGGGTTCTGCAGGACCGCCTCCGCGCCCTGCTGCGTAACCGCAGCGACCTCGATGCGCGCGATGCCGGCCGCGACTTCGCCGGTGCGCACCAGGAAGCCGACGTCGATGCCGCCGACGTCGAAGCCTTCTTCCAGATACGCCACGTAGCCGGGATCCGGCTGCCCGGCCGCGACCGCGTCGGCATTGATGCGCGTGGCCAGGGTCTGCAGCACCGAGAGGTTCTCGACCTCGGTCACGCCGAGGATGTCGGGCGTGTGCAGGTAGCCGCGGATGCCGATCGACGCCTTCGACAGCCGGCGCTCGAGCGCGGCGGCGGTCAGGGTCGGGCCGCTGTTGGCGTCGTTCACGGTGTCGAAGAAGCGCTGCAGGTTGTAGGTGGCGAAGGTCACGTGGTCCGGACCGGGCGCCATCGACGGCCGCACCTCGCCGGCACCGCTGCAGTCGCTGACCAGCTCGGCGTCCGGATAGATCGTGTAGCGGCGGAAGGTGTAGTCCAGCGGACCAGTCAGCGAGCCGTCGACGATGCGGCAGCCGGCGGCGAGGTTCGCGGTCGGCGCGCCGATCGTGCTGCTGTTGACGACGATCGTCTCGGGGTTGAAATCCCAGCGCGGGATGGCCGGCGCGCTGCTGCCCAGCGGATCGGGATCAGGCACAGGAATGCCGGGCTCGCGGAACGGCCGCGGCGTGCCGGTGACCACGACCGCGAAGCGGCCGTTGCTGCTGCCCGTGGCCTGGGCCTCGTTGGTGTTGCCCCCGGTGGGCGCGACGACGGTGAAGCTGGGCGCGGTGACGCGCATGCCTTCGAGATGTTCCAGCTGGCCGAGGCCGCCATCCGCGCGCGGCAGCTCCGGCGTGAGCGCGACCGGCGCGGGCAGCGCGTGTCCGGTCGACAGCGCGACGACAGACGCATCGGTGATTTCGGTCAGCGGCAGCTGGTTGGGATCGGCGGCCGGGATGTACTCGATCACGGTGCCCTGCACCAGCACCTTGTTGCCCACCGCGGCATCGGCCGGGGGCGCGCTGCTGGTGAACACGAACACGCCTTCCGACGTAGCCGGATCGCCATCGTCCTCGCCGTCCGGCGTCTGGATGAAGAAGCCGTTGTTCTTGCGGCCGGTGACGATGCCGGTGGTGGCGACGGGCTGGTTCTCGTAGGGCGAGCGCTCGCCGCTGCCCTGGATGGCGTGGATCGTCAGCGTGGTGACGTCGTCGTTGACGATGGTGCCGGTGCCGCGGGCCTTGGCCAGCAGCGCGCCGACGGCGTTATCGAGGTCGACGTGGAAGGTCTCGTCGGGCTCGACGGTCTCGTCGCCGACCACGTCGACGTGCAGGGTGAGCTCGCGCTGGCCCTCGGCGAAGACCAGGGCGCCGGTGCGCGCGATGTAGTCGCTGTCGGCCACCGTCGCGGTGCCGTCGGCGGTGGCGTAGGCCACGGTCACGCCCTCGGGGCCAGCCGGCTGGTTCAGGCTGACGGTGAAGAAGAACGGGGTGGTGCCGCTGTCGCCTTCGGCGCCGCTGGTGTCGGTGATGCTCAGGTACAGCGTGCCGCCGCCGCTGCAGATGTTGGGCACTGCGGCGCTGTTGCGCGGCGCGGGTGCGCCGGTGCTGAAGTCAGCGGCATTGTCGTTGCCGTCGGTGCAGCCGTCGCCGGCGCGGAACAGGGCCGTGGTGTTGCTCGGCGCCGGCGCCGGGGCGCCGCCTTCGAAGAAATTGGCATTGCCGAAGCCGACCAGGTCCAGGATCAGCGCCTGCTGCGCCGGCGTGCAGGCCGTGCTGCCGCCGTTGCAGCCGAGGCTCGCCGTCGTGTTCGCCAGCGCGACCTTGCCGGCCGTGCCGGACATGTTGATCGTGCCGCTGGCATCTGGCGCCGGCAGTGCCGCGCCGTTCGCACCACCGGCCAGGCCGACGAGGAAATAGCCACCCGCCGGAATTTCCACCGACGGCAGCACGACGATCTGGCTGGCGCCGGCGCCGAAGTTGCCGGTGCCGGTCGCGCTGGCGTACTGGAGCGACCGGCCGGCCAGCGTGACCGGCAGATCGCCGGTGTTGAACAGCTCGACGTAGTCCGCGTTGAACAGCGCGCCGCTGTTGCCACCGCCGCCGTAGACCTGGCTGATGACGACGTCGGCCTGCGCGGCGCCCGCGCCACAGCACAGCATCAATGCCGACAGCAGCCGGCCCTGGAATCTGGTCATGCCTCACCCCGTTCGCGCCCCGGACCGGGCGCCCCGACCGGAGTGTGCCGCCAAACCGTGTCGTTTGCATGACGTGGCGCGGCACAAGCCGCCGCCCGGCGTCACCCGCCCGGACCATGCAGTACGCTGTCGCCATGACGATCGACCGGAACCAGCGCCCCCTCGAGGACGGCATCCACCGCGACCTGTCGGGCCGCATCACCTACGCCGGCTACCTGCGCCTGGACCTGCTGCTGGCGGCCCAGCAACCGCTGTCCGATCCGCCGCACCACGACGAAATGCTGTTCGTCGTGCAGCACCAGGTGTCCGAGTTGTGGCTCAAGCTGATGATCCACGAGCTCTCGGCCGCGATCGGCCACCTCAAGCGCGACGAGGTCTGGCGCTGCCGCAAGGTGCTGGCGCGCTGCAAGCAGGTGCTGCGGCAGCTGACCGAGCAGTGGTCGGTGCTGGAGACGATGACGCCGGCCGAATACATGGAATTCCGGGATGTGCTGGGGCCGTCTTCGGGCTTCCAGTCGCTGCAGTACCGCACGGTCGAGTTCCTGCTCGGCAACAAGAACGCGGCGATGCTCGACGTGTTCGCCCATGACCCCGACGGCCAGGCCGGGCTGCGCGCGGCGCTCGATGCGCCCGGGCTGTACGACGAGTTCCTGTGCTATCTCGCCCGCTGGGGCCACCCGGTCGACGCGCGCCATCTGGAACGCGACTGGCGTGAGCCGCACACCTTCGATGCGAGCCTGGTGCCGGTGTTCGAGACGATCTACGAGGACACCGACCGCTACTGGCGCGAGTACGCGCTGTGCGAGGACCTGGTGGACCTGGAAACCCAGTTCCAGCTGTGGCGCTTCCGCCACATGCGCACCGTCATGCGCATCATCGGCTTCAAGCGCGGCACCGGCGGCTCCAGCGGCGTGGGCTTCCTGAAACAGGCGCTGGAACTGACGTTCTTCCCGGAACTGTTCGAAGTGCGCACGCACATCGGCCCGGGGCGCGGCAGCGACGCCTGAGCGACGCGCGCATACGCGATCGACGGGCCCGCCGTCATGCCGCAGCGCGCAACGGGCCTTAACGACCCCACCGGTATCATCGGCAACCATTGTCCCTGACCGGTTGGCACGATGACCGTCGTCGCGAAGTTCGAAATCGAATACCTGCAGTACCTCGGCCCCGACGGAACGCCCGTCGCCGAGTTCCCCGAAGCCTTTTCCGACCCCGCCACGCTGCTGCCGCTGTTCAAGCAGATGCTGTTCGTGCGCACCTTCGACAGCAAGGCGATCGCCCTGCAACGCACCGGCAAGCTGGGCACCTACGCCGCGTGCCTGGGCCACGAGGCCACGCACGTCGGTATCGGCGCGGCGATGCGGCCCGAGGACGTGTTCGCACCGAGCTACCGCGAATACGGCGCGCAGATCATGCGCGGCGTGCAGCTGCGCGAGATCCTGATGTACTGGGGCGGCGACGAGCGCGGCAACGACTTCCAGCACCAGAAACACGATTTCCCGTGGTGCGTGCCGATCGCGACCCAGTGCCTGCATGCCGCCGGCGCCGCACTGGCGTTCAAGCTGCGCAAGGAGCCGCGCGTCGCGGTGACCTGCTGCGGCGATGGCGGCAGCTCGAAGACCGACACCTACGCCGCGATCAACTCGGCCGGCGCCTATGCGCTGCCGTTCGTGCAGTGCATCGTCAACAACGGCTGGGCGATCTCGGTGCCGCGCACCGCGCAGACCGGCGCCGAGACCCTGGCCCAGAAGGGCCTGGCCGGCGGCCTGCATTGCCTGCAGGTCGACGGCAACGACCTGGTCGCCGTGCTCGAAGGCATGCGCCGCGCGCTCGAGCGTGCCCGCAACGGTGAAGGTGGCAGTGTCATCGAATTCATGACCTACCGCCTGCACGACCACACCACCGCAGACGATGCGCGCCGCTACCGCGACGAGGCCGAGGTCAAGGACGCCTGGACGCGTGATCCGATGACCCGCCTGCGCACCTATCTCACCGCGCAGAACCTGTGGGACGAGGATCAGGAAAAGGCCTGGATCGCGGACTGCGGCCAGCGCATCGACGTCGAGATCAACGCCTATCTGGAACTGAAGGTGCAGCCGGTGGAAGCGATGTTCGATTACCTCTATGCCGACCCGCCGCCGGACCTGCTGGAACAGCGTGCCAAGGCGATCGCCGCGGAGGGCCGCGCATGAACGTCGCCGCCAGCAAGACCACGGCCGCGGCCGCGAAGACCGATACGCCCGCCGCGATCACGCTGATCGAGGCGATCACCCAGGCGCTCGCCTACGAGCTGCGCACCGACGATTCGGTCGTGGTGCTCGGCGAGGACGTCGGCGTCAACGGCGGCGTGTTCCGCGCGACCGCCGGCCTGCAGGCGCAGTTCGGCGCCGAGCGCGTGCTCGACACGCCGCTCGACGAGACCACGATCGCCGGTCTGACCGTCGGCATGGCCGCGATGGGCATGAAGCCGGTCGCCGAAGCCCAGTTCGACGGCTTCATGTATCCGATGGTCGACCACATCATCTGCCACGCCGCGCGCTTCCGGTACCGCACCCGCGGCCGACTGACCTGCCCGATGGTGCTGCGCGTGCCGTGGGGCGGTGGCATCCGCGCGCCGGAGCACCACAGCGAGGCCAACGAATCGATCTTCACCAACGTGCCCGGCCTGCGCGTGGTCATGCCCTCGTCGCCGGCGCGCGCCTACGGCCTGCTGCTGGCCGCGATCCGCGAGCCGGACCCGGTGATCTACTTCGAGCCCAAGCGCATCTACCGCCAGTACAAGGAAGTGGTGCCCGACGACGGCGAGGCGCTGCCGCTCGACGTCTGCTACGTGCTGCGCGACGGCACCGACGTCACCCTGATCAGCTGGGGCGCCCAGGTCAAGGAAGCGCTGGAAGCGGCCGAGACGCTCGCCCGGGACGGCATCAGCGCCGAGGTCATCGACGTCGCCACGCTGAAACCTCTCGACTTCGCGACGATCGCCGAATCGGTCTCGCGCACGGGCCGGTGCGTGATCGTGCACGAGGCGCCGAAGACCGCGGGCTTCGGCGCCGAAATCGCCGCACGTCTGGCCGAGGAGTCGATGTACGACCTCGTCGCGCCGGTCGAGCGCGTCACCGGCTACGACACCCACATCCCGCTGTTCCGCCTGGAAATGAAGTACCTGCCGAGCGTCGAGAAGATCGTCGCCGCGGCGAAGCGGGCGATGGCGGCGGGCTGACCGGCATGGCGGGCGAGGTCGTCAATTTCGCGGACAAACTCGCGCTGTTCTCCGGGCATTGGTCGCCGCGCGTCGTCGCCGAGATGAACGACTACCAGTTCAAGCTGGTCAAGATCGCCGGCGACTTCGTCTGGCACGCGCATCCGGACACGGACGAGACGTTCATCGTGCTGGCCGGCGAGTTGCACATCGAGTTCCGCGACCGGCAGATCGTCGTTCGCACCGGTGAGATGGTCGTGGTGCCGCGTGGCACCGAACACCGTCCGCACGCGGATGCCGAGTGCCACGTGCTGCTGGTCGAGCCCCGCGGCGTGGTCAACACCGGCGATGCCGACAGCGCCCTGACCGCAGCGAACGACGTCTGGATATGAGGCGACCGGGACGCTGACGTCACCGCGTCCCGATACACGAACACAGAGTGGGCAGGCACGTGTGGTTTCCGGCACGTGCCCCCTGACAGCCGGCCCCGGCCGGCACGATCGATCAAAGGACACGCCATGGCCAACACCACTTCCTTCCGCCTCCCCGATCTGGGCGAGGGCCTGCCCGATGCCACGATCGTCGAATGGGCGGTCAAGGTCGGCGACACGATCCGCCTCGACGACGCTTTGGTCTCGATGGAAACCGCGAAGGCGGTCGTCGACGTGCCGTCCCCGGTCTCGGGCAAGGTGCTGAAGCTCGCGGGCGAGGCCGGCGACATCGTCGAGACCGGCGCGGTGCTGGCCGAGTTCGAGATCGACCCCAGCCTGCCGCAGCGCGCCGAGGGCCAGGACACCGGCCACCATCACGGCCCGCCGAAGACCGCCGCCAGCCACGGCGTCGGCACCCAGGATCCAGCGCCGGACGACAAGGTCGTCGCCTCGAGCGAGGGCGGCGCGATCGCCGAGGGCGACGGCGCGCAGCCGGAAGCGAAGTCCGACGCCGGCGGCGCGCGTGCCGACACCGGCACCGTGGTCGGCGCGATGCAGTCCTCCGATACCGTGCACAGCGAGCAGGCCAGTTCGGCCGGCGGGGTCAAAGCGATGCCGGCCGTACGCGCGCTCGCCCGCAAGCTGAAAGTGGACATCGCGCGCGTGCGCGGCACCGGCGCCGATGGCGTGGTGACGATGGCCGACGTCAAGCAGGCCGCCGCGGACGGCAGCGCAGCGCCCGGTTCGACCGGCAGCGCGCCACCGCCGCGCGCCGGCGAATACCGCGTGAGCCACGACGCGCCCGCGCAGGACGCGCCCCGCCAGGCGGACGCGCGCACTGCGTTGTCGGCGTCGGGCAAGCCGATGCGCACGCAGCCGCCGTCGGTCTCGGCCTCCGGCCAACCCGAGCCGCTGAAGGGCGTGCGCCGCAACATGGCGCGGGTCATGGCCGATGCGCATGCCAAGGTGGTTCCGACCACGCTCAGCGACGATGCCGACATCCATGCCTGGGCGCCCGGCAACGACGTGACATCGCGCCTGATCCGCGCGATCTGCGTGGCCGCCCGCGCGGTGCCGGCGCTCAATGCCTGGTTCGACGGCGACAAGCTCACCCGCACCCTGCATCCGCATGTCGACATCGGCATCGCGGTCGACACCGACGACGGCCTGTTCGTGCCGGCGCTGCGCAATGCCGACATGCTCGACGCGCGCGGCGTGCGCGAGGGCATCAACCGCCTGCGCGCGCAGGTCGAGGACCGCAGCATTCCGGGCAGCGAACTCAGCGGCTACACGATCTCGCTGTCGAACTTCGGCATGTTCGCCGGGCGCTACGCCACGCCGGTCGTCGTGCCGCCGTGCGTGGCGATCGTCGCCGCCGGCCGCGGCCGTCACCAGATCACCCCGGTGATCGGCGGCTTCGAATCGCACAAGGTCATCCCGCTTTCGCTGACCTTCGACCACCGCGCCGCGACCGGCGGCGAAGCCGCGCGCTTCCTCAAGGCGATGCTCGACGACCTGGCGTTGCCGAACTGAGCCGATGACCGACGCCGCGGCCACCCGCGCATTCGCCGGCCGCCGCGTGCTCGTCGCCGGCGGCAGCCGCGGCATCGGCTTCGCGATCGCCGATGCGTTCGCGCGTGAAGGCGCCTCGGTGTCGCTGTGCGCGCGCAATGCGGGCCATCTGCACCGCGCGGCCGATGCGCTCGCCCGCCATGGCGGCGCGGTGCATCCGGTGGGCTGCGATCTGGCCGATGCCGCGCAGATCGACGCCTGGGTCGCGTCGGCCGCCGATGCGCTCGGCGGCATCGACATCGTGGTCAACAACGCCTCGGCGCTGTCGCACGCGCAAGGCGATGCCGCGTGGCAGGCCGGTTTCGACGTCGACCTGATGGCCGCCGTGCGCTGCAACCGCGCCGCGCTGCCGCATCTGCGTCGCAGCGACGCGCCGGCGATCCTCAACATCAGTTCGATCAACGCCTTGAACCCGACGCCGCGCGCGCCGGCCTATTCGACATTCAAAGCGGCGTTGAACTACTACACGACGACGCTGGCCGCGGATCTCGCGCGCGCCCGCATCCGCGTCAATGCGATCGCGCCGGGTTCGATCGAATTCCCGGACGGCCTGTGGGCGCGACGCGCCGACAGCGATCCCGCGCTGTATGCGCGCATCCGCGACGCGATTCCGTTCGGCGGTTTCGGCGCGGTGGAAGACGTCGCCGCCGCCGCGCTGTTCCTGTGCGGCCCGCAGGCGCGCTGGATCACCGGCCAGGTGCTCGCGGTCGACGGCGGGCAGTCGCTGGGCGTGTAGCGCACGGCCCGAACGACGCACCGCACACGGGCACCCGGACTCCCCAGGGACGAATGCAGCACGCCCGCTCAGGGCGTCGACAACCACGCGTCCGCTGCGTGCATGCGGTAGAGGCCGGAGTCGGCCGCCATCTGCTGCAGGTGGTTGCCGTGGCCGGCGCCGTAGATCACCAGCACGCGGTCGCCGTCGACGGTGCCACGCGCGATCGCGTTGAAGATCGCCAGGTTGCGCCCGTACCAGTACCGCACCCAGCGCGCGCCGACCGGATCGTCCACGCTGCCGAACTGCGCGATCAGGTGGTAGCTGCGCGCGTTCTCCGCCCGCCACGCGTCTGCATTGAGATGGCGCAGCATGTCGCGCACGGTGCCCGACCCCAGTACGCGCTGGTCCTCCGCCGCCCAGGCCTGCATCTCACCCAGGAAGACGTCGTACGCCGCCTGCTGGCCGTTCTGCGCGAGGGCGGCGGTGTAGTCGATGCTGGCCGGCTCGACACCCGGCGCGAGATCGTCGGCATCCACTGCGAACACCGTCTGCAGCCCCGCGGCGCACGCGATGCGGAAGCCGAGCTGCTCGGTCTCGCTGCGTGCCAACGGCCGCTCGCCCGCACACGAGGCCGCGTAATCGCGGTCGATCTGCGGCTGCCGCGCGGCGTCGGCCTCGATCATCACGCGGGTCGGCCGGTAGCCTGCCAGCTGCCGGGCGACGTCCTCGATCTCGCGCTGGCGCCTCGCGCCGAGCACGTCGTCGGCCGCGACGTTCACCACGTCGCGCCCCGGATTGTCCATGTGATAGCTGCCGACGAACAGGAACGCTGCCCGTGGCGGCGCTGCGGACGCGTGACCGACGACCGTCGACACGGCGAACCCCAGGGTGATGGCCAGGACGGCCCGCATGGAGGACATGGTGCGACTCCGGCAATGGCGGACGGCATCGTCCGCGTTGCAACGACGCTAGCGCAGCGCGCATCTGTCATCCCCTGCCACAGGTCACGACACCACACGTCGCACACGGGGCGCGCGCGATGCTCCGGCCACTGCCCATGCGGAGGATCCGCGATGCCGCACCACAGCCGCCTGTCCACGTTCGTCCTCGACTGCGAGGTCGACGATCTCACACCCCACGTCGAGTTCTGGAGCCGCGCGCTCGGCAAGGCGGTCAAGGCCGCCGACGAGGACGGCGACGGCCGCTATGCGGTGCTCGACACCGCGGACGACGAGCCGATCCTGCTGCTGCAGAAGGTCGACCACGCGTCGCGCATCCATCTGGACATCGAGGCCGACGATATCGATGCGGAGGCCGACCGCCTGGAAGCGCTCGGCGCGCGCAGGATCGGTTTCGTCAAACGCTGGTGGGTGATGGAAGCGCCCAGCGGGCACCGCTTCTGCGTCGTGCGCCCGCAGCGCGAGACCTTCGGGCCGCATACCAACCACTGGGATTGAGCGCGCCGCGCGCGGCGCCGACGTCACCGCGTTCGCAGGCGGCTCGATGCACGTTCGCCGTTGGAGGCGCGGCCCGCACGCAGGTGTCATGCGTTCCCGCGCGCGCATCGGGCACGTTCAGTCAGCCCAGCGCTTCAACGCGCGGCGCGGTCCAGCCAGACCTCGAGCCCCATGGCGTTGATCTCGATGTCGCCACCGAGCACCTCGGCCACGCGCGCAGGCGCATGCTCGATGCCATGGTCCTGCGCGCGGGTGGTGTAGAGCCGGGTCAGGCCGTCGACGATCCGCGCATGGCGGTCCGCCTCGCCGTGCGCCTCACGCGCGATCGCGACCATCGCATCCACCTGCTCGTGCAGGTCCGCACCGAGACGGACGCAGTCGTCGACCTCGCCGTAATGCGCGACCCGGATCGATTCGGGCGCACGCGCGAGCAGCGTGTCGATGGAGGCGTGCATCTGCGCCGGGTCGAACTGCACCGGCGACGTCGTGGGCACGACGAAGGCGCCCATCGAGGTGTCGAACTCGCGATACGACAGGCCGAAGGTGTCGCCCGCAAACCAGCTGCGCGTCGCCGCGTCCCAGACGCTGTAGTGATGCAGCGCATGGCCGGGCGTGTCGATGCACAGCAGCGGACGGCCGGCGAGCTCGACGACGTGTCCGTCCTCGGCGATCACCACGCGATCCTCGGCCACCGGCAGCATGCCGGCATGGTCGCGCTCGAACATCGCCTCGCCATAGACCGCCTTGGCGCCGGCGATCAGGCGCGTGGGGTCGACCATGTGCGGCGCGCCGCGCGGATGCACGACCAGCTGCGCATTGGGCAGCGCGCGGATCAGCGGGCCTGCGGCGCCGGCGTGGTCGAGGTGCACGTGGGTCACCATCAGCCAGTCGACCGCCGCGCGGTCCACGCCCGCCGCGTCGATCGCATCGAGCACGGTCTGTGCGCAGGTGGCGGTGCCGCAGTCGATCAGCGCCGCGCGGCCGCCGGATTCGACGAGATAGGCGGCGCACAGCCCCGGCCGGACGTAGCCGGTGTCGATGATCGTGATCCCGTTCCGATCGCGCATCGGACTCTCCCGTTGGACAGAACCGACAGTCTAGGACGCGCGATGTCGACGCCCGATGCGCGTGGGCCGCGCGCGCTCAGCGGCCCGTGCGATCGCGTGGACGAAGCACGCGCACGCGCAGCACGAACGCGACCCCCAGCGCGGCGAGAAACACGCCGTAGCCCACCGCGGTCGCCAGGATCTGCGCCCACATCGCGCCGTGGCCGCGGTCGGCGGCCGCGTGCGCCCAGTGGATCGACAGCAGGAACGCCAGCAACGCCAGCGCGAGGCTGACGAGGTCGAACACCACGCGGCGCGTGTCGCGCGGCTGGCGCGGCACCATCCAGAACAGCACGCCGAGAATCAGGAACCACGGGAGGAACAGCAGCAGCGCCAGATTCTCGAACACCGCGGGATTCACGACGCGGCCTTCTCGGCGTCGGCGGCGGCCAGCGCGTCGAGTGCGGCCTGGACCTCGCCGGCATCGACGCCGTCGCCCGGCGTGGCCGGTGCGTCGGCGAGCGCGAGTTCGCCGCGACGCAGGCGGGCGATCGCCTGACCGGCATCGCGCGGGGCGTCGAACGCGTGGCTTTGCAGCAGCACGCGCTCGCCATCGACGAGCTTGAAATAGAACCGGCCGTCGGGCTCGCGATACTGCTTGAACACCGCCAGCGGCCGCACGGCGAGCGCGACGTCCGCCGCCTCGCCGGTCGCGACCGCCACCTTGCCCAGATCGCGCAGGCCCACTGCGTCGCGCAGCTCGCGCAACAGCGGAATGGCGTAACGCTCGCGCAGGCGCTGGCCGCCGTCGCGCAGCGTGTCTTCGATATCGCCCGGTCGCGCGATCAGGTCCTCGTAGCGCTCGCGCATCGGCGCGATCTCGCGCTCGACGACATCGAACAGCTGCTGCTTCGCATCGCCCCAACCGATGCCATCATTGAACGCAGCCGCGAAACCCGCGGTCTCGTCCGGCGTCGCGAACGCCTGGTAGAGCTGAAACAGCGCCGAACCGTCGGTCGACTTCGCTTCGCCGGGCATCTTCGAATCGGTGAGGATCGAGAACACCAGCTTCTTCAGCTGCGCCTGCGGCACGAACAGCGGAATGGTGTTGTCGTAGCTCTTGCTCATCTTGCGGCCGTCGAGACCCGGCAGCGTCGCCACGTTGTCGTCGATCGCCGCTTCGGGCAGGTTGAACCAGTCGCGGCCGTAGACGTGGTTGAAGCGCTGCGCGAAATCGCGCGCCATCTCGATGTGCTGGATCTGGTCGCGGCCCACCGGCACGCGGTCGGCGTTGAAGATCAGGATGTCGGCGGCCATCAGCACCGGGTACATGAAGAGGCCCGCCGTCACCGCGGCATCGTCGTCCTCGCCGTCGGCGCGGTTCTTGTCGACCGCCGCCTTGTACGCGTGCGCGCGATTGAGGATGCCCTTGCCCGCCACGCAGGTCAGCAGCCACATCAGCTCGGTCGTCTCCGGCACGTCGCTCTGGCGGTAGAACCACACCTTCGACGGGTCGAGCCCGGCCGCGAGCCACGTCGCCGCGATCTCCAGCGTCGAGCGCTGGGTGCGCGCCGGGTCCTGCGCCTTGATCAGGCTGTGCAGATCGGCGAGGAAATAGAAGCTCTCGGTGTTCGGCGCGCGGCTGGCGGTGATCGCCGGACGCACGGCGCCGACGTAGTTGCCGAGGTGCGGCGTGCCGGACGTGGTGATGCCGGTGAGGACGCGCTGGGGACGCTGGGACATGGGGATGACGGCCGTGGAACAGGCCCCAAGTCTACCCGCTGGTCGGCGGCCCACCGTGCGCGAACCCCGCGCGGCCCGTCCGTGCGTTCGCCCCGACACCTGTCCGAACGAGACCGTGCCATGAAGCGATCCCTTCGCATTCCCGCCGCGCTGACCTGTGCGGCCCTGCTGCTTCTGCCGGTGGTGGCCGGCGCTTACCGCCCCGCTCCGCCGCCGCAGGAGCTCGTGCGGCTCGAGGTCGTCGACCGCGACCGCGGCACACCGCTGCCGGCATGGCAGCACCGCGGGGACACGTGGATCGCGGGCCGCCCCGGTACGCCGTATTCCGTTCGCCTGCGCAACACGACGGGCGAGCGGGTGCTGGTCGTGCTGTCGGTCGACGGCGTCAATGCGGTCAGTGGCGAGACCGCCGCACCGGACCAGACCGGATACGTCCTCGCGCCGTGGCAGAGCACCGAAATCACCGGCTGGCGCAAATCGACCGATGACGTCGCGCGCTTCGAGTTCACCGCCTTGCCGGACAGCTACGCAGCGCGCACCGGACGGCCCGATCACGTCGGCGCGATCGGCATCGCGGTGTTCCGCGAGCGGGCCGCGCCCGCGGCCGTCGCCGCGCCGGCGCCCGCCCGCGACACGGCACGCCAGGCCGCGCGCGCATCTGCAGGCGCTTCGGAGTCGGCGGTCGCCCGCGAGTCGGCGGCGATGCCCCAGCAGATCGGCACCGGCCATGGCGCGCGCGAATGGGCGCCGGTCACGCGCACCGCGTTCGAGCGCGCCACGCGCACGCCGGCGCAGCGCACGGTGGTGCGCTACGACAGTGCCGAGGCGCTCGCGGCGCTCGGTATCGGGCCGCGTCTGCACGCGCGACGGCAGCGTCCCGACGCGTTTCCGGGCGGATTCGTGCCCGATCCCTGAGCGCTTGGCATCGAGGCGCACACGAAAACGGACCGGCGATGGCCGGCCCGTTTCGTGTTCTCGAACATGCACCGCCCGCGTGGGCGATACGACGCCGTCAGTCGAGCGTCTTCTCGAACTCGCGCACTTCGTCTTCGGCGCGCTCGCGCTCCCAGCCGTACTTCTCCTGCAGCTTGCCGGCGAGGTACTTGCTGTCACCGGCGGCCACGTCGAACACGTCGTCGGTGAGGTCGCCCCACTTGGCCTGGGCCTTGCCCTTGAGCTGGGTCCACTTGCCGGAAATGATGTCTTTGTTCATGGCGTCCTCCTTCGGACTCGTCGGCGATGCGTCGTGCATCGCGGTGTGGCTCCATCCTCGCGAACGGCCCATCAATCCGGAGTCAATGTTTCATGAGGCAGGCCGTCACCTCGCTGAGCGTGCGGTCAGTTCCTCGATGCACGCCCACGTAGCCGGTGGATCTGGCGCACGAACACCCGGCACAAAAAAGCCGGCGCAAGCGCCGGCTCGGGTGTACGTGACGCGCGTGAATCAGGGACGCGTCGTGCCGCCGGTGTTCTCGGCGCCGTCTTCCATCTTCTCACCGACCTTCTGCACGTCCTGGCCAGCGCCACGAACGGTGTTGCAGGCGCTCAGCGAGCCGGCGGTGAACAGGGCAAGCAGCAAAAGTGCGATCGAACGCTTCATGGGACTCTCCAGGATGTGGTCTTGCATCGACGATTGCGTCATCTCGCAACCATGGCGCGCACTATAAGAAGCGTTCGTGTGAACGCCACGTCGACCCGGCGCCACGCCGGCGCCGCCTGTTCATCCTTTTGCAGCGGCGCGACCGCCCACAGGCTCAGTCGCGCATCAGCGTCGACTTGCCGAACAGGCTCTCCACCAGATCCACCGCCAGTTCCGCGGTCGTGTTGCCGTGGTCGAGCGCGGTGTTGACCTCGACGATGTCGAGCGAGCCGAGCCGTCCGGTGTCGGCGATCATCTCCATGACCAGCTGCGCCTCGCGGTAGTTGATGCCGCCCGGGACCGGCGTGCCGGTGCCCGGCGCGATCGTCGGGTCGAGCACGTCGACGTCGAAGCTCACGTGCAGATGCGTGTCGTCGTCGAGACCGCTCAATGCCTGCTCCACGACCCGGCGCATGCCGACCTCGTCGATGTAGCGCATGTCGTAGATGTCGAGGCCGTGCGCCTTGACCAGACGCTTCTCGTCGGGATCGACCGAGCGGATGCCGATCTGCCGGAACTGCGCGACCTCGGTGGACGGCACGTGCCCGCCGAGCGAGGTCAGCGCATCCGGGCCGATGCCGCACAGGCAGGCCACCGGCATGCCGTGGACGTTGCCCGACGGCGTGATCTGCGAGGTGTTGAAGTCGGTGTGCGCGTCCAGCCACAGCACGCGCAGCGTCTTGCCGGTCGCCCGGCAGTGGTTGGCGACCGCGGCGATCGAGCCGATCGCCAGGCAATGGTCGCCGCCCAGCATCACCGGCACGCGGCCCTGCGCGAGTTCGGCGCTGGAGGCCTCGAGCACCGCGCGATTCCACGCGACCACCTCGTCGAGATGCCGGTAACCGGCGTCGGGGCCCTGCCAGGGGTTCTTCGGCCCCTTGAGGTCGCCGCGATCGACGACGTCGATGCCGCGCGCGAGCAGGGCCTCGACCAGACCGGCGACACGCAGGCCTTCGGGCCCCATGGACGCGCCGCGCCGGCCGGCCCCTACGTCGGTGGGCACGCCGAAGATCGAAACGGGACGGTCGAACTGCAGCATGGGGCCTCCTCGGCTTCCGGTGCGACCCAGCGCCACCCGGCGGACGGTGACAGCTCCGCGGTTCGCGCGGCAGGCGCGCGGAACGCTGCGTCGGAGTGGTGCCGGCACCCGGATTCGAACTGGGGACCTACCGCTTACAAGGCGGTTGCTCTACCAACTGAGCTATGCCGGCGATGACATGCGGCGTGGCCGCGCGGGAATTCTAACCCGCATCCCAGGCGACGTTGCAGTCGCGGGATTCGGCGCGCGCCGAGGCCGCATGCGCGCGCAGCGTCTGGGCGCTCACGCCCTCGACCGCCATCGCATCGATCCAGTACCGCACCAGCACGCTGCCCAGCGGCTGGGCTTCGGCGTCGAAGCCCGCCTCGCGCAACGCGGCGGCCCGCCCCTGCGCAGGCGCCTCGCTGCCGAAACGGCCGAGCGCGACGCCGTTGGCTTCGGGCCCGTCGCCGATCACGTAGTAGTCGGTGAAGCCCGCACCCAGCAGGCGCGCGACGACCGCATCGGCCGCGGCGCGGTCCGCCAGCGGCGCCATCCAGACGCGCCAGCCGCGCGGGGTTTCGCCGACCTCGCGTGCCGCCGTGCGCACCGCGACATCGGCCAGCCGCGCCCGCGCCGCGTCGCGCATCTCGCCGTCGGCGAACGGGCCGAGTGCGACGCACTGCGGCGGATTGCCGGCGCCGCTCGGCGCCGCGTCGACCTCGGGCATCGGCGGCGCGGGCGACGGCGACGGCGCCACGTCCACGCTCGCGGTGTCGGCCGGCGCAACGGGTGCCTGTTCCGGCAGCGGCTCGGACGCGAGCAACAGCGTGCCGCGGTCGAGGGCGGCGAGTGCGTGCGCGTCCCCCGCATCGCCGCGCACCGCCCACCAGGCGGCGACACCGAAGTTGAGGATGACCAGCAGGACGACGAGTGCGCGGAGCCACATGACGTGGATTCTAGGCGGCCGCGGCGGTGCTGGCGCGATACCAGCGCGCCAGCCCGGCGAGGACGAGGTCGGTCCGCATCCGTGCCTGCGGCAGATGCGCCTGCAGCGCCGGCGCGCCGCCACCGTGCAACAGCAGCGTCGGCAGCACGCCGACGCGGGCGCGCGCCTGTGCCAGGCTGCGTTCGATCAATGCCACCGCGGCGCCGTCGCAGCCCGATGCCAGCGCATCGTCGGTGTCGACGGCGAACTCCGCATAGACGCCGCCCGTCGGCGCAAGCTGCGCGACCCGGCGGTGCAGGGCCTCGCGCATCAGCGTCGGCGATGGCGCGATGCGCCCTCCCAGATGGCGGCCGTCGACGTCCACCAGATCGATCGTCAGCGCGGTGCCGACCCCGGCGACCACGACCGCCCCGGGCGCCTCGGCGCGTGCGGCGAGCAAGGCGAGAAACCGGTCGACCCCGAGACGGGCGGGATCGGCGTAGGCGATCGTCAATCCGTCGAGCACCGGCCGCGTGCGCGCCTGCACCACCCCGGCGCCGCGCGCGGCCAGGGCATCCAGCAGCACCGCATGCAACGCCGGCGAGGCGACGCTGGCGATGACGGCGGTGTCGATGCGCGGCGGCAGGGCGTCGATCCACTCCGGATCCAGCCCTCCGGCCGCGTGCGCGGTGCCCGACACCGGGCCGATGCCGTCGCCGTGCAGCGGCGCGTATTTGAGGCGTGTATTGCCGAGGTCGAACAGCCAGACCGTCATCGATCGCGCTCCGTGCGCACGCTCACTTCGCCGGCGTGGAAGGCGTGCACGTGGCCATCGGCCGTGCGCAATTCGAGGGCGCCGTCGGCGGCCACGCCGTCGGCGATGCCGGTCACGTGCTCGCGGCCCGTCATGACCGCGATCGGCCGACCGCGCAACGCATCCACGGCCCGGAACCGGGGCAGGAACGGCGCCAGTCCATCGCGATCGAACTGCGCCAGCGCCGGCAACCAGGCCGCCAGCAGGCCCGCGGCGACCGCATTGCGTGACGGCGGCGCATCGGTGGCGAGCGTGGCCAGATCGGTCCACGGCTGATCGATCCCGGCCGCTGCCGTGTCGGGCATGCGCACGTTGATGCCGATGCCGAGCACCGCGCGGACCGGGCCGGCATGTTCGCCGCCCCCCTCGACCAGCACCCCGCCCAGTTTGCGCAGCACCGGGCCCTCGGCGACGACGAGATCGTTGGGCCACTTCAAGCCCACGCCCTCGATGCCGAGCGCGTGCATCGCCTCCACCGCCGCGATGCCGGCCACCAGGCTGAGCCCGCCCAGTCGCGCCAGCCCGCCGTCGAATCCGCGCTGCAGCGACAGGTAGACATGCGCGGCCAGCGGCGACTGCCAGGTCCGCCCGCGCCGTCCGCGGCCGCCGGTCTGGCGCTCGGCCAGCAGCACCTCTGACTTCGGGCCGGGCATCGGACGACGCAACAGCTCGGCATTGGTCGAATCGAGCGACCAGGCGACCTCGAGGCCCGCGAGCGCCGGCCGCACCGCCGCAGGCAGTGCGGCGCGGATCGCGTCGGCATCGAGCAGGTCGGGACGATGCCGCAGCGCATAGCCCTGCCCACGACGGGCATCGACCGTGACACCGGCCTCGCGCAGCTGGGCGATGCGTTTCCAGACCGCGGCCCGGGTCTGCCCGCATTCGCGTGCGAGCACATCGCCGGACACCGGCCCCTCGCCCAGCCGCAGCAGCAGCGCACGCTCGGCGTTCACCCGCGCGCACCTCGGGCGGCATCGACGACGGCGCGTGGATCGCGTTTCAGGACGGCATGGACAAGCATCGCGCGATTATCGGCCAGCGCCGCGCCGCTGTCGCCGGCGCGCCGGCCGAGCGCGCCGGCGCCGGGTTCCTGGGCTATAGTGCCGGACTGTACGCGCGCGATCTCTGACCGGGGTGCCGATGTCCGTTCGACCGATCCTCTACGGCCTGCTGCTTGCGGCCTGCCTGCCGGCGACCGCGCGCGACGTGCGTGCGCCCGACGGCGCCGAGCCGGCGCCGTGCCCCAATGCGGCCGCAGCGACCTCCGACGTCGTCGACCCCGCCCTCGGCAGCCAGCGTCGCGCGCCGGCCGGCAGCGCGTCCAAGGCGCGGCCCGCAGCCGGTGCCATCGACAGCGAAACGCCGTCTCGCGGACCGCGCTGGCACAGCTTCCTCCCGGGCATGTTCCGCTGAGCGTGACCGCGGGGTGGTGAGCGCACTGCTGCGCCGCCTGTTCTCGGGCGCGCCGCCGGCGGTTCCGGCCGAGGCCTGGACCGCGACCGTCCACCGCCTGCCCTGGGTCTCGGCGCTGGACGCACCGCGCGCCGCACGCCTCGCGACCCTGACCGCGGCGTTCCTGCACCGCAAGACGATCACGCCGGTCGGCGACCTGCAGCTGTCGGACGCGGATCGCATCGCGCTCGCCGCCCTGTGCTGCCTGCCCCTGCTCGAATTCGGCGAGGAAGGCCTGCACGGCTGGTCGCAGCTGATCGTCTACCCCGACGCCTTCCGCGTGAACCGCACCCATGTGGACGCGGCCGGGGTGATGCACGAGTGGGACGACGAGCTGATCGGCGAGGCCTGGGACAGCGGCCCGCTGGTGCTGTCCTGGGCCGACGTGCAGGCCGACATCGCCGAGCCCGACGCGGGCTTCTGCGTCGCGGTCCACGAGATGGTGCACAAGATCGATGCCCTCGACGGCCTGGTCGACGGCACGCCGCCCTTGCCGCGCGCCTGGCAGAGCGCCTGGGCCCGGGACTTCCAGTCGGCGTACGACGGCTTCGTCGCGCAGGTCGATGCCGGCACGGCGGTCACACTCGATGCCTACGCAGCCGAGGCGCCCGAGGAATTCTTCGCGGTCTGCAGCGAGTACCACTTCAGCGCGCCCGGCGTGCTGCGCGAGGCGCTGCCGACGGTCGCCGCCCATCTCGAACGTTTCTACGGGCCGTCGCCCCTGGCCTGAGCGGGGCGGTCAGAAGCCCGGTGGCAGCCGCACGCAGAAGCAGGCGCCGCCGAGTTCGTCGGAACGACCGACCTGCAGTTCGCCGCGATAGCTGTGCACGATGTCCTGCACGATCGACAGGCCGATGCCGTGGCCCTGCACGCGCTCGTCGCCGCGCACGCCGCGCTGCAGCACGGACGTCACCCGGTCGGCCGGAATGCCCGGGCCGTCGTCCTCGACCACCAGCACCAGACCCGGCCGACGATTGGGCGCGCTCTCGCCCTCCTTGACCGTCAGCAGCACGCGGACGTTCGCCCACTTGAACGCGTTCTCGAGCAGGTTGCCCAGCAGCTCCTGCAGATCGCCGGGCTCGCCGTGGAAGCGCGCCGCCGGGTCGATCTCGAATTCGCACACCGCACCCTTGGCGGCATAGATTTTCTCGAGGCCGCGGACGATCTGCTCGGCATGCGGCTCGATCTCGATCGCGGCCGAAAACAGCTGGTGGCCGCTGGAGGCTGCACGCGCCAGCTGGTAGGTCACCAGGTCGGTCATGCGCTGCAGCTGCGCCTCGACCTCCTCGCGCAGCTCGGCCTCACCGGTGCCCGCGTCGAGACGCGAGCGCAGCACGGCCAGCGGCGTCTTCAGGCTGTGGGCGAGATCCGACATGGTGTTGCGCTGCCGCGCGAGATGTTCGCGTTCGCTCTCGATCAGCGCATTGATGCTCTCGGTCAGCGGCTGCAGTTCGCGCGGATGCTGCATGCCCATGCGATCGGCCTGGCCGCGCTGCACGCGCACGAGTTCGTGTTCGACCCGGCGCAGCGGCCACAGGCTCCAGCGCACGATCAACGCCTGCAGCAGCAACAGGATCACGCCGGCGATGCCGAGGTTCACCCACAACGCGGCGCGGAACACGCGCACCTGGCGCGGCACGATGCCCGCGTCCTCCATCACGTAGATCGTGTAGGCGAATTCGGTATCCGGCCGCCCTTCCGGCGACCACACCAGGCCGATGCCGTAGCGGTAGACCTCGCCCGGCGTGCCGTCGCTGCGCACCATCGGCAGCGGTCCGTCGAACCGTTCCTCGCGCGCACCGAGCATCAGCGCTTCGGGCAGCTCCTGACCCGAGGCCGAGCGCGAGGTCCAGCGGTCGGCGGGCAGCACGACTTCGGCGTAGAGCCCGCTGCCGGGGCGCAGGAAGCGATCGTCGGGCGGCGATTCCGAGGGATAGATCTCGCCGCCGCGCAGGAACTCGATGTCCCCGGCATAGGCGTAGACGTAGTTCTTCAGGCGCTCGCGCTGGCCCTCACCGGCGACGTCGATGAACGCCCGGTCCAGCGCGTAGCCGGCCAACGCGAGGAAGGCCAGCAGGCCGACGCTCGCCGCCAGCACCTGCCGTGCCTGCAGCGAGCGCGGACGCCAGCGCGAGGGATGTCGTCGTTCACCGCCCATGGGTCATCGTAATCCGGCGTGGCGCGCGCCGGCGCCACGCGATGCGGCGACGGGACGCGGGCGACGCCGGCGGACGTCAGCCTTCGGTATTGCGCGGAATCGCGAAACGATAGCCGCGGCCACGCACGGTCTCGATCGGCTTGAGCGTGCCGTCGGGATCGAGCTTCTTGCGCAGGCGACCGATGAAGACCTCGAGCACGTTGGAATCACGGTCGAAATCCTGCTGGTAGATGTGCTCGGTGAGGTCGGCCTTCGAGACCAGTTCACCGGCATGCATCATCAGGTACTCGAGCACCTTGTACTCGTAGCTCGTCAGATCGACGTTCTTGCCTTCGACGCTGACCGTCTGTGCGGCGAGGTCCAGCGTGACCGTGCCGCATTCGAGCGTCGGCTTGCTCCAGCCCGCCGCGCGGCGGACCAGTGCATTGATGCGTGCCAGCAGTTCCTCGACATGGAAGGGCTTGACCAGATAGTCGTCGGCGCCCTGCTTGAGGCCGTCGACCTTGTCCTGCCAGCTCGAGCGCGCAGTGAGGATCAGCACCGGGAACTGCTTGCCTTCCTCGCGCAGCGCCTTGATCAGCTCCATGCCCGACATCTTCGGCAGGCCCAGATCGATGATGCCGACGTCGAACGGCACTTCGCGGCCCATGTACAGGCCTTCCTCGCCATCCTGGGCGGCGTCGACGGCGAAGCCTTCACGCTTCAGGCGTGCGGCGAGGGTCTCACGTAGAGGGGCTTCGTCTTCGACGAGCAGGATGCGCATGGGTCAACTCCGGTCGAACGGCCGGACCCGGCCGTGAATGGGGCGAGAATGCAGGATCAATCGTCGTCGCCGCGTGCACGCACCGCCCGCCCGCGCTGCTGCGGATCGTCGACGTAGATCCGCACGCGGCCACTGTCGTCCATCACCTTGATGCGGTTGAGATCGCGCCCCTCGGAGTGCATGCGTTCGACGCTGAGCACACGGCCGCGCGTACTGCGCTCGATCCGGCGGACCGAATCGGACATCGAATCCTGCGCGCGGCCGCGGGTCACGTCGGGACGTCCCAGCGACGCCCGCATGTCCGGCGCGCCACGCGGGCCCGCCTGCGGGGGCGGATCGTCGAAACCGGCCGCCTGCACAGCGCCGCCTGCCACCAGGGCGGCGGCGAGCAGACACGAGGGCAGCACGGGGAACGACGGACCGGGCACGGTCACTCCTGGCAGGACGACGGCGATAAGGTATTGAAGAATCGGGGGAAAGCGGTGAATCCGTCCTTAACTTTTCGTTGACATTGCAGTCCGCGTTCAGTTTCGGACGGCGTTCGATGATGGTCCGCTCAATAGATTTCCGCAACGCAACATCGCAGCGAACCCCCTGCCGCCTCGATCGCGTCGAGCGGCACGGCCTCGATCCGGAAGCCTGCATCCGCGATCGCACGGCGCCCCGGATCGTCGAGCGCCAGCGCCGCGCCTGCGCTCATCCAGACGCTGTCCGCGGACAGCGCGATCGCGTTGCCGGTGAAGGCCGACTTCTGGGTGGGCGACAGCTGTACGCGATGCGCGTAGAAGCCGGCGATCGCGTCGGCCACCGCCGGGTCGGCGAAGCCGTCGCGGCAGACCAGGGCGGCACGTCCTGCCAGCACGGCAAGGACGACGTTGGTGTGGTATTCGCCGTCGGCGAGATCGAACAGCAGCGTGGCGCGCAGGCCGAATGCCGCGTGCATCAGGCGTGCACCGTCCTCATCGCAGCGCGCCGAGAGCCCGCAGAAACCCAGGCCGCGGGCGCGATCGACCACCAGTGCGCCGGTCAGCTCGCAGGGATGCGGCTGGTCCGACAGGTCGATCTCCCGGTAACCCAGCAGATCGCGCAGAAATCCGCGGATGTCGCCGCGTCCGGCCTCGCGTCGGCGGACCGCATGGTGCATGCGCCCGACGATCGACCGGCCCGGCACGGTGGCGAAGACGTTGTTGGGAAACACCGCGTCCGGCGTGTCGTCGGCACCCGGAAAGCAGACCGTCGGCAGCACCGCCGCCATCCGCCGGTGCAGCGCGCGATGCTGGGCCTGCGCGGCGCCGGCGTCGAACGCCGCGGCATCGGCCATGTAATGGTTGTCGTGCGCCGACTCGTCGGCGCGCACGAAGCCGTCGGGCGCGAACAGGAACGCGGCACGTGGCGTTGCGCGCGTGGCATCCGGCGGGCAGTCGCGCGCGAATGCGAAGAACGCTTCGGGATCGCGGGTGATCATGCGGCCACGCGCGAACGCACGCCTTCGGTCGCCGCGATGGCGCGCTCGACCAGGGCCCAGTCGGCATCCGGACGGTGTGCGCCCTCGCTGAGGATCTGGCGGAACATGCGCCCGCCGGGCTGGCCATGGAACAGCCCGAGAATGTGGCGCGTGATGTGCTTGAGCGCGACGCCTTCGGCAAGTCGCGCCTCGACATAGGGCCGCAGCGCGCGCAGCAGCTCGGCACGCGGCCGGCAGTCACGGCCGGCGAGCATCGCGTCGGCCGCGTGCAGCAGGTAGGGGTCGTGGTAGGCGGCCCGCCCGAGCATGACGCCGTCGACGTGCGCGAGCTGCGCCTGCACCGCGTCCAGCGTCGCGATCCCGCCATTGACGACCACCGGCAGCGCCGGCCGCTCCTGCTTGAGCCGGTGCGCCCAGTCGTAACGCAGCGGCGGCACCTCGCGGTTCTCCTTCGGCGACAGGCCCTTGAGCCAGGCGTTGCGTGCGTGCACGACGACCAGCGCTGCGCCGGCCGCGACGGCGCCGTCGACGAAATCACGGAACACCGCGTAGTCGTCGTCCTCGTCGACGCCCAGCCGGCACTTCACCGTGACCGGCACGGCGCTCGCCGACGCCATCGCCGCCACGCAGTCGGCCACCAGCGCCGGTTCGCGCATCAGGCAGGCGCCGAACCGTCCGGCCTGCACGCGGTCGGACGGGCAGCCGCAGTTGAGATTGATCTCGTCGAAGCCGTGCCCGGCCGCGATCCGCGAGGCCTCGGCCAGCAACGCCGGCTCGCTGCCGCCGAGCTGGAGCGCCAGCGGCGCCTGCTCGGGCGTGGCGGCCAGCAGCCGGCTGCGGTCGCCGTGGATCACCGCGTTCGCATGCACCATCTCGGTGTAGAGGCGCGCGCCCGGCGCGAGGATGCGGTGGAACTGACGGCAATGGACGTCGGTCCAGTCCATCATCGGGGCCACGGAGAGGCGGATCGAGGCGGGGTCCAGCGGGGTCATCGGAATCCTGGTGTGCGGGTGCGCATCGCGGGGCACTTCACGACGATGCGATGGCGACGCGCGGTGTGCCAGCGTACCGGGCGATGTCGACACAGGCGCATGCCGGTCACTGTCACATCGCACCCTGGCGCGCCGATCGCGGACCATCCGCGCGGCGTGCTGCAAGTCTGCGACCCCGGAGCTGTACATGGTATTTCTCTACGCCTGCGCTGTGGCCCTTCTCGTCTGGAGCGTGGCCGCGATCCAGTTGCTGCCCCGCGTGCGCGATGCCGGCCGGCCGCTGGCGTGGTTCGCCGGCGCATTGGCCCTGGCGACGGCGGCCTGCGTCGTCTACGGGGCGTACGGCCTCGCCCGCTACGGCGACTGGCTGTCGATCTCGACCGCGCAGGCGCTGCACATGCTGCTCGGCGAGGGCAATCCGGCACTGCGCCGCGCGGAATCCGCAGCGCTGAACCGCGCCGCCGGCGTCTATCTCAACTTGAACATCGGCTGGACCCTGCTCGCGCTGTGCGTGCTGCAGTTCCACTCGATCGGGGTCTGGTCGCGCATCGCCGAAGCGCGGCGCAGGCGACGCCGCGGCGCCCGGTCGCGGTCCGCACGCTGACGACACGCAGTCCGCGGACGGACACGCCGCGGCCCGGGTCCGCGCAGAAGGCCGGCGCCTCGCAGCGTCTTCGGCGAACGCATGACGGGACGTGGGCGGATGCCGCGACGGAACCTGCATCGCAAGCGCGTGCACCCGTGACGGCGCGGGCCGACCTTCGCGCGCGTCGGTGTCACAGAACGCCGATCCGGCGGCCCGGCGCGCGCCGCGACGCGGGATCGCCACACCAGCGAAATCAAAGCATCACATTCGGTCCCTAGCCTGCGCGGCTTCACGCACGACGACCTGCCGGGCACGTCCGCCCCGGCATGTCGCCGTGCGTCCCGTCGACCCTACCGAGCCCCCCATGACCCACCGCACCCGGTCCACCGCCCTCTACGTCCCGCTTCGCAAGCCGCTCAGCCTGCTGATCCACGGCCTGCTGGTGGCCGGAATGACAACGGTGCCATTGCAGGCACTCGCGCAGCAGGCGCCCGATACGCAGGCCAGCGTCCAGCAGCTCGACAGCGTGGTGGTCACCGGCACCTACAGCCGAAGCCTCGAACAGGCGGTGGATCTGAAGCGCGACAACATCGGCTTCTCGGATTCCATCGTCGCCACCGACGTCGCTGATTTCCCGGAGCAGAACCTCGCCGAGGCGCTGCAGCGCATGCCCGGCGTGACCATCGAGCGCAACAAGGGCCTGGGCTCGCGCGTCAACGTGCGCGGCCTGCCGTCCGACTACACGCACGTGTCGATCAACGATCTGGCCACGGCGTCGGGCAGCGGCGGCCGCGAGGTCGAGTTCGACATCTTCGCCTCGGAAATCATCCAGCAGGTCACGGTGCAGAAGTCGCCGACCGCAGCCGACGAGGAAGGCGGCATCGCCGGCTCGGTGAAGATCTCCACCGCGCGGCCGTTCGACTACAGCACGCGGCAACTGGTCGCGTCGTTCGAAGGCGCCTACAACTCGATCTCCGAGGAAACCGACCCGAAGATCGCCTTCCTCGCCTCCGACACCTGGGGCGACTGGGGCGCGCTGGTATCGATCTCGTCGGCCAAGCGCACCAACCGCACCGACGCGACCTCGGGCATCAACTTCCGTCCGATGTCGCGCTTCCTCGGTGCGTCGGGCGTGCGCGGTTCACAGGCCGAAGCGGTGATCGAGCGTGACACCGGCCGCCAGATCGGCAACCGCGCCAACACCGACGAGTCCAACCTGATCGTGTTCCAGGACAAGGTCGGCGACCGCGTGTTCCTCAACGAGCAGGACAAGTGGGGCGCGACCGCGTCGCTGCAGTTCAAGCCCAGCCGCGATTTCAGCCTGACCTTCGATGCGCTGGTCGGCGGCTACGACTCCACCGAGGACGAGTACGACGCCGCCGCGTATTCGGCGTCCAGCCGCAGCACGCTCGAGACCATCCACGAATACGACGACACCACGCTGGCCCAGCACGGCATCCTGGTGCTGCGCGACGTGTCCTACACCGCCACCCAGCACGAGTTCCTGAGCAAGGAGCGCATCAACGAGACCGATTTCCGCCAGTACAGCGCGGCGCTGGACTGGCGCGGCGACAGCTGGAGCATCGACGCGCTGCTCGGCTATTCGGGCGCCCGCAAGAGCCTGGACTACGCCAACCTCAAGCACGTCGCCTACGCACCGTCGCGCACGCGCTGGAACGGCAACAGCGGCGAGACGATTCCGAGCGCATCGTCGGCCGGTTTCGACATGTACGCCTCGCCCGAGCGCTATCTGTTCGAGGCCTACGAGACCACGCGCGAACAGATCAGCGACGACAAGTACGCGGCCCAGGTCAATCTGCGCAAGACGCTCGACCTGGCCTTCCTGCCCGCGCTGCGCGACGTGCAGTTCGGCGCGCGCCATACCGACAAGTCCAAGGAGCGCGAATACGGCGAAGCCAAGATCGGCGGGCCGTCGGCCGGCAACAACAGCTGGGTCAACACGCGCACGCTGGCCGACAGCCAGCTGCGGCCGATCGCCGACATCGTGCCGGGTGGCGCCTACCGCGCGCGCGATCTCGACTGGCAGATGGCCTCCAACGCCTATGCGCGCGACACCTTCCGCTATGCCGGCTTCTCGACGCCGTTCGACGACGCGCAGTACTACCGCGTCGACGAGACGACCACCGCGCTGTATGCGATGGCCAATCTCGGTTTCGACCTCGGCCGCGTGCCGGTCACGATCAACGGCGGCGCCCGCTACATCGACACCTCGGTGACCTCGTTCGGCTACCACCCGGTGCAGAACCCCGACGGCAGCACCGGCTACACCGACACGCCGGTGTCGATGGACGGCGACTACAGCGACGTGCTGCCGAGCCTCAACCTCACCGCCGAACTCGCCGACGGCCTGCTGCTGCGCGCCGCGGCGTCGGAGACGTTGATCCGACCGGCGATGACCGACATCGCCTACAAGCGCACCGCGAGCTGGAGCTCGTACCGTTTCACCGACGGCAACCCGGCGCTCGAGCCGACCTACGCCGACCAGTGGGAAGTGGGCCTGGAGAAGTACCTGAGCAACGGCGGTCTGCTGGCCGCGTCGTACTTCCGCAAGAAGATCGACGGCGTGGTGATCAACGCGCTGACCGGCGTGGTCGCCGACGTGCCGGTGTACAACGCCAACGGCACTCTCAACGGCATCTACGATTTCGACGTCTACCAGCCGGTCAACGCCGCAGGCGCGTACGAGGTCGACGGCGTCGAACTGATCGCGCAGCTGCCGCTGACGATGCTGCACCCGGTGTTCGAAGGCTTCGGCATCAACGCCAACTACACGATGCTCGACAGTTCGCTGGCCGGCGAATCCGACCTCGGTATCCAGACCCCGATGCCGGGCCTGGCCGAGAAAACCTGGAACCTGACCGCGTACTACGAGAACCCGCGCTTCGACGCCCGCGTGTCCTACAACCACAAGAGCGAGTACGTCGAATCGATCGGCTACAACATGTATCCGATCTACCGCGATGCCTACGGCCAGCTCGACGTGTCGATCGGTGTGCGCCTGGCCGACAACCTCAAGCTGAGCCTCAAGGGCATCAACCTGACCGACGAGGCGACCACCGGCTACACGATGGACCCGTCGTTCCCGACGATGTACGAACTGTCAGGCCGTCGCATCAGCCTGGGCCTGCGGGCGGACTTCTGACGGTGCGCAGCGCAGCGCGGCGTGCCCGGCCGCAGGCGGCGCCCGGACCGACAGGTCCACAGCTGCCGGCCGGACACGCCGCGCAAGCGGCGGTGGGCGCACGGCACACCTGGCTGGCCCTTGCGCTGTGCGCGCTGCTGTCGGCCACCACCGGCGCAGCCGCCGACGACGCCGCGCACCGGGCCGGGCCGCAGGCGCCGGTACGCATCGCCTTCATGCCCGACGTGCATTTCCACGACGTCCACGCGACGTTCGAACCCGGCACGTTCGAAGGGGTGGCGAATCCGCGCACCGGCCAGCGCGCGACGATCCGCACGATGCAGGCGCAGCTGACCTCGACCCGGCTGTTCAACGAGAACGCATTCGCGTTTCTCGCCGCGCTCGACGACGCCGTCGCCCGCGGCGTGCGCATCATTGCGCTGCCCGGCGATTTTTCCGACGACGGGCAGCCGGTGCACATGCGTGGACTCGTGCGCATCCTCGACACGTATGCGGACCGCTACGGCATCGAGTTCTTCGCCGTGCCCGGCAATCACGATCCGGTCCGGCCCCACGACCAGCCGGGCGGCAAGCCGGATTATCTCGGCCGGAACCCGCAGACCGGCACGCTCGGCCCGCAGCCGGTCTACAGCCGGGGCGGGCATGCGGCCTGCCGCGATGCTGCCGGCAGCACGCAGCCCGGCCCCGCGGGCCCGGTGTACTGCACCGAGGACGTGCGGCACCTGGGGCATGCCGGCATCACCGCCGCGCTCGCCGGCCACGGGTTCATGCCCGAACCGCAGTATCGCTACTACGCGACGCCCTACAGCACCTACGGCAGCGGCGATTACGACTTCGAACGCGCCCGCGAGCAGGCGCAGTGGTCCAACCGCGTGTCCACGGTCTGCCACGACCGCGCCGGCGATCAGGCGCCGCAGCCGGCCGAGGCCCTCTGTGCGCAACTGCCGGACGCCTCGTACGTCGTCGAACCGGTCGAGGGCCTGTGGCTGGTCGGACTGGATGCGAACGTCTATCTGCCGACCGGCGGCGACGCGTTCACCGGCTCCGGCAATCACGGCTACGACCAGATGCGGCGGCACAAGCCGCATGTGATCGCGTGGCTGGCGGACGTGGTGGCGCGCGGCGCGGCGGAAGGCAAGCAGGTCATCGCCTTCAGCCATTTCCCCATGGCCGAATTCTTCAACGGCGCCTCCGACGACATCGGCACCGTGCTCGGTGCGGAGGCCATGCAGCTCGCGCGCCGCCCGGCGAACGCCACCACCGGCGCCCTCGCGCAGACGGGGTTGCGGGTGCATGTCGGCGGGCACATGCACCTCAACGACATCGCCGTCCATCGCACACCCGATGGCCACGCGCTGTTCAACATCCAGGCGCCGTCGCTGGCCGCCTACGTGCCGGCCTACACGCTGATGACGGTCGAGGGTGTGGATCGCGTCGACGTGCAGACCGTGCGCGTCGAGACGGTGCCGGGATTCGACGCGTTCTTCGATCTGTATCGCGAGGAACGCGCAACCTCGGCGGCCGCGCGCTGGGACCCGGCGATCCTCGAGGCAGGCGACTACCGCAGCTTCGCGCGTGACGCGCTGACGGAGCTGGTCCGCCTGCGCCTGCTCGATGCCGACTGGCCGTGTGATCTGCGTGCGCTGGTGCGCAGTCCATTGACCGGCGCCGACCTGCTGGTGCTCTCGCAACTGCCGGACACGATGACGCTCCGAAGCTGGATGACCGCATCGGCCTCGGGCGCGCCGCCTGCGCTCGCCGCGTGCCTCGCCGACACCGCGCATGCGACCCCGGGCCCAGCAGCGCCGGGGACCGAGGCGGCCATCGAAGAGGCGCGGGACCGCGTCGGAAGACTGGCCGGGGAGCGGCAGCTCAGCCTCGAGGCACTCGCCGACTGGACGATGTTCGACCTGGCGGTCGACATGATGCGGCTGGCCAACGCCGGCGATCTCGCCTTCGACGACATCCCCGCGTCGCGCCTGGCGCAGTACGCGCTGCTGGCCGACCTGTTCACCGCCGACGGGGCGGCCCCGGCCGCCACAGGCAATGCGCTCGCGGCCGAGACACCGGTGGTCGCGCTGCTGCGGGGCCGCGTCGGCCCGCTGCTCGGAATCGTGCGTCAGCTGGCGACGGGCGCGCCGACCGCCCATGTCCGCCTGGACCTCGTCAACGGAGAGGTGCTGGATCTGGCGCCGGATGCGGCCTCGCACGCGCCTGCACGGAACGGGCGCACGCGTCCCGCTTCACAACGCCCGGCACCGGCCATGCGCTGAGCCCGCGCGGGCTGCAGGCGCAGGAGTCAGTGGCCGATGCTCTCGGCCATCCACGCCGGGTCGCGGCGCGGCGCTTCGGTCGAGACCGGCTGGACTTCCAGCTCGATCGGGCCCAGCGGCAGCGCGTCGGCGACAGCGCCGCCGTCGGCCGGTCGTGCGCCGTGCGCGTCGGACTGGCTGACGATGCGCACCACCTCGCTCGAGCCGTCCGGCCAGACCACGCGGAAGGTCTCGCCGGCCGGCAAGGTGCGGAACGGGGTGTCGCTCTGCGCGCGGTACAGCGCGGCGATCTGGGCCGCCCCGAGCTGGCGCTGCGCCTCGGGCGCATCGACGGTGGTGGCCTCGACCTGGGACAGGCGCCGGTACTGCGCGCCGACCGCGTCGACCACGACCCCGGCCACCGCGACCGAGTAGCCGCCGAACAGCGCCACCCAGAACCAGAAGCGCACACGGCGCGACGTCATTCGCTTCGTCATCTCATCACCATTCCGAGCGGTTGCTCGACCACGAGCATGTTCACCATCTGGTCCACCTCGTCCGCGTCCTGGGGCGAACCCGCCGCCTGACGCACGAAGGTGGAGAAATCCTGTTGCGGCGCGCGCGCGCAAATGCCGCCATTGGCGCAGTACTGCGTCATCAGCGCGCCCGTCTGGCTGCAGTCGAGCCCGAGCCGGCAGGCCGCGACCTGCCAGGCGAGTTCCGACGCCTGGGTGCCGGCCACCGTGCCAGCGAGCGCGACGTCGTCGGCGGCCGCCAGGCCCATCGCCGGCGCCAGCGCCATGTACGCCTCGGGATCGCGCGAGGCCTGCACGCGCTCGACCAGATCGCGCCGGTAGAGATCGTCGTCGTCGAGCGGTTCGCCCATGGTGAGCAGCGCAGCCTCGGCCGCGAGGCTGCCGGCCAGTGCGGCGTCCTGGCGCTGGGCCACCAGCTGGACGAAGCCGGCCACGTCGTCGGGCAGGAAGCGCACGCAGCGTGCCGCGACGCGGCTGCGGGCCTCGCCGAGCGGACGCGCGACGCGCGGGCCGATCTGGGCCATCAACGCGGTGTCGCGCTCGTAGTCGACCGGCGCGCGGGCATAGCCGCCGCAGTACTCGTGCACGCGACTGACCAGCCAGCGCGCTTCGGCATCGCCGGCATCGGCTGCCGGCTGCAGCCGGCGGGCGAAGGCGAACAGGTCGTCGGTGCGCTCGAATTCCTGCTGCCGCGAACTCCAGCGCCGGAGGGGTGCCACCGCAGCCAGGGCGCGGGCCGGGCCGGCCTGCGCGGGCTGCACGGCCGGACGGGGCGTGATGGTCGGCGCCGCAGGCGCCGGATCCTGCGCCTGCACCTGCGCCGGCACGCGCACCGCATCCACGGGCACCTCCCCGGGCACGGGCGCGCGCCAGGTCGTCATCGACGTGACCACGGCTCCGACGAGCGCGATGAGGGCGAACACTCTGACCAACACGTGCGGTCCTGCGGATGACGGCCACGCTGCGGCCGCGGCAGTCCGGCATAAGGGCGCGGAGCGGGAATTCTAGCCGATCGGCGCCGGTCGGCTGCCGCGTACCGCGTGAAGCGTGCGCGCGGTCACCTGCCGCCCCGGGAAGGCGCTGCACACCCCGGTGCCGCGCGCCGCGATCCGCTTCACACGACGGCCCAGGCAGCCCGCACAGAGTCGCCGGCCGACCGCTATGCTGCTGGCGGGAGGAACGGGCCGCGCGCGCAACGCGCGGCAGCGGGCGTCGCCGTCACCGGGCGCCGATCACGCAGGCGCGCCGATGCTCACGATTCCCACCCCGCCGCATTTGTCCCGTCCCCGCCCGGCGCGCGTGATCGCCGTGCCGGGCGCGTCCGCCGCCCGCCCGGGCCACGAGCGCGCGACGCTGGGCTGGATCGCCGCCCAGGTCGCGCGGATCCTCGATGTGCCGTTCGACGGATTCGCCGACACGCTGCCCGCGCCGCGCGCCGATGCGTTTCTCGTGCCGCAGAACACACTGGATGCCGAAGAAGCCGCCCGGTGGGACCTGCAGGACGAGGCGGCATTGCTCGGCGGCGTCGTGCCCGCGGCATTCGTCGCCAGCAAGGTCATCACCCACGGCCTGGTCGATCCCGGCGCCGCGGCGCCGCCCGGATGGAACGCCGACCTCGGTGCGCAGCTGCAGTCCGTGACCTTCCCGGGCTACAGCGTGTTCGCGCGCGGCGATCTGCTGCGCGCGGCGGCGACGCTGCTCGCCTCGGCGCGCGCGGTGCGCATCAAGCTCGCCGACGGCATCGGCGGCGGCGGCCAGCACGTCGTGCGCGATCTCGATGCCTGCCGGCGACTCCTCGCCGCATTGACGCCCGCCGATCTCGATGCCGGCATCGTCGTGGAGATCGACGTCGCGCAGCCGGCCACCTACAGCGTCGGCGAGATGCGTCTAGGCGGACGCAGCATCGCCTACGTGGGCACGCAGGGCCTCGGCCGCGATCGCCACGGCCGTCCGGTCTACGGCGGCTCGACCTTGTCGGTGGTGCGCGGGCGCCTGCCCGATCTGCTCGACGTCTTCCGCCAGCCGCGCCTGCGGCGCACGGTGGAGATGGCGATCGCCTACGACCGCGGCGCGCAGGCAGCCTATCCGCAGCTGCTGTGCTCGCGACGCAACTACGACGTGCTGTGGGGCAGCGACGCTCACGGCCATCCGCATGGCGGCGTGCTCGAACAGTCGTGGCGTGTGGGCGGCGCCACGCCGGCCGAACTGGCGGCCTTCGACCTGCTCGACCGCGAGCCCGGACTCGGCCGCGTGCTCGCCTCGACCGTCGAATGCCACGGCCCGGTGCGCGTGCCGCCGCAGGCGGAGGTCTATTGTGTGCTCGACGATCCGCGCTGCGGCCTGATCGCCAAGTTCCGCCACGCCGGCCCCGACACCGGCGCCCCGTTCGCATTCGAGGAGCCCGATGGAAGCCCGCCTCTCCACGCTTGAGATCCCGGTCGATCAAGATCGCCTCAGCGCGACCCTGCTCGCCC
This sequence comes from Luteimonas sp. WGS1318, assembly GCF_043187535.1. Classification (GTDB taxonomy): domain Bacteria; phylum Pseudomonadota; class Gammaproteobacteria; order Xanthomonadales; family Xanthomonadaceae; genus Luteimonas. The sequence continues at coordinate 3,180,052 of NZ_CP171131.1, forward strand.
CGGCCGAATCGGTGCCCGGCGTGCTGTTCGTGCACGGCTGGGGCGGTCGCCAGCAGCACAACCTGGTGCGCGCACGCGAAGCGGTGGGCCTGGGCTGCATCTGCCTCACGTTCGACCTGCGCGGCCACGCGCGCGATGCCGGCCAGCGCGACCGCGTCTCGCGCGCACAGAACCTCGACGACCTCGTCGCCGCCTACGACCATCTGGCCGCGGTGCCGGCCGTCGATCCGGATGCGATCGCGGTCGTCGGCATCAGCTACGGCGGCTACCTCGCCGCGCTGCTGACGCGCCTGCGCGCCGTGCGCTGGCTGGCGCTGCGCTCGCCGGCGATCTATCCCGACCCGGGCTGGGAGGCGCCGAAGACCGCGCTCAACGCCGACCCCGGCCTGATGGCGTATCGCGAATCCGTGCTCGCCCCCGCCGACAACCTCGCGTTGCGCGCCGCGGCCGCCTACACCGGCGACGTGCTGCTGGTGGAAGCCGAGCACGACACGATCGTGCCGCACCGGGTGACGAAGAACTTCGAAGGCGCCTTCCGCAGCGCGCGCTCGCTGACCTCGCGGGTGATCCGCGGCGCCGACCACGCGCTCACCGAGAAGCGCCACCAGCAGCAGTACACGGCGTATCTGATCGACTGGCTGACCGAGATGGTCGTCGGCACCCGCGAGCACTTCGCACGCGAGGCGGTGGCCCGGCAGAAGTCGCTCGGCGCGCGTTGACATGCCGCATGCAGGGGCGGCCCCAAGGTGAGGCACCGTCGCCGTCAGGAATCCACCATGCGTCCGTCCGCCCGTGTGCCCGCCCTGCTCGCCCTGGTCCTCGTCGCGACCGCCGCCTGCGACCGCCGCCCGCAGCAGGAAGCCCTGACGACCGACCCGCAGACCACCACGCCGGCCGACCAGAACGCCAACCGCAGCCCGGACGAAGCCGCCGGGGTGACCGCGCGAGATGTCGACGGCAGTCGCTCGTCGACCCCGCCCGACGACAGCATCGAACAGGCGCCGCCGCCCGAACCGCCCGCACGCTGAGCCCGCGCGCCGGCCGACGCGGCCCGGCCCGGTGCACGCGGGGGTTTACGCCGCCCCCGCCGCCGGCCACCATGCCGCCCCCTGCTTCTCCCCGGACCGCGTCGATGCCCTTTCTCGAACTCACCCTGCAGTGCAGCGAGGCGGAACAGCCGCGGTATGCGCGTGCGCTGGAGGATGTCGGCGCGCTGGCCGTGACCATGCTCGACGCCGACGCCGACACCGGCAACGAACACGCGATCCTCGAGCCGGGCGTCGGCGAGACACCGCTGTGGAATTCGGTGGTGCTGACCGCGCTGTTCGACGCCGACACCGACGCGCTGGCGCTGCTCGCGGCGCTCGATGCGTTCGACGGCGATCTCGACTGGAGCCGCGCCGGCTTCCGTACCGTCGAGGACCAGGACTGGGAACGCGCCTGGATGGACCAGTACGTGCCGCTGCGCTTCGGCGCCCGCGCCTGGATCGTGCCGTGGAATCTCGACGTGCCGGACGAGGCCGGCGCGGACGCGGCGATCGTCCGTCTCGATCCGGGCCTCGCGTTCGGCTCGGGCACCCATCCCACGACCTCGCTGTGCCTGCAGTGGCTGGACGCGCTGGCGGCCGAGGGCGCGCTCGACGGCCGCACGGTGCTGGACTACGGCTGCGGCAGCGGCATCCTCGCGCTCGCCGCGCTGAAGCTCGGCGCGGCGCACGCGGTCGGCGTGGACAACGATCCGCAGGCCCTGCTGGCCTCGGCCGACAACGCCGAACGCAACGCGGTCGGCCCTGCGCTCGAGGTGTTCCTGCCGGCCGAGGCGCCGCAGGTCACGTATCCAGTGGTGCTGGCGAACATCCTCGCCTCCGCGCTCGACGCATTGGCCGAGGTGCTCGCCGAGCGGGTCGCACCCGGTGGGCGGATCGCACTGTCGGGCATCCTCGACGGTCAGGAAGAGGACCTGCTGCGCCGCTACCGCCCCTGGTTCGAGCAGCTCGCGGTGACCCGTGAGGGCGACTGGGTCAGGATCGACGGCGTCCGCCGCTGAGCCGGCACCACGGCCCGGGCGCCGTGATTCAATAGCCGCATGTTCATCAACTGCAAGCATTGCGGCACGCTGGTCGCCACCGATCCGGTGAGCGACCTGCCACCCGAGCGGTGTCCGCGCTGCCGCGGCGCGCTGCGCGCACCCGATGCACCGGCGGCGCCGTCGGTCGCCACGCTGCTGAAGCCATCGTCGTCACCTGCGGCACCTGTGCCCGAAGCGGAGCCGCGGGCGGAGACACCCGCGCCGGCCGCGGCGCCTGCAACGCCGTCTGCGCCCGCCGTGCAGCCGCTGCCTGAGGCTGACGCGCCCCGTCCGGACAACACGGACGCCGATCCGCCTGCACCCTCGGCGCCAACGGAACCCGCGAGGCCTGCACCCACCGCGGCGGCCGCCCCCGTCGCGCCGGCCTCGTCTCCGGCCCCCACCACGGCAGACGCGCCCATGGTGACGGTGCCCGACCGGCGCTCGGCCAATCGCCTCCCCGGCCCGGGCATCGCCCGCCCGTCGCCCAGCTTCGTGCGCCGGATGCGCAGCGGCGGCGCCGGTGAATCGCGCCGGCAGCGCCATCTGCTGATCGCAGGCGTCGTCGCGCTGTCGTTGCTGCTGGTGCTGCAGGTGCTGCTGGCCGATCGCGCACGGCTCGCACGCGATCCCGGCTGGCGTCCGCTGCTGACCACGCTGTGCGGCGTGTTGCGCTGCAGCCTGCCGGCGTGGCGCGAGCCCGCCGCGCTGACCCTGCTCGCGCGCGACGTGCGGCCCGATCCCGCGGCGCCGACACAGCTGCTGGTCAGTGCGACGTTCCGCAACGACGCGCGCTGGGCCCAAGGCTGGCCCAATCTGCGCCTGACCCTGTCGGACATCGACGGACGCCCCGTCGGCACGCGCACCTTCGCCCCCGCCGACTATCTCGGCGATGCCGATCGCGGCAGCACCCTGGCCGCCGGCCAGAGCGCCGAGGTGCGTCTCGTGCTGCGCGAACCCGAGGGCCACGCAGTCTCGTTCGCGTTCGATTTCATCTGAATCCGCGCGTCGCTCCGGCGTTGTTCCGGGCTCGGCGCGCGCGCTAGACTGGCCCGCCGTCCCGGACCGTCGGCGCAGTGCGCCGGCTGCCACGCCGTCGTCATCCGCCGAGACCCGATTTGAACGCAGACCGATCCGAAAGCAGCCCGCGCGAGGCGCCACGCACGCCGCTGCGTGAACATGTCGCGGTCTCGATCCAGCGCTATCTCGGCGACCTCAACGGCAACGACACCGACAATCTCTACGAGGTCGCACTGCGCGAACTCGAGATCCCGCTGTTCGTCGAAGTGCTGAACTTCTGCGACGGCAACCAGAGCCGCGCCGCGGCGATGCTCGGCATCCACCGCGCCACGCTGCGCAAGAAGCTGCGCGAGTACGCACTGGTCTGAGGCCGGGTGCGGAGGCGGCGGCCGCTATAATCGCGCGTCCACCCGCCTCGCCCCCACGCCCATGACCGCCCACGTGCCTGCCGGCGCGCCCGTGAAGATCGGCCGCGCCCTGCTTTCCGTTTCCGACAAGACCGGCCTGATTCCGCTGGCCACCGCGCTGTCCGCGCGCGGCGTCGAACTGCTGTCGACCGGCGGCACCGCCAAGGCGATCCGCGACGCCGGCCTGCCGGTACGCGACGTCAGCGAGATCACCGGCTTTCCGGAAATCATGGACGGCCGGGTCAAGACCCTGCACCCCAAGGTCCACGGCGGCCTGCTCGGCCGGCGCGGCACCGACGATGCGGTGATGGCCGAGCACGGCATCGGCGCGATCGACCTGCTGGTGCTCAACCTCTATCCCTTCGAGCGCGTGGCCTACGCGCCGGATGCGAAGTTCGACGACATCATCGAGAACATCGACATCGGCGGCCCGGCGATGCTGCGCGCCGCGGCGAAGAACTTCGCACACGTCGCGGTCGCCACCGATCCGGCGCAGTACGACGCGCTGCTCGCCGAACTCGACGCCAACGACGGCGCGCTCGCCGGCGCCACCCGCTTCGCGCTCTCGGTCGCGGCGTTCAACCGCGTCGCGCAGTACGACGCGCGCATCAGCGACGTGCTGTCGTCGATCGCCGAGGTGTCCGACGCCGGCGCCGTCTGCCGCGGCCCGTTCCCGGACCAGAGCAACGGCAACTTCATCAAGCTCATGGACCTGCGCTACGGCGAGAACCCGCACCAGCGCGCCGCGTTCTACCGCGACCTGTATCCGGTGCCCGGCACGCTGGCCACGTTCGAGCAGTTGCAGGGCAAGGCACTCTCGTACAACAACATCGCCGACGCCGATGCCGCCTGGGAATGCGTGCGCCAGTTCGATGCACCGGCCTGCGTGATCGTCAAGCACGCCAATCCCTGCGGCGTCGCCGTCGGCGCGGCCTGCGGCGACGCCTACGAACTCGCGTACGCGACCGATCCCACCTCCGCGTTCGGCGGCATCATCGCCTTCAATCGCACGCTCGACGCGGCGACCGCGAAAGTGATCCTCGACCGCCAGTTCGTCGAGGTGCTCATTGCGCCGGACTTCGCACCCGAGGCACTGGACTACGCGACCAAGAAGGCCAACGTGCGCGTGCTGCGCATTCCGCACGGCGAAGGCCGCAACATGATCGACGTCAAGCGCGTGGGCTCGGGCCTGCTGATGCAGGACGCCGACAACCGCGACGTCACACGCGACGAACTCAAGGTGATGACGCAGCTCGCACCGACGGCCGCGCAGCTCGACGACCTGCTTTTCGCCTGGAAGGTCGCCAAGTTCGTGAAGTCGAACGCGATCGTCTACGCGAAGGATCACCGCACGATCGGCGTCGGCGCCGGACAGATGAGCCGCGTCTACTCGGCGCGCATCGCCGGCATCAAGGCCGGTGACGCAGGCCTGGTGGTGCCGGGCTCGGTGATGGCGTCGGACGCGTTCTTCCCGTTCCGCGACGGCATCGACGCGGCGGCCGAAGCGGGCATCCGGGCGGTGATCCAGCCCGGCGGCTCGATGCGCGACGCGGAGGTGATCGCCGCCGCGGACGAACACGGCATCGCGATGGTGTTCACCGGCGTGCGCCACTTCCGCCACTGAGCACGTGACGCGCATGCACGCCGGCGTGCATGCGCGGTTGCTAGAGTCCGGCGCCCCGTCTTCGCAGGATGCGCCGATGTCCCCGAGCCCTTCGCCGCGGTCGCGCGCAGCCGCGTCGGCGTGTCTGATGCTCGCGCTCGGCGCCTGCAGTGACGCGCCCGCACCGGCGCCCGATGCGGCGGCACATGCGCCGTCGACGGCCGAGATGACCGCGGCGTCTGACGGACGTGGGGCTGCCGACGTCCCGACCCAGGTGACCGGCCTGGACGGCGGCGCGGTGCGCATGTTCCTGGTCGACCAGTACGGTGAGCTCGCGCAGCTGGTGGGCGACTGGCCCGGCGTGCCGCGTGCGGACGGCCTCGGCACCGCCCCGGCCTTGCGCGAGGTCTGCGCGCGCGGGGCGATCGGCACGCCGGACGCGCCTGCCGAGCTCGTCGCCGTCTGCGGTGTGCCCGATGGCGCCGGCCACGTGACCAGCGCGCTGATCGACCTCTTCCTGCTGTTCGAGGACGGCGACGCCGTGATCGCCGCATCGCGTGCGCACCTGGACACCTTCGGCAGCAGCGGCGATGTCGCCGACGTCTCGGTCCGACGCTTCGGGCCGCGGCTCCATGGCGTCGTCATTGAGGACGGGTTCACCGGCCAGGGCATCACCGTCGGCACCACCCACCTGGTGCTGCCCGAGGGCGACGGCTTCCGGCTGGCCGGAACGTTGCGCAGCAGCCTCGACAACCTCGGCGCGACGCTCGCCTGCAGCGAACGCGCCGACTGCGCGCCGGACACCGCCTTCGACCTGATCTTCGACCTCGCGATCGACGACCGCGTCGCCACCGCAGGAGCCTGGCCGCTGCGCGTGCGCGAACGCGGCGAGGCCTGCGGACGGCGCGTCGATCGCACGTATCAGGTGCCGTTCGATGCCGGCTCGGGAATGTGGGCGATCCCGCCGGCGCTGGCGCGTGAGGGTTGCGAGTGACGCCCGCGGGTTAACGGTGCGCAGAAGTGCAATGACGTACGTGGGAGCCGCCCGCGCAGTGCGATGACGCGTTCGGGGTAAGGCCCCATCGCGCGCAAGCGCGCGCCTACAGGGGTCGGCATCGCCGTGCGGTGCAGCCTGTCGCATCGTGATCCGCCTGACGCGATGCACAGCGCGCGAAACGCCTTTTGTAGGAGCACGCTGGCGCGCGAACCGGCCTTCCCGATAACGCTTCACAAGGCGCGATGAGGCACTCCAGGAACGCCCCATCGCGCGCAAGCGCGCGCCTACAGGGGTCGGCATCGCCGTGCGGTGCAGACTGTCGCCTCGCGATCCGTGTGACGCGATGCACAGCGCGCGGAACGCTTGTGTAGGAGCGCGCTTGCGCGCGAAACGGCTCTACCGACGAAACATCACCGCACGTGATGAAGCGTTCCGAGGAATGCAATCGCGCGCAAGCGCGCTCCTACAGGGCCGCTATCGCCGCGTGTACGGGTACCGGTGCGACAGGCTGCATCGCGATCGGCCGATGCAACCCACCGCGCGCGCCGTCAGGCGAGAGACTTGTCCGCCGGCGTCGCCATCGGCGCGACGGTCTTCGTCGCGGTCCAGATGCTGCGGTCGATCGTGTCGCCGAGTTCGGGGAAATCCGCCGCATCGAAGCGCGGCGAGGTCTCGCCGGCGCGGATCTTGCGGTCGTAGTCGCGGGTCAGACGCACGACGACCCCCGACAGCAGCACGATCGCGACGAGATTGACGATCGCCATCAGCCCCATCGCCGCATCGGCGGTATTCCAGACGATGTCCAGACGCGCAAACGCGCCCCAGGCCACCATGCCCAGGCAGCCCAGCCGCAGCAGCAGGATCCCGACGCGACCACCGCGCAGGAACACCAAGGCACTCTCGGCATAGGCGTAATTGCCGAGGATCGAAGTCGTGGCGAAGAAGGCCAGCGCGATCGCGATGAAGCTCGGCCCCCAGCCGCCGAAGTGGACCGCCATCGCCTGCTGGGTGAGCACCGCGCCATCTCCGCCGGCGGTGTCGAGCGCGCCCGACAGCAGGATCATCAGCGCGGTCGCGGTGCAGATCACCAGCGTGTCGACGAACACGCCGAACGCCTGCAGAAGCCCCTGGCTGGCCGGATGATGGGGCGAGGGCGTCGCCGACGCGGCGATGTTGGGCGCGCTGCCCATGCCTGCCTCGTTGGAGAACAGGCCGCGCTTGACCCCGTTGAGCAGCGCGACCGCGAGCCCGCCCAGCACACCGCCGGCCGCCTGGTCGAGACCGAACGCACTGCGCACGATCAGCGCCAGCATCGCCGGCACGTCGCCGAGATTGGTCAGGATCACCCAGCCCGCGAGCAGCAGGTAGGCGAACGCCATCGCGGGCACGACCAGTTCCGCCGTGGTCGCCACGCGGCGCAGGCCGCCGAAGATCACCGGGGCCGCGATCGCGACGAGCGCGAATGCCGTCCAGCCGGGATGCAGGCCCCAGGCGCCGGTCACCGCCTCGGAAATCGAATTGGCCTGCACCGCGCTGAATACCAGCCCGAATGCCACGATCAGGCACACCGAGAAGATCGCGCCGAGCCATGGCGCGCGCAGGCCGTGCGCCATGTAGAACGCAGGACCGCCGCGGTAATGACCGGCCGCATCGCGGCGCTTGTACAGCTGGGCGAGCGCGCTTTCGACATACGCCGTCGCCATGCCGAAGCACGCGACCAGCCACATCCAGAAGATCGCGCCCGGCCCGCCCACCGTCAACGCGATCGCCACACCGACGAGATTGCCGGTGCCCACCCGCGAGGCGAGGCTGGTGCACAGCGATTGCAGCGGCGAGATGCCGGCGCGGTCGCCGTCGGTGCCGCGCACCAGGCCCGAGAGCATCTTCGGAAACCGGCGGAACTGGATGAAGCCCAGGCGCGCGCTGAACCAGAGACCGACCAGCGGCAGCACGCCGACCAGGACGTAGTTCCACAGCACGCCATTGATCGCATCGACGACGGGGGACAGTGCGTGTTCGATCAACTGGACGGGATCCATCGGCGCGGCGGGTTCCGGTGCGGACAAGGCGGTCGAGCCTAGCATCCGCTCCGTGGGCGCCCCGAGGCGGTGGTCGGGCGCGGCGTCGACGCACCACGGCCGCCACCGCGGGCGCATCGCAGGCGCGACGCCGTAAACTGGCGTCTCCTTTGCATCCGGTGTGTCGCGCATGAAGAAGGTCCTCGTCATCGGTTCCGGCGGTCGCGAGCACGCGCTGGCGTGGAAGCTCGCGCAGTCGCCGCAGGTCGACGAGGTGCTGGTGGCGCCGGGCAACGCCGGCACCGCGCGCGAGGCGAGATGCCGCAACGTCGCCGTCGCGGCGACGGATCTGGACGCGCTGCTGGCCCTGGCGCGCGCCGAAGGCGTCGCGTTCACCGTCGTCGGCCCCGAGGCGCCGCTGGTCGCCGGCGTGGTCGACCGCTTCCGCGACGCGGGCCTGCGCATCTTCGGGCCCACGGCAGCGGCGGCCCAGCTCGAAGGCAGCAAGGCCTTCGCCAAGGATTTCCTCGCCCGCCATGCGATTCCGACCGCGGGCTATTCGGTATTCACCGACGCCGACACCGCGATCGAATACGTGCGCCAGCACGGCGCACCGATCGTCATCAAGGCCGATGGTCTGGCCGCGGGCAAGGGCGTGATCGTCGCCACGACGCTGGACGAGGCCGAAGCCGCGATCGCCGACATGCTTTCGGGCAACGCCTTCGGTGCGGCGGGTGCGCGCGTGGTCGTCGAGGAATTCCTCGACGGCGAGGAAGCCAGCTTCATCGCGATGGTCGACGGCACGACCGCGTTGCCGATGGCCACCAGCCAGGACCACAAGCGCGTCGGCGACGGCGACACCGGCCCCAATACCGGCGGCATGGGCGCGTATTCGCCCGCCCCCGTGGTCACGCCCGAGGTGCATGCACGGATCCTGCGCGAGGTGATCGAGCCCACCGTGCGCGGCATGGCCGCCGACGGCGTGCCGTTCACCGGCTTCCTCTATGCCGGCCTGATGATCGATGCGAGCGGCGCGCCGAAGGTCATCGAGTTCAACGTGCGCTTCGGTGATCCGGAAACCCAGCCGGTGATGATGCGGCTGACCTCGGATTTCGCCGCGCTGGTCGAGGCCGGCATCGACGGCCGTCTCGACGCGGTCCAGGCCGACTGGGACCCGCGTCCCGCACTCGGCGTGGTGATGGCCGCCGAGCACTACCCCGGCACGCCGCGCACCGGCGACGTCATCAACACCTGGGACACGCCGCCGCTGGCCGACACCAAGGTGTTCCATGCCGGCACGACGCTCGACGCCCACGGTCAGGCCGTGACCGCCGGCGGCCGCGTGCTGTGCGTGGCCGCACTCGGCGACACCGTGGCCGACGCGCAGACGCGCGCCTACGGCGAGCTCGCCGGCATCTCCTGGCCGGGCGAGTTTCACCGGCACGACATCGGCTGGCGCGCGGTCGAACGCGAACGCGCCGGCACCTGAGCCCACCCGACCGAGACCCGCCATGATTCCCGGCAACGCCCAGCTGAGCATGACCGTGCTGATGACGCCGGACATGGCGAACTTCTCCGGCAACGTCCACGGCGGCACGCTGCTGAAGTACCTGGATGAAGTGGCCTACGCCTGCGCCAGCCGCTATGCCGGCCGCTACGTGGTCACGCTGTCGGTCGACCAGGTGACGTTCCGCGAACCGATCCACGTCGGCGAGCTGGTGACCTTCCTCGCGTCGGTGAACTACACCGGGCGCACGTCGATGGAAGTCGGCATCAAGGTCATCACCGAAGACATCCGCAACCGCGCCGTGCGCCACACCAACAGCTGCTTCTTCACGATGGTGGCGATGGACGAGGCCGGCCGCACGACGCCGGTGCCGCCGCGCGAGCCGCAGACGCCCGAAGAACGACGCCGGTTCGAACAGGGCCGCCAGCGTCGCGAGATCCGCCAGGAACTCGAGCAGCGCTACCGCGCCGTGCGCGAGGTGACGGGGACCGCGGCGGACTGACGCCCCACGCAGCGCCATGCGCCTTTGCTAGGCTCCGCGCATTCGTCGAGGAGCCCGAATGGCCGGCCAGTCCCAGTTCGCCCTGCTCCGGCAGCGGCGCTTCCTGCCCTACTTCACCGTCCAGGCCCTGGGCGCGTTCAACGACAACGTCTACCGGCAGTCGATCATCGCGCTGCTGTTCTTCCTCGGCGTCAGCACGGCCGAACGCACGCTCTACACCAATCTCGCGCCGGCGCTGTTCATCCTGCCGTACTTCCTGTTCTCGGCCATCGCCGGGCAGATCGCCGAGAAGCTGGAAAAGCAGCGACTGATCGTGATCACGACGGCGATGGAGATCGTGATCATGTCGGTCGCGGCCGCCGGTTTCCTGCTGGAAAACATGCCGGTGCTGCTGGTCGCGCTGTTCCTGACGGGCATGCAGTCCACGCTGTTCGGGCCGGTGAAGTATTCGATCCTGCCCTCGGTGCTGCGCCCCGAGGAACTGACCGGCGGCAACGGCCTGGTCGAGATGGGCACCTCGATCGCGATCCTGGCCGGCATGATCTACGGCGGCCTGGTGTTCAAGCTCGCCGGCAGCTACGGCCCCGAGGCGGCGGCGCTGTCGGTGGTCGTGCTGGCGGTCGCCGGCAACGTGGTCGCGCGGATGATTCCACGGGTCGACGCGGGCGCGCCGGCGCTGCAGGTCAACTGGAATCCGATTCCCGAATCACGCGCGGTCATGCGCCTGGCGCGTCGCCAGCTCGCGGTACGCAACGCGATCCTCGGCGTGTCGTGGTTCTGGTTCGTCGGCACCGTGCTGACCGCGCAGCTGCCGACCTATGCCGAGGTGTACCTGGGCGGCGTGGTCAACGACACCGCGCTGTACATCTTCGCGCTGGCGCTGTTCTCGATCGGCGTCGGCGCCGGCTCGCTGCTGTGCGAGAAGCTGTCGGCGCGCACGGTGGAACTGGGCCTCGTGCCGCTGGGCGCATTCGGCATCACCGCGTTCCTGCTGGATCTGTACCTTGCTCGCCCGGCGCTGCCGCCCGCCACCGGCCTGACAATCGCGCAGTTCCTGCAGGCACCCGGCGGCTGGCGCATCGCGGTCGATCTCACCGGCATCGGCCTGTTCACCGGCCTGTTCGTCGTGCCGCTGTTCGCGCTGATCCAGAGCCGCACGCCGAAGTCGGAACTGTCGCGGGTAATCGCCGGGCTCAACATCCAGAATTCGCTGTTCATCGTCACCGCGGCGGTGCTCGGCGTGCTGGTGCAGATGGACGGGCTGATTGTCGCCGGCCTGCGTATCCCGCTGCCCGGTCTGAGCATTCCGCAGGTGTTCCTGGCCCTGGGCATCGCGAACCTGCTGGTCGCGATCTGGATCTTCACCCTGGTGCCCGAGTTCCTGATGCGCCTGGCCAGCATGCTGCTGGTGCGCGCGCTGTACCGCCTGCGCGAACGCGACGTGGATCCGGCGATCCCGGCCGAGGGCCCGGCGCTGATCGTCTGCAACCACGTCAGCTACATGGATGCGCTGATTCTCGCGGCCTCGATCCCGCGCCCGGTGCGGTTCGTGATGTATCACCGCATCTTCGCCATTCCCGGCCTGCGCTGGATCTTCCGCCATGCCAAGGCGATCCCGATCGCCGGCGCCAAGGAAGATCCGGTGCTGATGCAGAAGGCCTTCGACGCGATCGACGCGGCGCTGGCGGAAGGCGAGCTGGTCGGCATCTTTCCCGAGGGCCAGCTGACACGCGACGGCGGGATCGGCGCGTTCAAGAGCGGCGTCGAGCGCATCCTCGCGCGCGCCGCCGAACGCGGCCAGCCGGTTCCGGTGGTGCCGATGGCGCTGCGCGGCATGTGGACGAGCATGTGGAGCCGACGCGGCGACGCGGCCGGTGCCGGCCGGCTTGCACGCATGCGCGTGCCGCGCCGGTTCCGCGCCCACATCGAAGTGGTGGCGGGACCGCGGATCGAGGCGACCGCCGACGTGACCGCCGCCTCGCTCGAAGCCCAGGTGCGCGGGCTGCGCGGCGACGCGGCCTGAGCCCGCAACGCATTCGCGGGCGGTACAGTAACGCCGCCCCGACTCCGCCGGACGACGGGACCGTCTGCATTCTTGCCTTGCACAGGAGATCGCAATGAGTTCGATACCCCCCGTCCCACCCTCGACGCCACCGCCTCCGCCGCCTGGCGATCCCTACGGTGCACCCGCGGCGATGCCGGGCGCGCCGATCGCACCGGGCACCGTGCCCAACTACCTGGCGTGGGCGATCATCGCCACCGTGCTGTCGCTGTGCCTGTGCTGCGTCATCGGCACGATTCCGGGCATCGTCGCGATCGTGTTCGCCGCGAAGGTCAACACACTACTCGGCCAGGGCGATCTGGCCGGCGCCCAGCGCGCGTCCAACACCGCCAAGGTCTGGTGCTGGGTGACCACCGGCCTGTGCATCGTCGGCCTGCTGTGGACCGTCTACTCGCTGACGCTCGGCGGCGGCATCGAGCAGTACCGGATGATGTTCGAACAGATGCAGAGCGGCGTCTGATGGCCATTGCCGGCAGCCGGGCGCCCCGCCTTCCGACCGCGCGTCTCGTCGCCTTCGCCGGCGCCGGGACCGCGGTGCTGGGTGCGGGCGCCTGGTTGCTGCGCACGTTCGATCCCAATGCGCCGGGCAGTCCGTTTCCGCCCTGCATGTTCTACGCCGCGACCGGCTGGCACTGCCCCGGCTGCGGCCTCACCCGGTGCCTGCACGCACTCGCCCACGGCGACCTGCCGCAGGCGATGGCGATGAACCCGCTGCTGCTGCTGCTGATGCTGCTCACGCCCGTGTTCGTGGCCTGGCGCCTAGGCTGGCGGCCGCGCGTGCTGCAGCCGGCGGCGCGCGTGATGTCCACGGCGACGTTCTGGATCGGCCTGCTGGTGTTCTACGGTGTCGCGCGCAACCTGCCGTGGACGCCCTTCAGCTGGCTCGCGCCCGGCGGCTGATCACCGCGATCCATGTGGCTTCACCGGGTCCGTTCGGCATACCACTGTGCGATCAGCCACCGCGAGATCGACGACCGGGGTGACAGCGCGAGACCGGGATGCGCGTCGTCCAGCGCGCGGCCGATCGCCTCGGCGTCGAACCAGCGCGCGTCCTCCAGCTCGTCGTTGACCTGCGGCGCATCGGGCGCAGCCTCGGCGACGAAACCCAGCATCAGCGACGACGGAAACGGCCAGGGCTGCGAGGCGAGATACCGGCAGTTGCGCACGCGCACTGCGCTTTCCTCGAACACTTCGCGCACCACGGTCTGCTCGAGCGTCTCGCCCGGTTCGACGAAGCCCGCGAGCGTGGAATAGCGATGCGGCGGCCACGCCGCCTGGCGCCCGAGCAGCAGGCGATCGCCATCGGTGACCGCGACGATCACCGCCGGATCCGTACGCGGGTAGTGTTCGATCCCGCAGCCGGTGCAGCGGCCGAGCCAGCCCGCACGGGCCCACACCAGCGGCGCGGCACAGGCACCGCAGAAGCGGTGGCGGTCGCGCCAGTGCAGCACGGCGCGGGCCTGGGCGAAGGCCGTGGCCTCGCGCGCCGGCCACTGCGCGGCGGCGCTGCGCAGATCCACGACGCCGCGCGCCTGGAGGGTGTCCGGTGCATCGGCCGCCGGCAGCGCGAACCAGCCCTGATCGCCGTGCAGGCCGAGGAACACCGCCGTCTCCGGACGCGGTCCAACCGCGGTGCCGATCAGCTGCGGCGGTGCGCCATCGGCGTCCACTGCCGCGTCGCCGCGTGCGTCGAGCACCAGCACGCGTGCGTCGGGCCACAGCCGGGCGAGGGCATCGGAATCGGTGCGCAGATGTTCGGCGCGATCGAGCGGCGCCTCGACGAAGCTGAAGTCCATGGGCGGATTATCGCCACATCCGCGTCGGGCGGCGCATCACGTTCGGGTGGGCGCGCACGGTGTGCGTCGGCCGGCGTCGACTCAGACGGTGAAGCTGCTGCCGCAGCCGCAGGTCGACTTCGCATTGGGGTTGCGGATCGTGAACTGCGCGCCGTGCAGGCTCTCGACGTAGTCGACCGACGCCCCCATCAGGTACTGCAGGCTCAGCGGATCGACGACCAGGGTCACGTCGTCGGTGACGATCGCGAGATCGTCCTCGCCGCGCTGTTCGTCGAACTCGAAGCCGTACTGGAAGCCGGAACAGCCGCCGCCCTGGATGTACACGCGCAGGTTCAGCGCCGGATTGCCCTCGCCCTCGATCAGCTCGCGCACCTTCGAGGCGGCGGCCGGCGTGAACTCCAGCGGCCGGTCCAGCGACTGGTAGCCGGGGGCTTCGAGCGAGAAGACATCGTTGTTCATGGCGCACAGGATGGGGGCCGTGGCCCCCTGCTTCAAGCGTCCGGTGCGGAACGCGGCGTCACGTCGGCCCAGCTGAACGCCCGTTCCACCGCGCTGCCGCGCTGCGGGGCCAGCCGCACCGTCACCCGCAAGGGCTGGAAGCCGGCCGGCAGCACGATGTCGCCTTCGACCTGCTGGAAGTATTTGAACGAGAACTCGATGCCCTGGGCATTCTCGCTCTGGCGCAGGTCGGCCCAGTCCAGCGTCTCCAGGCGCCCGTCGCGGGTGCCTTCGATCGCCAGCCGCATCTCGCCGGTGCTCGCCGCGTCACGGTTGAGGCTCTGGGTCAGGGTGGCCGTGTAATGCCAGCCCTGGTCGGTGCGCGGCTGCAGGCGGAGTTCGTGCACCGTGAGCCCGCGCCGCTGCGCGGTCGAGCCGACGAAGCGTTCGTAGAACGCGACGTCGGCACGCAAGGCCGCGATCTCCTCGTCGCGTTCGGCGAGCGTGCCCTGCACCTCGCGGTTGGCCTCGCGGCTGATCTGGTCGGATCGGGTCAGCGTGGCGACCTGCTGCTGCAAGGCTTCGATCTGTGCGGCCTGATCGGAGAGCTGCCGCTGGGGATTGCCGCTGCCGGGCGCGAACAGCTGCCAGGCCCCCCAGACGCCGAACAGCAGCGACAGCACGACGATCGCGATCGCGCCGAGCACCCAGCGCATTCCCGGCGTGGTCGGCATCGCGGACGGGCGCTTGGCAGGCGTCGGACCGCTGGAAACGGGTTCAGTCATCGCCACGGTATAGCGAGAGCGCCGAAGGGGCGTCAAGCGCAGGCTCTGCCTATACTCGCCCGCGTTGGGCGACGGTTGGCGTTCGCCCGGACCGGGAGACGCGATGTCGGACGCCCATCTGTTCGCGACCGGCGTGCTGCTGGCCTGGCTGGCCGGCGTGCGGGCCTACCTCACGGTGTTCGGGGTCGGGGTGGCCGGCGCCCTCGGCTGGCTCGACCTGCCGCCGGCACTGGACGCGACGACATCGCCCTGGGTGCTCGGCGTGTCGGGAGGTCTGGCGCTGGTGGAGTTTTTCGCCGACAAGATTCCCGGCGTCGACTCGGGCTGGGACCTGGTGCAGACGCTGGCCCGCGTGCCGGCGGGTGCATTCCTCGCCGCCGCCGCCTTGTCGCCCGATGGCGAACTGGGCGCCGGCATGCTGGCGACCGGCGCCGGCGTCGCCCTCACCAGTCACGTGTTCAAGGCCGGCACGCGGCTGCTGCTCAATGCATCGCCCGAGCCGGTCAGCAATGTCGTCGTCTCGACGGCCGAGGACGGCCTGACGCTCGGCGCGCTGGGGCTGGCCCTCGTGTCGCCGTGGCTCGCGCTGGCACTCGCGCTGGGCGCGGGCCTGCTGCTGGCGTTGCTGCTGATCTGGATCGCGCGACGCCTGCGCCGGCGTCCCATCCGGCATCCGACAGGCTGATCCGCGGCGCGCGTTCGCACGCACATCCGCGATCCTTGTCGCACCCTCCCGGGTGCCACCGGTTAAAGTTGCCTGCTTGCCCCCATCGCGTCAGAGTCCCCCCATGTCCGATGCCGACAGCCGCCACCGCGCCGAATTCCCGCCGACCGCTTACTGGCGGCGCTGGGCCGCCGACGCGGGACAGCCCACGCTGCCTGCCGATCCGGCCGACGCCGTGCGCAACGATACGGCCGCGGTCGCCGCGTCCGCGCCGGCACCGGCGACGCCGGAGGCCGTCTACCGTGTGTTGATCGTCGAGGACGATCCGAGCCAGGCGCTGTTCGCCGAAAGCGTGCTCAACGGTGCCGGCTTCGAGGCGCGGGTGGTCGGCGTGGCCGCAGAGTTCCTGGTCACGGCCGCCGAGTTCCAGCCGGCCCTGGTGCTGATGGATCTGCACATGCCGGGCATGGACGGCGCCGAGCTCACCGCCCTGCTGCGCCAGCAGCCGGCGCTGGCGCATATCCCGGTCGTGTTCCTCACCGGCGACGATGACCCGGAGCGCCAGTTCGAGGTCATGGAAGTCGGCGCCGACGATTTCCTCACCAAGCCGGTGCGACCGCGCCATCTGGTCGCGGCCGTGCAGAACCGTATCCGCCGCGCACGCGCGCTGCAGCAGATGCCCGATCCGGGACGCCATCCGGTGACCGGCCTGCACAGCCGGATCGAGCTGTTGCAGCGCCTGGCCGAGATGATTCCGTCGCGGCCGTCGGGGGCACTGGGCTTCATCGAGATCGAAGGCGTCACCGCGCTGCGCGACCGCTACGGCTACGCGGGCCTGGAAACCATCCTCACCGATGCCGGACGCCATCTGCGCCAGCTGGTCGGCGATGCGCCGGCAACCCGGCTCAACGACAACACGTTCCTGGTCTTCGCGCCCGAGGTCTCGCGCGCGGCGCTGGACGGCTGGGCGCGCGGCCTGCGCGACGGCATCGGCAGCCACGCCTTCCCGCTCGGCGACCAGAACATCCGCCTGCGCGCGCTGGTCGGCTATGCCGATCTGGCCTACGGCTACGAGGATCCCGGCAGTGCGCTGGCCTCGGCCGAACAGGCGCTGCGCGAATCGCGCGGCACACCCGTCGGCATCGCCGTGCATCTGCCGGTGGCCGCGCCCGCCGCGGGCGACGCGACCGACGCCTTCACCCACGATCTTCGCGACGCGCTGGCCGAGAACCGTATCGAACTGGCGTTCCAGCCGATCGTCGCGGTCGCCGGCGGCGACGAGGCCCAGTACCAGACGCTGCTGCGCCTGCGCGGGCGCGACGGCGAACTGCATTCCGCGGCCCGGATCCTGCCCGCGGCGGAAAGCGCCGGCCTGCTGTACGACATCGACCGCCGGGTGATCGAGCTCGCGCTGGCCACGCTGGTCGAGCGCAGCAAGCGCGGCGGCGCGATGCGCCTGTTCGTGTCGCAGTCCTCGCGCAGCCTGATCCAGGCCGGCCATGCCGACTGGCTGCTGCAGCAGCTCGAGGCCGCGGGTGTCGGCGGCGCATCGCTGGTCATCGACGTCCGCCAGGAGGACGCGCTGATCCACGCGCTGTCGCTGCAGGAGTTCTGCGCGAGCATGGTGCCGGCGGGCGTGCAGCTGTGCCTGGGCCAGTACGCGGCGGGCGAAGACGCCGACGCGCTGCTGGCCCAGTTGCCGCTCGGTTTCGTGCGTCTCGCGGCGCGGTATTCGCGGCAGCTCGACGAGCCGAAGGTGCGCGACGAGATGCGCGGCGCGGTCGAGCGCGCCCATCGTCTCGGCCTGCAGGTCATCGGCCAGCAGGTCGAGGACCCGCAGGCCGCGGCCACGCTGTGGATGAGCGGCATCGACTACATCCAGGGCAACCTCGTCCAGCGCGTCGCCGATGCGCTCGACTTCGACTTCCATCACTCGGTGCTCTGACGCCCATGATCATCCGCCGGCGACCGTCTGCCCTGATGCTGCGCTGGCCGGCACTCGGGGCCGCCGCGGGTGCCGCGCTCACGATGGCGCTCGAAACCCTCGGCGTGCCCGGGCCGTGGCAGGCGATCGCGCTGGTGCTCGCGCTGCTGGCCGTGCTGGCATCGGTCGGGGTGAGCGTGCGGCTGCACCAGGGCGTGCGCGAACTCGAGGCCGCCGACGAGCGGCTGCGCCAGGACGAACTCGCGCTGGGCGAACTGCAGCGCGAACTCGAGGAACGCACCAAGCTCGAACAGGAACTGCGCCAGGCCAAGAACGCCGCCGAATCGGCGGTGATGGCCAAGGGTGAATTCCTGGCGACGATGAGCCACGAGATCCGCACGCCGCTCAACGGCATCACGCCGATGCTCGACCTGCTGATGCACGCGCCGCTGGCGCCGGACCACGCCGAACTCGTGCGCACCGCGTTTCTGTCCTCGCAGCAGATGCAGCGCATCGTCGACGACATCCTCGATTACTCGAAGCTCGAATCCGACAAGCTGGAACTTGAGACCACCGCCTTCCACCTGCGCGAGCTGCTCGACGGCGTGACCCAGCTGATGGAGCGCCCGGCGCAGAGCAAGGGCCTGCGCATCGGCCTGCAGGTGGATCCGTCGGTGCGTCTGCCGGTGCGCGGCGATCCGGTGCGCCTGCGCCAGGTGCTGGGCAACCTGATCAGCAACGCGGTGAAGTTCACCGACCGCGGCAGCATCACCATTACCGTGCGCCGCCTCGGCGAGAGCGCCGGTCAGCACCAGCTCCGGTTCGAGGTCCGCGACACCGGCATCGGCATCGCCCCGTCGGCGCAGGCGCGGCTGTTCCAGGCCTTCAGCCAGGCCGATGCCTCGACCACGCGCCTCTACGGCGGCACCGGGCTCGGGCTGGCGATCTCGCGCCGCATCGTCGAACTGATGGGCGGACGCATCGGCGTGGAATCCGAGCCGGGCGCCGGCGCCACGTTCTGGTTCGAGATTCCGCTGCTCAAGGCCCAGGGCGACATGCCGGTCGACGACGCGGCGCCACGCGACGGCCGCGCGCTGCTGCTGAGCGCCGATCCGCGCCTGCGCCTGCGCCTGTCGATGCTGCTGCCCAACTGGGGCCTGCGCGTGAGCGCGGTCGAGACCACGCAGGAGGCGCTCGACCGCTTGCGGACGGCCGCCAACCAGGGCGCCCCCTGGGCGTACTCGCTGGTCGTCGCCGACCTGTCGGGCATGCGCAATACCGCGGTCGCGCTGTATCGCAACATCACCCGCCAGGCCGCCTACGGCGACCTGCGCCTGGTCTGCCTGTACGGCGACGAGCCCGTCGCCGAGGAACTGCGCCAGGGCGCGACGCTGCTGAGCCGACAGGCGCCCGACGCCGACCTGCGCGAAGCGGTGCTCGACCTGCCACCGGCCACCGCGGCGAGCGCCGTCGCCACCGCGGCCGAGCCGATTCCCGCCCCGGCTGCGCCGCGGATCGCGCCGCTGGTCTCCACTGCCGCGGAGATCGCCGAGATCGCCACCGATCACCAGCGCACGGCCGCACCGCGCAAGCCGCGCGTCCTGCTGGTCGAAGACAACCCGGTCAACCTGATGGTGGGCCAGCGCCTGCTCTCGGTGCTCGGCATCAGTTGCGACACCGCCAGCAACGGCGAGGCGGCCCTGATCAAGATCGCCGACGCCCGCTTCGACATCGTGCTGATGGATTGCCAGATGCCGGTGATGGACGGCTACACCGCGACGCGGCGCTGGCGCGAGCACGAGGCGGCCAGCGACACCGGACGCCGTCTGCCGATCATCGCCATGACCGCGAACGCGATGGCCGGCGACCGGCAGAAATGCCTCGATGCGGGCATGGACGACTATCTCGCCAAGCCGGTGACGCGCAGCGAACTCGAGCGCTGCCTGCATCGCTGGTGGGATCCCCAGGCGCTGCCCGCATCCGCACCGGATGACGACGCCGACACGCCCGCGGATGAGCATGCGCACCCGGCATGGACCGTTGCCCCGGTGATCCCGGCCGTCGAAGAAAGCGTCGTCGCACCGCCGCCGCCGGCGATCGTGGAATCAACGCATGGGTCTGGACCGGCCATCGAGGACACGCGACCGGCTGCGCCCACCCCGGCACTGGTGGCGCTGGCCCGCGTCGAGCCCATCGCGCCCGCGCCGGTGGCACTCGCCATGCCCGAAGCTGTCCATGCACACCCCGCGCCGACGCCTGCGGCATTCGTCGCGCCCGAGGCAGTGCGTCCATCTCCAAGTCTTTCGCCGCCGCCGGCACCGGTCGTGCCCGAGGCCGTGGCTCCGCGGCCGGCGCCGCCTGCGCCCATTGCTGCGCCGATGGCCTCCGTCGTTGCGCCGGCGGCGCCCCGCCCCGCTGCGGCATCGCCATCGAGCGCGCCGACCCCCGCTCCCGCGACCGGTGAAGCCGCGACACCCGCGCGTCCGCCCGAGGCCCTGCCGCCGGTCATCGATCCCGATGTGCTCGACGATCTGCGCGCGTTGCTCGGGGACGAGGTCGATCGCCTGATCGACGTGTTCCTGGAAGACACGCCGCGCCTGCTGGCGACGCTCGAGAATGCCGTCGACGGGCCGGACTACTCGGCCTTGCGCGAGGCGGCGCATTCGCTCAAGTCATCCAGCGCGAACCTCGGCGCGATGTCGCTCTCGGCCGCTGCGCGGCGGATCGAGGCAGGCGCACGCGAACGGGAGCTTCCGCGGCCGGCCGTGGCGGTCGCCCTGGTCACCAACGAATTCGCGCGCGTGCGACGCGCGCTGCGTGAGAACCGGCAGCCGTCCCCCGCGCCCTGAGGCGCGGGTCAGGCCCGTGCGGACGTGGCGGAGCGCCCGCGGACGACTCAGTCGTCGTCCATCTGGCTCTGCAGGTAGTTCTCTTCGCCGATCCGGGCGATCAGGTCGAGCTGCGTCTCCAGCCAGTCGACGTGCTCCTCCTCGCTGGCGAGGATGTCGGCGAGCAGCTTGCGGCTGACGAAGTCACCGACCTGTTCGCAATGCGCGATGCCCTCGCGCAGCACCGGCAGGCCCTCGAGTTCGAGCGCCAGATCGCATTCCAGCAGTTCGCGCGGTGTCTCGCCGATACGCAGCTTGCCGAGCGCCTGGAAATTCGGAAGCCCCTCGAGGAACAGGATGCGTTCCGACAGGACGTCGGCGTGCTTCATCTCCTCGATCGACTCCTTGTACTCGTGCTTGCCGAGCACGTTGAGCCCCCAGTTCTTCAGCATCTTGGCGTGCAGGAAGTACTGGTTGATCGCCGTGAGTTCGTTGTACAGCGCCTGGTTGAGAAAGCGGATGACCTGCGCGTCGCCTTTCATCGGCGGACTCCTGAAACGTCGGATCGCGCCACTCTAGCGGCTCGCGGTCCGCGATGACGGAACGCGAATCGTGCGCATTGTTTCAGTCGTGAACTGCGTCCGGAGCACGCTCCAGCGCGCCGCGTCAGGCGGCAGAGGCGATCAACGGCAGATCGATCGTGGGCGTCGCCGCGCGCGCGTGATAGGCGTCGAGCAGGCCCGCTGCCATATCCATGCAGCTGCCGCAGGTCGCGCCACAGCCGGTGCGCATCGTCAGTTCGGACACTTCGCGGCAGCCGTTGGCGGCCGCCTGGCGGATCTGGGAATCGGTGACGCCGTTGCAGATGCAGACGAACAAGGCGAAGTCCTGACGGTCGGGCTGGACGCCATTTCGCCAGAAACGAGAATCACTGTCAAATGAGAGTGGTTCAGCTTGCGCCGTCGGAATCGCGCGTCCGGCCCTGCACGCCCACCCGCTGCCGGCGCTGCGGCCGACGCGCCCGCGGCCGTGCATCGACCAGCGGCGCTGGAATGGCCTGCATGCCCGCGACCTGGCGCGCCAGCGGCGCCAGATGCCGCAGGGCACTCGAGTAGACCCCGCGCTTGAACACCACCACGTGCTCCAGCGGATACCAGAAATCCACCCAGCGCCAGTGATCGAATTCCGGCTTCTCGGTCAGGTCGAGACGCAGATGGTCGTCGTCACCGACGAACTGCAGCAGGAACCAGACCTGCTTCTGGCCCACACAGACGATGCGGTCGTTGCGACGGATCGCGCGCTGCGGCAGGCGGTAGCGCAGCCATCCCGGCGTCGCGCCGAGAACGGCGACGTGTTCTGGCAGCAGTCCGGTCTCCTCGCGCAGCTCGCGATACATCGCCTCGAGCGGCGTCTCGTCGGTGTTCATCCCGCCCTGCGGGAACTGCCAACCGTCGCGGCGGACACGCCGCGCCCAGAACACCCGGCCATCCGGGCGCATCAGCACGATACCGACGTTGGGCCTGAACCCGTCCGGATCGATCACGATGCGGACTCCTAAATGCGATTGACTTGCGTCACTGGCTTCGACTCTGCCACGCCGTGCGCAAGGGGACAAGTTCGAGCTGAACCGCCCTGTCGTTTCCACGAAAAAGCCCGCTGCGGCGCGGGCTTTTCGGAAACATCACAGTGGTGGCTATGGGTGGACTCGAACCACCGACCCCAGCATTATGAGTGCTGTGCTCTAACCGGCTGAGCTACATAGCCATCGGGCCGCGCGGACATCGCCGCGACGAGCCGCGCATTCTGCTACTCCGCGCCGCTCGCGTCAATCCATGACGGGGCGCCGCAGCGACGCCCCACCTCCCTAGCGAATCTCAGCGCGCGGCCGGCGCGGCGTCGAGCCCCAGCTGCTCGAGCATGAACGCGTACATCTCCGCCGACTCGCGGTAGCGGCGGAAACGACCCGACTTGCCGCCGTGGCCCGCTTCCATGTTGGTCCGGAACACCACCGGGAACGCACCGGTGTTGAGGTCGCGCAGCCTGGCCACGTACTTCGCCGGCTCCCAGTACTGGACCTGCGAGTCCCACAGACCGGTGCCGACGAACATCGCCGGATAGGCCTTGGCTTCGAGGTTGTCATAGGGCGAATACGTGAGCATGTAGTCGTAATAGCGCTTCTGCTCGGGGTTGCCCCACTCGTCGTATTCGTTGGTGGTCAGCGGGATGCTCGGGTCGAGCATCGTCGTGACCACGTCGACGAACGGCACCTGCGACAGGATCGCGCGGTACTTGTCCGGCGCCATGTTCGAGATCGCCCCCATCAGCAGGCCGCCGGCGCTGCCGCCGTAGGCCGCGACGCGATCGGGTGCAGCAAAGCCCTGCTTCACCAGATCGTCGGTGACGTCGATGAAGTCGGTGAAGGTGTTGATCTTGTTGAGCAGCTTGCCGTCGTCGTACCAGGCGCGGCCCATCTCCTCGCCGCCGCGGATGTGCGCGATCGCGTAAACCATGCCCCGGTCGAGCAGGCTGACGTTAGTGACCGAGAAACCCGGATCCATCGACGCGCCGTAGCTGCCGTAGCCGTACTGCAGCAGCGCCGCGGTGCCGTTCTTCTCGAAGCCCTTGCGGTAGACCAGCGACACCGGAATGCGCTTGCCGTCGCGCGCCGTCGTCCACACGCGCTCGGTGACGTAGTTCGACGGCTCGTAACCGATCACCGCCTGCTGCTTGAGCTGGCGACGCTCGCCGGTCTGCGTGTTGACCTCGAAGGTCGTCGCCGGCGTGGTCAGCGAGGTGTAGCCGTAGCGCAGCCAGGCGGTGTCGGGCTCGGAGTTGACCGCCAGACCCATCGCGTACGCCGGTTCGTCGGCCTGCACGAATTCATCGCTGCCGTCGGTCTTGAGCACGCGCACACGGGTCAGCGCCTCGGCACGTTCCTCGATCGCGGTGAAGCCGTCGAACAGTTCGTAACCCTCGATGTAGACATCGTCGCGATGGGGCACGAAGTCGGTCCACTGCCGGCGCGAGGTCGCATCGCTGGGCGCGGTAACGAGCTTGAAGTTCGTCGCCTTGTCGGCATTGGTGCGGATCACCCAGCGGCCGCCGTAATGGTCGGCGTCGTATTCGACATCGCGCGCGCGCGGCGCGAGCACGGTGAAGGTCTCGGGATTGTCGGCCGGCGCGTAGCGCGTCTCGCTCGACACGGTGCTGCCGACGCCGATGACGATGTACCTGTCGTCGCGCGTGCGGTCGATGCCCATGTAGAAGCTGTCGTCCTTCTCCTCGTACACCAGCACGTCATCAGTGACCGGCGTGCCGAGCACGTGCTTCTTCACGCGCACGGTCAGCAGCGTTTCGGGATCGTTCTCGACGTAGAACAGGGTCTTGTTGTCGTCGGCCCAGACCAGGTTCGCGGACACGCCAGTGATGACGTCCGGATAGACCTCACCCGTTTCGAGATTCTTGAAGCGCACCGTGTACTGGCGACGGCCGTTGGTGTCGTCGGCGTAGGCGAGGATGCGGTTGTCGCGGGTCACGTCCCAGTCGCCAACCGCGTAGTAGTCCTTGCCATCGGCGAGCTGGTTGACGTCGAGCATGACCTGCTCGCCGCTGAAATCGCCACGCGCGTTCGCGGCCTGGATCGACAGCGCATCGATGCCGGCGCCATCGGCGCGGCGCGCGTGCACCGGATAGTCCTTGCCGGTTTCAAAGCGCGAGTAATACCAGAAGCCGCGGTCGCGATACGGCACCGAGCTGTCGTCCTGCTGGATGCGGCCGACGATCTCGTCGTAGAGGGTGTCCTCGACCGGCTTCAGCGACGCGAGCATCGCGTCGGCGTAGGCGTTCTCGGCATTGAGATAGGCGAGCATCGCCGGGTCTTCGCGCTTATCGTCGCGCAGCCAGTAGTAGACGTCCTCGCGCGTCGCGCCGTGGGGCGCCGTGACAGTGTGCGGGCGCTGCTCGGCATCGGGCGGGACCGGCGCGGCGGCGTGTGTAGCGGGAGAAACACTCATCAGGCTCAGGCTCGTCAGGATCGGCGCGGCCAGAATGAAGGCGGCGCGGGGAAAAGGTGTCTTCATCGTTGGGTCCATTCGTCGCGATTGCAACGCCAGATAAGGCACCGGCCGCGAATGCGGCCGGTGCAGGTTCGAATCACTTGCCCAGTTGCTGCCACAGGAACGTCAGGTAGAGCGCATCCATGTGCGCCTGCTGCCGGTTGTTCGCAGCGCCGCCGTGGCCGCCCTCGATGTTCTCGTAATAGCGCACGTCCTTGCCCGCTTCGGACATCAGCGCGTGCATCTTGCGGGCGTGACCGGGGTGGACGCGGTCGTCGCGCGTGGAGGTCAGGATC
The DNA here is from genome assembly GCF_043187535.1 of Luteimonas sp. WGS1318. GTDB lineage: Bacteria > Pseudomonadota > Gammaproteobacteria > Xanthomonadales > Xanthomonadaceae > Luteimonas. The sequence continues at coordinate 3,205,022 of NZ_CP171131.1, forward strand.
AGCGTCGGCGGATAGTCCTTCGCCGGATCGAACAGGTGGTAGGGCGAGAAGGTGCGGATGAATTCCCACTCTTCCGGCTTGTCGGGGTTGCCGTACTCGGCCATCCACGACGCACCTGCCAGCAGCGTGTGATAACGCTGCATGTCGAGCAGCGGCACCTGGATCACGACCGCGCCGAACAGCTCCGGGTACTGCGTGAGCATGTTGCCGGTCAGCAGACCGCCGTTGCTGCCGCCGCGAATGCCCAGATGCGCCGGGGAGGTGATCTTGCGGTCGATCATGTCCTGCGCGACCGCGGCGAAGTCCTCGTAGGCCTTGTGGCGGTTCTGCTTGAGCGCCGCCTGGTGCCAGCGCGGACCGTACTCGCCACCGCCGCGGATGTTGGCGACCGCATACACGCCGCCCTTCTCCAGCCAGCCCTTGCCGACGCCGCCCGAGTAGCCGGGTGTCAGCGAGATCTCGAAGCCGCCGTAGCCGTAAAGCAGAGTCGGATTGCTGCCGTCGAGCACCATGTCCTTCGGACGCACGAGGAAGTACGGCACGCGCGTACCGTCCTTGGACGTGGCGAAATGCTGCTCGACTTCATGTGTGCTGGCGTCGAAGAACGCCGGCATCGTTTTGAGCGTTTCCGGCGCGGCGTTGCCGCCCACCTCGGCCAGCATCAGCGTACTCGGCGTCAGGTAGTCGGTGACCGTCATCCACACCGCGTCGGACTCGTCGCTGTCGACGGCGCTGACCGCGACGGTGCCGAGTTCCGGCACGCCGGTCAGGGCGCTGCGCGCCCAGCCGTTGGCGCCCGGCGTCAGCACGGTGAGCTTGTTCTTGACGTCCTCGAGCACGTTGATGACGAGGTGATTCTTGGTCCACGTCGCACCGGCCAGCGAGGTGGTCTCGCTCGGCTCGAACAGCACGTCGAACTCACGCTTGCCGCCCATGAAGGCGTCGAAGTTGGCCGCGAGCAGCGAGCCCGCCGGATATGTGCGGCCGCCCACGTCCCAGGCTTCGCGCAGTTCCAGCATCAGCCAGTCGTGATGGACGGACTTGTTGGCCGAGTTCGGCGCGTCGATCTTGGTCAGCTGGCCATCGGCGCCGCGCAGGTAGAGCTCGTCGTTGTAGAAGGCCAGCGTGCGGCTGACGAAATCACGCTCGAAGCCCGGCGTGTCGTCGTGCATCGCGGCGATGTACATGTCGTCCGGCTGGCCTTCGTAGACCAGCGTCGCCTGGTCCATCGACTGGCCGCGCGCGAGCTGCTTGACGATGCGCGGGTAGCCCGACGAGGTCAGCGAACCGTCGCCGAAATCGGTGTAGACGTAGACGCTGTCCTGGTCGATCCAGCCCAGCGCGCCCTTGGCTTCTTCGCGGAAGAAACCGCCGTCGACCCAGGACTTGGATGCCACGTCGAACTCGCGGGTCACGTCGGCATCGGCGCCGCCGCGCGACAGCGCGATCAGGCAGCGCGTGTACGCCGGACGCAGGCAATTCGCGCCATGCCACACCCAGTTTTCGCCTTCGGCTTTGTTGAGTGCGTCGAGGTCGAGCACGGTCTCCCACTGCGGCTGCGGCTTGCGGTATTCCTCGAGCGTGGTGCGGCGCCAGATGCCGCGCTCGTGGTTCCGGTCGCGCCAGAAGTTGTAGTACCACTCGCCTTGCTTGTAGACGGCGGGAATCTTGTCGTCGGAGTCGTAGATGCCCAGCAGGTCGGATTCGAGCTGCTTGAATTCGGGCGTCGCGGCCAGTTCGGCTTCCGACTGGGCGTTCTGCGCGCGGACCCAGTCCAGCGCCTTCTCGTCGGTGACGGCTTCGAGCCACTGGTGGGGATCGGACACGGCGGCCTCCTGGGCAGATGCGGCGCCCATCGACAGGCCGGCGGCGACGGCCGCGGCGAGGCAGAGCTTGGACAGTTGGGACATGGCGACTCCGAAGGGCGCATGGCGGATAACCGGCAACGCTAGCACGCGCCTCCCGCCCTGCCCCCATGACCAACGTCACTGGCGCAGCGCCCCGATCCGCCCCGATCCGCCCCGAACCGGCCCGCGACTCAACGCAGGCCGTGCAGCAGGCCGGCCGCCGCCATCGCGGCACGTGCCGCCAGTCCGGCGCGACGCGGCCTTGCCGGACGCCGCCTCGCCTGGACCGAAACGCCTGGCCCACGCCGCCGCGGCATCGCTGACGAGGCCCGGCCGCGGCGGCGTGGCAGGCGAAGCAGTTGAAGGGTGACCCACACGACGGCCGGCAGGCCGAGCAGCCACATCGGCGGCCAGCCGACCGCGCTGGTGCCGGTGCGCAGACCGGGGAACGAGAGCAGCGCGATGGCGCCCAGGAACAAGGCACCGATCGGCAGCGCGCGCAGCACGGCATCGGCAGGGAGTTCGGCATCAGGCGAGGCATTGGCGATACGGGACATCTGCGCAGCTCCTGTGGACGCGGTGATCGGTGGCCCGGCTGGGCATGGCCGCAGTCTGTTCGGCGTGCATCTCATGGGCTGCGACCCTGCCTCGACTTCGGGTTTTCTTTGCCTCCGATTGGCGCTGATCCGGCTTTGGCTTTGGCTTTGACTTTGGCTCGACTTCGGCTCGGCGTCGGCTTCGGCTTCGGCTTCGGCTTCGGCTTTCAGCCTTTGACGTATCGAGCCGTAAAGCGAGCCGAGCATCGCAGGGCGGCGGGGCCGGAGAGCAGCCCATGTCTGAGCGCAGCGAGTTTGGGCTGCGTGCCCCGTCGCCCGAGAAGCACAGGGGCCCGCCGCGGCTTCATGCGGCGGATCGCGTCCGGCGAAGGGACTTTTTGGTTCCTTTTTGGTCCTTCAAAAAGGGACTCGCACGCGCAAGCGGGCGAAAGCCGTGCACTTGCGTTGTTTCGCTTCGTTCACCGCTGGTGCTTGATTCCAATGATCCGCGAAGAACAGAGCTTCCGCGCTGTTGCGCGGCTTACTTTTGTCTTGTCAAAAGTAAGCAAAACCGCCATCGCCGGACACTCGCCGATGCGATGAAGCCGCATCGGTCCCCTGCGCGCCTCGCCTGACGCGGCACGCAGCCCAAACTCGCTTCGCTCAGACATGGGCTGCTCTCCGGCCGCGTCAGGCTCCGGTGCTCGGCTCGCTTTACGGCTCGATACGTCAAACGCTCAAAGCCAAAGCCAAGGCCGAAGCCGACATCAGAACGGCAGATCATCGTGAAGCGCTGTCGAAAAGCGCTTGCGCAGGAACAACGGATCGACGAATGAAAATCGAAGGGGCGCGCACTGCGCCACGCGCACAAAGAACCAGACCTTCAAGACTCGGGCAAGCACCGCGGTTGCCACGCAACGCCCCAACCAATGCGCTACCCCGTCAACGCATCAGACGCCGCAGCCGCAACAGGCAGACCCACTCGACCGAAACGCTCAGCCTTCGTACTTCTGCAGCGCCATCATCAGCAGCGACCGCGCCTGCTCGCGCAGCGCGACCGGCTCGATCACCTCGGCATCGGCGCCGTAATGCAGTACGTCCATCAACAGTTCGCGTGCGCCGCTGTAGGGCACCTTCAGTTCGAAACGCCCGTCGGGCAGAAACCGCCCCTGCTGTTGCGAATGCCAGTGTTCGTCGGCGACCCAGCGCGCGGCCTTGGCGCTGAAGAGGATCGTCGCGATGCCCTTCGGCGGTCCGGAGAAGATGCCGTAGCTGCCGGCCAGATGGGTGTCGAGTTCGGCGTCGTCGATGTCGCGCGCATCGGCGGTGAGCACACGGGCATTGGTGATCCGGTCGACCGAAAAGCTGCGCAGTGCGTCGCGGTCCTGGTCCCAGGCGTCGAGGTACCAGTTGTCTCGGTAATGGGTGATGCGCTGCGGCGAGACCGTGCGCCTGGTGCGCTCGTCGGTCGAGCGCGCGCGGTATTCGAACGACAACTGCTTGCGCTGCAGCACGGCCGAACAGACGTTGCGGAACGCGTGCTCGTCCATTCGCCGGCCGCGGTGCGGAATCACCCGCACGCGCTGCACCGGCCATTGCTTGCCGGCCGAGTGTTCGTCGAGCAGCTTCTCGATGCGCGATTGCAACGGCGCCAGTGCGCTCGAGAGCACGCCGCCGCTGCTGCGCGACATCAGCTGTTGCGCCGCGAGCAGCGCATGCAGTTCCTCGGAGCTGAGCCACAGGCCGGGCAATTCGAACCGGCCGCCCTCGTCGCTGTCGTAGCGGAAGCCGGCATCGCCGTCGCCGACGATCGGCGCCATCAGCGCATCGCGCAGGAAGGCCAGATCGCGATAGACCGTCGCGCGCGAGCATTCCAGCTCGTCCTGCAACTTGGCCACCGTGACCGGATAGCGCGAGGTCGTGAGGATGCGGTGCAGCGAGAGGATGCGTTCGTATCGGTCCATGCACCGGATTATGGCCCGAGCGCCGCGTCCGCGGCGTGGCGACCGCGTGCATAACCGGTGATTAACGCGGCCGGTCTACAGTCGCGTCGGCCGACAGGGCCCGGGGCGGGGATGGATGTGTCGCAAGGACGTGGACGCACGCGCACGATCGCGCTGGGTGGAACGCTGCTGGTGCATGTCGTGCTGGGCGTCTGGCTGTCGCGGCTGACGGCCGACGATGCGCCTGCGACGCGGGCGGATCCGGCGCTGCAGGTGGTCTGGGTCGATGCACCGATCCCACCGTCTTCTGACGCGCCCGCAGCGCCGCTCTCGCCGCCGAGGGCACCGACGGTGCCAGGCGTGGCGCCACGTCCGCCGCCGCGCCGCGCGCCTGCGCTGCAGGCGGTCGACGTGGCCCCGCCCGTCGTGGCGGACGTGCCGCCCACCCGGCCTTCGCTGCAGGACCAGGCCCGGGCACTGGCGCGCAGCGCGGCACCTGTGGGCGGCTTCGACCCCGATCCGCTGCGCCATCGTCCGCCGCCACGGGCCGACGGCCGGTTCGCGATGCGCGATCCGCTGTCGGCGCAGGACGTGGTCAACGGCATCGGCGCGCTGTTCGGCGGCGGACCGAGCGATCCCTGCCCGCGTATCCGCCAGCACCTGGCCAACGCCGACATGGGCGCCGGCCGGGCGCTGGCCGCCGAGGAGCTCGAACGGCTGCGACGCCACTGCCTGTAGACGCGCTCAGCGCGAGGCGTCGACTCCGGCCAGTGCAGCCTCGGCCAGGCGCGCCGCCTGGCCGCGCAGCTCCGGCATCGCCACGCTCTCCCACAGGGTGCCGGTGCGCAGCGCGCCGAGCGTCCACAGCCCCGCCACCGGCTGGCCGTCGGCATCGAGGACCTGGCCCGCCGGGCTGCTGTCGATGCCGATCCCGTGCGGGCCCGGACGGACCAGCCCGCGTGCCAGCAGGGCCGGCAGCAGCGGCCCGCGGGCGCGGTCGACGCGCTTCTCGGTGCCGGTCGCATTGACGATACGGTCGACGACCGCATGCGCGTCGGTGTTGCCCCGGCGTGGGCGCCAGTCCATGCGCAGCCGCCCGTCCGGCGTCGAGGTGATGGCCTCGAGCCGTCCCGCATGCAGCCGGAACCGGCCATCGGCCTGCATGGCGGCGATGGTGGCGCCGACCTCGGGCGCGATGCGATGGCGATGGATGTCCCACAGCCGCACCGCATGCCGCAGGAACCGCCGCTGCTCGTGCGCCGGCCAAGTCTGCCAGAGCGCCTGGACCTGCGGACGCAGCCGCTCCAGCGCGTCCTGCCAGCGCCCGCCCTGTGCCTGCGCCTCGGCCGCCCATTGCCGTAACAGGTGCATGCGCGCGCGGACGCCGAGCGGCAGCAGCGCCTCCACGCCGCCGGTCTGCGGCTGCGTGCCGGGCGCGTGCGACAGCGGCATCAGGCCGTGGCGCGACAGCGCGACGATCCGGCCGCGATGCCCGTTGGCCTGCAGCGTGAGCAGGGTGTCGACCATGCTCAGCCCCGCGCCGACGATGGCGACATCGTGGGCCGGGTCGATCGCGGCGACGGCGTCGTAATCCCAGGCGTCGACGGCCGCCTCCGGACCGGGACCGCGCACCGGCGTCGGCAGCGCGGCCGGCAGGTTGCCCAGCGCGAGCACGACGGCCGTCGCCGCGAGCGTGCGGCCGTCGGCGAGGCGGATCGAATATCCCGGACCGTCGGCCTGCACGTCGACCGCGGCCGTCGCGCGTAGATCGAGCCCGGCCTGCCCGGCGACGGCGGCGAGCCGGTCCTCGAGGTAGCGGCCGTAGTCGCGCCGCGGGGCGAAGACACCGGTCAGCTCCGCCGGAGCGACGCCGCGCAGCGCGGCCAGAAAGTCGACGAAATCGTCCGGACGGTCATCGAACGCGCTCATCCGCGCGGCATTGACGTTGAGCAGATGCTCCGGCCGGGCGGTCGAATAGGCCGCCCCCAGGCCGGCGACGCCGCGCGGTTCGACCACGGCCACGCGGACCTCGCGCCGTGCGAGCAGATGCCGCGCGACCAGGGCGCCGGCGGCGCCGCCGCCGAGGATCGCGATGTCGACGGCGTCGGCTGTGGGTTCGGTCATCGTGTTCGTGTGCGGCGGAAGGTCGCCCAGTATCCCATCCGCACGTCGGCCCACCGGGGGGCTTCGTCGGTCCGGACCGGCCGCGCGGTATTGCGGGCGCCATCCGGGTGGCACCCTGTGCGGCGGGGACCAGGACGGGGTGCGTATGCGATCGACGGGGATGGCGCTGGGCGGCGCGGTGGCGGCCGCCGGATTCGGACTGCTGATGTGGTGCGGCATCACGACCGCCTTGCTGCAATTGCGCCCGGGCGGCGCCAGCGCGCTGTCCCTCGTCCAGGGCCCGGGCCTGGTGCTCGGCCTTCTGCTGGCGGCAGGCGGACGCCTGGCCGCGCAGCGGACACGCGCCTGGCACGGGCGCAGTGGCCTGCTGGCCGCCGGCGCGGCCCTCGCTGCCTGCGTGCTGGCATGGGCGCTGCAGTTCGGCGTCGCCCTGCGCGATCCAAACACGGTCGGCGTGCTCGGTGTGCTGCTGGTGCTGCTGGCGTTCGGCGCCATCGCGGCGGACTCCGCGACATCCGGTGACGGGGATGCGCGCGCACGGCCGCTGCAGGTGCCGATCCAGCTGCTGTTCGCGATGGCCACCGGACTGGGGCTGCTGTATCTGCTGATGGAACAGCGCCTCGGCGCCGCAGGCGATGGCCGGCTGATGCTGGCGACGCTGCTGGGGCTGGGCAGCGTGCTCGCGCTGTGCCACGTCGTCGATGGCCAGACGGAGATCGCCCGACAGCGTCCCGCACCGTCACTGCGCCAGCGCGCGCGCGTGCCGGGTCTGCTGGTCGCCGGCCCGGCGCTGGCCTTGGTGCTGGCATTGAGCGGCTGGCTGCCCGCGATGCTGACGCTGGCCACGGCGACGCTCGCATTGCTGGCCGCCTCGCTGCTCGACCGGGGCGCGAGCCGTCGCCGAGCGATGCCGTGATCGGCACGACGTCCACTCCGCCCGACCGGGCACCGGATCACGGATTCTGAATCGCCCCAGTGCCGGCGCTTGGAAGCGTCATGCGGCGTCGGCATAATCGAATGGAATCGATTACATGAATGGCTGACATGATTGCCGGCTGGTGGTTGGCCATTGCGGGCCTGCCGATCCACACGTCTCCGCTTCCGGCAGCGCCGGAACAACCCGCCGTCGTCGCGATCGCCGCGCGGCAGGTCCCGCTGCGCCTGCCCTGCTACCGCCTGGCGTGTTCGGATGCCGAGTGGACCCCGGTTGCCTCGTATCAGCGCATCTGGTCGCCGCGGGCACCCGGCGTGCGGGCCCGGACCGTCGCGCCGGCCGTGGTCAAACTGCCCAACCGCCGCCTCGCCCCGCTGAATTCGCCGTACGCGCCCCGCGACCGCATCCGCTCCGGCGGCAATCACGTGAAGTGGGACACCACCTACGGCCTCGAGGCGATCCGCAGTCCGGACACGCTGCTGCAGGTCGAGTTCGGCACCGGCCTCCGCATCGAGCCCTACACCGACTACGGCACCGCCCTGCCCGGCCCGGTCGCACGCGGCCGTCTGCTGCTGTCGCAAGAACTGGGGCGCCATGCCTCGTTCACCCAGCAGGTGCAGGTGGAAGCCGGGCGCGAGAACACCTTCCTGCGCCAGACGCTGGCCTTCGATTACGAGATGTTCCCGCAGTGGACGCTGCGCTCGGATTTCGAGCTGCGCCACGACACGCTCGGCAACGGCGGCCGTGGGCGCACCGATACCGAAAGTTCGGTCAAGGTCCGCTACACCTTCTGAGGAACCGGCTCAGCCGGGCAGGAACGCGCCGGCGCCGAGTTCCAGCAGCCGCGCGGCCACGGTGCTGCCCAGTGCTTCGCGTTCGGCGGGCGCGCCTTCGCCGCTCGCGCGCACCGTGCGGCCGTCGGCGGCCGAGCCCACCAGCCCGTCGAGCAGCAGCCGGTCGCCTTCGAGCCGCGCGTACGCGGCGACGGGCACGTGGCAGCTGCCGTGCAGCGCCCGGTTCATCGCGCGCTCGGCCTCGACGCAGCGCCGCGTCGGTGCGTCGTCGAGCGCGGCGAGGAGCGTGTGGATCATCGGCGCGTCGTCGCGGCATTCCACTGCGATCGCGCCTTGCGCCGGGGCCGGCAGCCAGTCCGGTGCGTCGAGCCGTGCGCGGATCCGTGAGGCGAGCCCCAGACGCAACAGACCGGCGCAGGCGAGCACGATCGCGTCGTAGTCACCCGCATCGAGCTTGGCCAGCCGCGTGTTGACGTTGCCGCGCAGGTCGCGGATGTCGAGGTCAGGCCGGCGCGCGCGCAACTGCGCCTGGCGGCGCAGCGACGACGTGCCCACGCGCGCGCCCTGCGGCAATGCGTCGATCGACGCCGCGCTGTCGCTGACGAAGGCATCGGCGTGGTCCGAACGCAACAGGATCGCCGGCATCGCGAAGCCGGGCTCCAGCGTCATCGGCACGTCCTTGAGCGAGTGCACGGCGCAGTCCGCATCGCCGGCCTGCATCGCGATCTCCAGTTCCTTGAGGAACAGCCCCTTGCCGCCGATCGCGGCGAGCGAGCGGTCGAGGATCTCGTCGCCACGCGTGCTCAGCGGCACCAGTTCGACGTGCAGGCCCGGATGCCGGGCGCGCAGCGCGTCGGCGACGTGTTCGCTCTGCCACAGCGCGAGCGGGCTCTTGCGGGTGGCGATACGCAGGCGTTCCATGCCGGCATTATCGGCGATCCGTCGCGGCCACGGGGCGCACGGGCCCCGGACGTCCGGTCAGAGCTGCCGGATCGTGTCGCGCAGCTGGGTCACGCAGCGGCGGCTGACCTCCAGCGGGCGGTCGCCGTGACGCAGCACCGCGTGCACGTGGCCGTCGAGGTCGCGGCGCAGTTCCACCAATTCGTGCCGTGCGACCAGGCAGTTGCGGTGGATGCGCACGAAGCGGTCGCCGAACTCGTCTTCGAGTGATTTCAGCGATTCCTCGACCAGATCCTCGCCGCGCGCATGGTGCACGACGACGTACTTTTCCTCGGCCTGCAGGTAGCGGATCTCCTCGATCGGGATCAACCGCAGGCTGCCACGCAGCCGCGCACACAGATGGCTGCGGCGCTTGTCGCCGTGTCCCTCGCCGTCGGCAGCCAACTCGCGCCCGGCGGTGAACGTGCGCGCGCGTTCGACCGCCGCCTGCAGGCGCTCCGGGCGGACCGGCTTGACCAGATAGTCGACCGCCGCGGCTTCGAAGGCCTTCAGCGCGTGCGCGTCGTAGGCGGTGCAGAACACCACGGCGGGCCGCGGCTCGAAGGCACTGAGATGACGCGCGACTTCCAGGCCGTCGATGCCGGGCATCGCGATGTCCAGCAGCACCAGGGCCGGGTCGTGTGCGGCGCACGCTTCCAGCGCGCTGCGGCCGTCGCCGACCTCGGCCACGATGTCGATGCCGCCGAGCTGCGTGAGCAGCAGGCGCAGCCGCTCCCGTGCGAGCGGCTCGTCGTCCGCGATCACCACCTTCATGGTCGTCCGCTCCCCGTGTGCGCCGGCGCGAAATCGGCCACCGGCACCCGGATGGTGCACGCATAGCGGCCCGCGTTCCAGCCGTAGCGCATCGAGGCCCGCGGCCCGAACGCGTAGCCCAACCGATGCGCGATGCTCGCCTGGGCATGGCCGGCACCCTGCGCGGGCGCATCGGACGGCGGCAGCGACGGGTTGGAGACGGCGATCTCGAGCACGCCGTCGCGTGCGGCGAGCACCACGTCGATCGTGCCGCCTTCGGGCAGCCGCGAGATGCCGTGCAGCACCGCGTTCTCCAGCAGCGGCTGCAACACCAGCCGCGGCATCGGCATCGACCACGGCAGGTCGTCGCCCTTGTCCCAGTGCAGCTGCAGGCGGTCACCGAGTCGCAGCTGCTCGATCGACAGGTACTGCTCGGCCAGCGAGACCTCGTCGGCCAGCGTCGACGTGCCGCCGCCGGCGCCGAGCGCGGCGCGGAACAGGTCCGACAGGTCCAGCACCGCGCGTTCGGCGACCTCCGGGTCGCGCCGCAACAGGGTCGCGATCATGTTCATGCTGTTGAACAGGAAATGCGGCCGGATGCGCGCCTGCAGGGCGTCGGCCTCGGCGCGGGCATGGGCGCCGACCTGGGCCTGCCAACGGTCGATGACGTAGAAATAGCGCAGCGCGATCGCCGTCAGCAGTGCGACGGCCGCGGCGCTGCCGCCGACGAACCGGCCGAACCCCGGCAGCGCCGGATCGGCCGCGATGCTCGCGAACAGGCCATGGACCACGGCCGACGCGATGACCGCAACGCCCAGCGCAAGCCCGAGCGCCGCCGCGGCGCCGAGGCGCATCGGCAGCCGCGAGAGTCGCTTGCGCCCCGCGCACAGCAGCACCGAGACCGACAGCGCGAGCCACAGCGCGTAACCGCTGGCCGATACGAACTGTGCGCCGTCCCACGGCGGTGTGGCGATCGGGACCAGCATGACCAGCACGACGGTCAGCTGGGCCAGGCCCAGCATCGTCAACAGGCGTGGCAGCCGGCACAGGTCCGGCAACCAGATCCCGTCGGGCACGGGCGCGGCCACGGATCAGCCGGCCGCGAACCGGGTATCGAACCAGTCACCCAGCGCGATCACCTCCTCGGCGCAGACCGAGTGCGGCATCGGGTAGGCGGTCCACTGCACATCGAAGCCGAACTGGCGCAGCAGCGCGGCGCTCTGCTGGCCGGCGAACGACGGCACCACCGGGTCCTGCGTGCCGTGGGCCATGAACACCGGCTGCCGGTTGGCACCGTCGACCAGCGCGGCTTCGGCGCCGTGGGCGGCCGGCAGGTAGGTCGACAGGCCGACCAGGCCCGCGAGCGGTTCACGGCGGCGCAGGCCGGCGGCCAGCGTGACCGCGCCGCCCTGCGAGAAGCCGGCGAGAATCACCCGCGATGCGGGAATGCCCCGGGCGCCCTCGCGCGCGATCAGCGCGTCGACCTGGGCAACCGATTCGAGCACACCGGTTTCATCGGCACGATTGGCGAGATCGAAATCGACGATGTCGTACCAGGCGCGCATGCGCGTGCCATTGTTGATCGTGACCGCGCGCACCGGCGCATGCGGGAACAGGAACCGGATCGCCGGCCAGCCCGGACGCACGAGCTCAGGCACCAGCGGTACGAAATCGTGCCCGTCCGCGCCGAGGCCGTGCAGCCAGATCACCGCCCACGCGGGCGTGGGGCCGGTCTCGCGTTCGATGCAGTCGAGCAATGCGGCGGTGTCGTTCATGCAGATCCCGTTCGATTCATCCGCCCGCCAGTGTAAGCGCTCGGCGCGACCGTCCCGGATCGTTCAATCGGGGGACGCGATCGCGACCGCGGCCACGGCCGGCAACGCGCCCGCATCGGCGTGCGAGCGCAGTTCGCTGGCCCGGGCCAGTACGCGCGGCGGCGCCTGCTCCTCGGGCGTGGCGAACAGGCCATGCCTGCGCATCGCCAGGCCTGCGCGGCGCGAGGATGTCAGCATGACGATCGGGATCGATCCGGCCAGTCCGATGATCATCGGCGACATCCACAGCGCCAGTCCCGGCGACATCAGCCACGCGGCGATGCCCATCAGCACGCCGAGCAACGTCGTGCCGCGGTAGTTGCGCCACAGGTCGCCGAGGGTCTGGCGTCCGTCATCGCGTCGCTGCGCATCCCAGCCCGAATCGCGGCCGGCCAGCACCTCGGCCACGCCGCGGGACTGCACGTACATCGTCACCGGCGCCATCAATGCCGCGAGCACGTTCTCGATCAGCAGGCTCACCAGGCCACGCGCCGCGCCGCCACAGCCGCGGCGCAGCTGCGGGTCGCTGACGGTGGCGATGTAGCCGAGGATCTTGGGCGCGAACAGCATCGTCATGGTCAGGATGAACACACCGAGGAAGCGGCCGTCGTCGATCGCCATCCAGTAGCGGGCCACCGAGAAGCCGTCATCGCCCGGCATCCCGTGCTGCAGCGGCACCGCCAGGCCGACCAGCACCAGCATCGCCCACAGCGGCGCGGTGAGGTAATGGCCGATGCCGATCAGCAGATGCCAGCGGCTCACCCAGTGCAGGCCGCGCGCGGGCAGTACGCCGCCGTGCTGCAGGTTGCCCTGGCACCAGCGCCGATCGCGCACCAGCATGTCGGTCAGTGTCGGCGGACCTTCCTCGTAGCTGCCACCGAGCGTGGGGATCATGTGCAGCGCCCAGCCGCCCCGGCGCAGCAGCGCCGCTTCGACGAAATCGTGGCTGAGCACGGTGCCGCGGAACGGCGTGGTGCCCTGCAGCGCCGGCAGCCCGCCGTGCGCAGCGAACGCCGACGTGCGGATCATCGCGTTGTGGCCCCAGTAATTGCTCTCCGCGCCGTGCCACCAGGCCACGCCGTGGGCGATCACCGGCCCGTACATGCGACCCGAGAACTGCTGCATCCGCGCGAACACCGTGGCGCCGTTTACGATGACCGGCAGGGTCTGGATCAGCGCGACGTCGTCGTGACCTTCCATCGCGGCCGACAGGCGCACGAGGGTGTCGCCGGTCATCAGGCTGTCGGCATCGAGGATCAGGAACTGCGGATACGCGCCGCCCCAGCGGCGCACCCAGTCGGCGATGTTGCCGGCCTTGCGCTCGCTGTTGTCGTCGCGTCGCCGGTAGTACAGGCGGAGATCGGGGCACTGCGTGCGCAACTGCGCGAATGCCTGCTGCTCGCGGGCGTGGATCTCGGCGTCGCGGGTGTCGCTGAGTACGAAGACGTCGAACGCATCTGCCTGGCCGGTTTCGACCAGCGATTCGCAGATCGCCTGCAGGCCTGCGAACAGGCGGCCGGGATGTTCGTTGTAGGTCGGCATCAACAGGGCCGTGCGTCGCTGCAGCACGGGCAGCGGCGCGTCGGGATCGATACCCAGCCGCGCAGGCCGTCGCCGCATCACCAGGAAGAAGCCTGCGAGCGAACTGACGAACGACTGCACGATCCATGCGAACAACGGCACGAACACCAGCAACAGCAGCCCCTCGAGCAGATCGATGCCACCGATGCGCAGCAGCCACCAGATCTGGTAGGTGGCGAACAGCGTCAGCACCGCCGAGGTCACCAGGATCGCCGCGCGCCGCCAGGCCATGCCGCGCGGCGAGGTGGGCAGGTGGCCGTCCGCCAGTCGCCCCTCGCGCAGGCTCTGTACCGGCATCGACAGCGCCGACTCCGGCGGCATCATCGCGGCTTCGGTCGACGTCGCGAGATGGCCGCTCACGCCTGCCACCGGTACAACCAGGTTTCCGACACCGCACGCCCCTGCTGCAAGACCCGCATTCCCAGTTCCGCGACGGTCTGCCCGTCCGGCTCGTATTCGAATCCGACACGCCACCCGCCGCCGGGCCGCGCATGGACCACCGCATTCCGGACGGTGCCCACCGAGGCACGGACTTCGACCTCGAGCGCCGACACCGTCTGCTCGGGACCGCCATCGAGGTCGATCACGATCAGCCGCGCACCGCGGGTGGTCTTCGGCACCGCCCCGATGCGCGTGGCCACCACATGGGCCAACGCCGGCTTCCAGAGATGCGTGGCCGTCCAGTGCAGCCGGTAACGCCACCGGCTTTCCCGGCCGGCCGGCAACGGCACGGCCGGGCGCCAGAACGCCACGATGTTGTCGTGATACTCGTCCGCGGTGGGAATCTCGACCAGGTGGACCTCGCCCTCGCCCCAGTCGCCCAGCGGCTCGATCCATGCCGACGGCCGCCGCTCGTAATGGGCTTCGGCATCCTCGAAATCGGCGAAGTCGCGCTTGCGCTGCATCAACCCGAACCCGCCGGGCGCACGGCCCTGGAATCCGCTGTGCTGGATCGAACGTGGATTGTGCAGGGGGCGCCAGACCTGTTCGCCGGCATGGGTGGATACGGCGAGCCCGTCGGAATCGTGCACTGCGGGCCGGTAGTCGTCCACGCCATCGCGTCCCGATGCATCGAAGTGGAACATGCTGGTGAGCGGCGCGATCCCGGCTTTCTCCAGCGTGACGCGCGGGAACAGGCGGGCATCGACGTCGAACACGGTGTCGTCGCCCGGCGTGATCACGAAGCGGAACGCACCGGCCACGCTGGGGCTGTCGAGCAGCGCGTCGATCGTGACCGACTCCGCGCCCGCGTCGGGACGATGCAGCCAGAATGCGCGGAACAAAGGGAACTCCTCTGCCGCCGGCTCGCCACTGCCCAGCGCCAGACCGCGCGCAGAGAGCCCGTAGCCGAGCCCACGTCCGACGGCCCGGAAATAGCTGGCGCCGAGAAAGGTGCACAGTTCGTCGAAGTAATCCGCACGGTTGAGCGGCGCGTGCAGCCGGAACCCGGCGAACCCGATGTCGTCGAGCGCGGGCGCCGGGTTGGGCGCGTAATCGAACAGGTCGGTCGAAAACGGCAACGCCTTCGCCTGCCCGTCTTCGACGGCGTGCAGATCGATCTTCGGCCGGAACAGGAATCCGCGGTGGAAGAACTGGGCCTGGAAGCGCGCATCCCGCTGACCTCGCCACAGCGCACGGTCAGCCCGATAGCGGAAATCGCGATAGGCATCGTAGGTCGCGTCTTCCAGCGCCTTGGGCAGCGCGACCTCCGGAGCGACATAGTCACGTGCCGCCAGCGCCCTCGCCAGGCCTGCGACCGTTTCCGCATCGAACGGCGACGCACTGCCGGACGCCTCGAGAGCGAACGCCGGCCACCAGTTGCCGAGCAACGGCGCACTGAGTGCCGCTGCCAGTAATTCGCGTCGTCGCACAGCAACCCCGGGTCGTATTCAGGTTCGGGCACTCTAACGGCCCGCATGTAAGGTTCACGCGAAGCCGACGCGTGGTGGGCCCACCAGGACTCGAACCTGGAACCAAAGGATTATGAGTCCTCTGCTCTAACCATTGAGCTATAGGCCCGCGGGCTGGCAATCCTAGCAAGTCGTCCGCGGTCGCTGTAAGACGCGTCGCGGATTCTGCGCGTCTCCCGACCCGACCTGGTCGCCGGCCTGTCGATGGACCACGTAATGCGACCGCGCGTCTGTCGCTGGCGCGATTTAGCCGCCCCTTGCAGGAGGTGCGGGAGCCCCAAAACATGCGGCCAACCCGCTTGGTAGGAATGTGGTGACGGCGTTATCGTCAGAGCGAGGTACGGAAAGCCGTGTCACTCGCTGATAAGTGAGTCGATCGCCGCGCCTGCCGCCTTCGAGACGGTTCCCGGCCTAGCCGCCGTCCTTTCCATCGGGCGTCCAAGCCCACCATCCTGAGAATCTCGCTTCCCTTCGATCAAGCGGGGCATCGATGTCCGTGCGCCCCCCATATTCGAAGTAGACCTCGGCAACATTTCAGTCTTTCAAGCCACGTTTCGAAGGCATAACCCGTGCACATCGCGTTGCCTCCGGCTTTCTGGATGTCCACGCAGTAAACCTCAGGCCCCTCGATCACCGCACGCCATCGAACGTCAACGTCTCGGGATTAACTCCCGCAGCGATCGATGGAATGTCGTCACCCAGCTGCCGGTTGCGAGCGGGCATTTCCTGGCGCCCCGTTGCGGCCGATCTGCAAGAATCCCGGACAAAAAGAAACCCCCGCCTTGTGGGCGGGGGTTTCGGGGTAAAAACCCTGGCGATGACCTACTCTCGCATGCTAGATGCACACTACCATCGGCGCATGTACGTTTCACTTCCGAGTTCGGAATGGGATCGGGTGGTTCCATACAGCTATAGTCACCAGGGAGAGGGTGGAGGGTCGCCGATCGGTCCGGTTATCGACGCAGGTATGCGATCGAAAGTGGGACTGACAGCGCTCACGCTCTCAGAGGTTGGGAAGTAGCGAACATTTTAGACGACTCATTCGTGTCGTTGGCCAAGGATGCTTCGGTTAGAAGCAACTTGAGGTTATATGGTCAAGCCGCACGGATCATTAGTACTGGTTAGCTCAATACATTGCTGTACTTACACACCCAGCCTATCAACCACCTGGTCTTGATGGTTCCTTCAGGGGAGTCAAGCTCCCGGGAGATCTCATCTTGAGGCGCGCTTCCCGCTTAGATGCTTTCAGCGGTTATCGCTTCCGAACATAGCTACCCGGCAGTGCCACTGGCGTGACAACCGGAACACCAGAGGTTCGTCCACTCCGGTCCTCTCGTACTAGGAGCAGCCCCTCTCAAATCTCCAACGCCCATGGCAGATAGGGACCGAACTGTCTCACGACGTTCTGAACCCAGCTCGCGTACCACTTTAAATGGCGAACAGCCATACCCTTGGGACCGACTACAGCCCCAGGATGTGATGAGCCGACATCGAGGTGCCAAACACCGCCGTCGATATGAACTCTTGGGCGGTATCAGCCTGTTATCCCCGGAGTACCTTTTATCCGTTGAGCGATGGCCCTTCCATACAGAACCACCGGATCACTAAGTCCTAGTTTCCTACCTGCTTGATCCGTCGATCTCGCAGTCAAGCACGCTTATGCCTTTGCACACAGTGCGCGATGTCCGACCGCGCTGAGCGTACCTTCGAGCTCCTCCGTTACTCTTTGGGAGGAGACCGCCCCAGTCAAACTACCCACCATACATGGTCCCCGATCCGGATAACGGACCTAGGTTAGAACGTCAAGCACGACAGGGTGGTATTTCAAGGTTGGCTCCACCCCAGCTAGCGCCAGGGTTTCATAGCCTCCCACCTATCCTACACAGACGAACTCAACGTTCAATGTAAAGCTATAGTAAAGGTTCACGGGGTCTTTCCGTCTTGCCACGGGAACGCTGCATCTTCACAGCGATTTCAATTTCACTGA
Source organism: Luteimonas sp. WGS1318 (assembly GCF_043187535.1). Classification (GTDB taxonomy): domain Bacteria; phylum Pseudomonadota; class Gammaproteobacteria; order Xanthomonadales; family Xanthomonadaceae; genus Luteimonas. The sequence goes on from NZ_CP171131.1 coordinate 3,222,184, forward strand.
GTCTCGGGTGGAGACAGCGCCGCCATCGTTACGCCATTCGTGCAGGTCGGAACTTACCCGACAAGGAATTTCGCTACCTTAGGACCGTTATAGTTACGGCCGCCGTTTACCGGGGCTTCGATCAAGAGCTTCGCCTTGCGGCTGACCCCATCAATTAACCTTCCGGCACCGGGCAGGCGTCAGACCCTATACGTCCACTTTCGTGTTTGCAGAGTCCTGTGTTTTTGATAAACAGTCGCAGCGGCCTGGTCACTGCGGCCCCCGATCGCTGTAGCCCGCATGGGCCACGATCAAGGGCGCACCTTCTCCCGAAGTTACGGTGCTATGTTGCCTAGTTCCTTCACCCGAGTTCTCTCAAGCGCCTTAGAATTCTCTTCCTACCCACCTGTGTCGGTTTACGGTACGGTCTGCATAAGCTGAAGCTTAGGGGCTTTTCCTGGAAGCGTGGTATCAGTCACTTCGCTCTAATGAGCTCGTCTCGGTGCTCGGAGTTAAAGGGTCCCGGATTTGCCTAAGACCCACTCCTACCGCCTTTCCCCAGGACAACCAACGCCTGGTAGACCTAACCTTCTCCGTCCCCCCATCGCACTTATGCGAGGTGCTGGAATATTAACCAGCTTCCCATCGACTACGCATTTCTGCCTCGCCTTAGGGGCCGACTCACCCTGCGTCGATTAACGTTGCGCAAGGAAACCTTGGGCTTTCGGCGTGGAGGCTTTTCACCCCCATTATCGTTACTCATGTCAGCATTCGCACTTCCGATACCTCCAGCAGACTTCTCAATCTGCCTTCGACGGCTTACGGAACGCTCCTCTACCGCGCACATATAAATATGTGCACCCCAAGCTTCGGTTTATCACTTAGCCCCGTTAAATCTTCCGCGCAGACCGACTCGACCAGTGAGCTATTACGCTTTCTTTAAAGGGTGGCTGCTTCTAAGCCAACCTCCTGGCTGTCTGTGCCTTTCCACATCGTTTCCCACTTAGTGATAATTTGGGACCTTAGCTGTGGGTCTGGGTTGTTTCCCTTTTCACGACGGACGTTAGCACCCGCCGTGTGTCTCCCATGCAGTCTGTCTTGGTATTCGGAGTTTGCAATGGTTTGGTAAGTCGCAATGACCCCCTAGCCATAACAGTGCTCTACCCCCAAGAAGATTCACATGAGGCGCTACCTAAATAGCTTTCGAGGAGAACCAGCTATCTCCGGGTTCGATTAGCTTTTCACTCCTAATCACACCTCATCCCCTACCTTTGCAACGGGAGTGGGTTCGGGCCTCCAGTTGATGTTACTCAACCTTCACCCTGGGCATGACTAGATCACCCGGTTTCGGGTCTATTGCCCGCGACTATGCGCCCTTATCAGACTCGGTTTCCCTTCGCCTCCCCTATACGGTTAAGCTTGCCACGAACAATAAGTCGCTGACCCATTATACAAAAGGTACGCAGTCACCCCTTGCGAGGCTCCTACTGCTTGTACGCACACGGTTTCAGGGTCTATTTCACTCCCCTCTCCGGGGTTCTTTTCGCCTTTCCCTCACGGTACTGGTTCACTATCGGTCGGTCAGGAGTATTTAGCCTTGGAGGATGGTCCCCCCATATTCAGACAGGGTTTCTCGTGCCCCGCCCTACTCATTTTTCATCGATATGGCCCTTTCGCATACAGGGCTATCACCTTCTATGGCCGGTCTTTCCAGGACCGTTTTGCTAGAACCATATCGACTTTTGGGCTGTTCCCCGTTCGCTCGTCACTACTCAGGGAATCTCGGTTGATTTCTTTTCCTACGGTTACTTAGATATTTCAGTTCACCGCGTTCGCCTCGTACAGCTATGTATTCACTGCACGATACCTCCTAAGAGGTGGGTTTCCCCATTCGGACATTACCGGATCAAAGCTTGTTGCCAGCTCCCCGATACTTTTCGCAGGCTACCACGTCCTTCATCGCCTCTGACCGCCAAGGCATCCACCGTGTGCGCTTATTCGCTTGACCATATAACCCCAAGTTGCCTCGGAGCCATACTTCTGTCGATGGGTACAAAGCATCGACGCAAATATAACGACTCAATTTACTAGGGACTCGAGGTCCCCGCCTTAGCCACACGACACGTATGAGTTCTTGTCTCAGACGCTCGCTACTTCCCTATTTTTCAAAGAACCGGTGTCGGGCCACAATGCCCGGCACCATTCAAATCTGATGTGTGCGCAGCGATCGGTATCTCATCAATCAAGAATGGTGGAGCCTGTCGGGATCGAACCGACGACCCCCTGCTTGCAAAGCAGGTGCTCTCCCAGCTGAGCTAAGGCCCCAAGTGGTGGGTCTGGGAGGACTCGAACCACCGGCCTCACCCTTATCAGGGGTGCGCTCTAACCACCTGAGCTACAGACCCAGTCTTGCTTGATTACCAATCGTGCAGGTTACTTATGAGGACGCCTGGACAAGCGATGCAGCCTTGTCTCTAAAGGAGGTGATCCAGCCGCACCTTCCGATACGGCTACCTTGTTACGACTTCACCCCAGTCATCGGCCACACCGTGGCAAGCGCCCCCCTTGCGGTTAGGCTACCTGCTTCTGGTGCAACAAACTCCCATGGTGTGACGGGCGGTGTGTACAAGGCCCGGGAACGTATTCACCGCAGCAATGCTGATCTGCGATTACTAGCGATTCCGACTTCACGGAGTCGAGTTGCAGACTCCGATCCGGACTGAGAGAAGGTTTCTGGGATTGGCTTGCCCTCGCGGGTTTGCAGCCCTCTGTCCTTCCCATTGTAGTACGTGTGTAGCCCTGGCCGTAAGGGCCATGATGACTTGACGTCATCCCCACCTTCCTCCGGTTTGTCACCGGCGGTCTCCTTAGAGTTCCCACCATTACGTGCTGGCAACTAAGGACAAGGGTTGCGCTCGTTGCGGGACTTAACCCAACATCTCACGACACGAGCTGACGACAGCCATGCAGCACCTGTGTTCGAGTTCCCGAAGGCACCAATCCATCTCTGGAAAGTTCTCGACATGTCAAGGCCAGGTAAGGTTCTTCGCGTTGCATCGAATTAAACCACATACTCCACCGCTTGTGCGGGCCCCCGTCAATTCCTTTGAGTTTCAGTCTTGCGACCGTACTCCCCAGGCGGCGAACTTAACGCGTTAGCTTCGATACTGAGTTCCTAATTGAACCCAACATCCAGTTCGCATCGTTTAGGGCGTGGACTACCAGGGTATCTAATCCTGTTTGCTCCCCACGCTTTCGTGCCTCAGTGTCAGTGCTGGTCCAGGTAGTCGCCTTCGCCACGGATGTTCCTCCCGATCTCTACGCATTTCACTGCTACACCGGGAATTCCACTACCCTCTACCGCACTCTAGCCTGCCAGTATCCAATGCAATTCCCAGGTTGAGCCCAGGGCTTTCACATCAGACTTAACAAACCACCTACGCACGCTTTACGCCCAGTAATTCCGAGTAACGCTTGCACCCTTCGTATTACCGCGGCTGCTGGCACGAAGTTAGCCGGTGCTTATTCTTTGGGTACCGTCAGAACAATCGGGTATTAACCGACTGCTTTTCTTTCCCAACAAAAGGGCTTTACAACCCGAAGGCCTTCTTCACCCACGCGGCATGGCTGGATCAGGCTTGCGCCCATTGTCCAATATTCCCCACTGCTGCCTCCCGTAGGAGTCTGGACCGTGTCTCAGTTCCAGTGTGGCTGATCATCCTCTCAGACCAGCTACGGATCGTCGCCTTGGTGGGCCTTTACCCCGCCAACTAGCTAATCCGACATCGGCTCATCTATCTGCGCGAAGCCCGAAGGTCCTCCGCTTTCACCCGTAGGTCGTATGCGGTATTAGCGTAAGTTTCCCTACGTTATCCCCCACAAATAGGCAGATTCCGATGTATTCCTCACCCGTCCGCCACTCGCCACCCAAGGAGCAAGCTCCTCTGTGCTGCCGTTCGACTTGCATGTGTTAGGCCTGCCGCCAGCGTTCACTCTGAGCCAGGATCAAACTCTTCACTTAAAATTTTCGACATCACCGAAGTGACATCTAATGCTTCGAGTGCAGTCGTCTTTTCCAGAACTCGAACTACTCACTAGCATTTGCATGCTTTTGAATCTTTCTTGCTCTTTCTAGAACGTCTGCTAATGGACTAACACCACCAGCCAGACGTCCGCATAAGTATCCTGCGCACACTGTCAAAGATCTGCGGAAGCGGCCTCAGCGCCTGCTTCCCACTGCTTCGTCGTTTCCTCCGAAGCGAGCCGCCCATTCTAGCGCGGTTTTGGCTTTCGTCAACACCCGGTGAGGGGAAGATTTCTGCCGGCTTCAGCGTCCGACCCGAAGGCCTTTTCGTCGAAGCGAGCCGCACATCTTACCGCGGCTTCCGAGTCTGTCAACACCGCGTGAAACGCGTTTTCGACCTCCTCATCCCCCGCCCGACTCGCCGCCCCGAAGAGCAGCCCGCCGTGCGGGGCGCGAATTATGCACAGCTGAAACGGATTTGCAAAGAGGGTGACACGAAAATTTGCTCGATCGCCCTGAATACGCGGACGTGTTCAGGGCGATCTGCGCAACCGGGCTATTCGACGGTGACCGACTTCGCCAGATTCCGCGGTTTGTCGACATCCGTGCCGCGCGCCAGAGCCGTGTGATATGCCAGCAGCTGGACCGGGATGGTGTGGACGATCGGGCTCAGCACACCGACATGGCGTGGCGTGCGGATCACGTGCACCCCCTCGGAGGCGCTGAAGTTGCTGTCGGCATCCGTGAACACGAACAACTCGCCGCCGCGCGCGCGCACCTCCTGCATGTTCGATTTCACCTTCTCGAGCAGGGCGTCCTTCGGTGCGATCACGACGACCGGCATGTCCGCGTCCACCAGCGCCAGCGGCCCGTGCTTGAGCTCGCCCGCCGGGTAGGCCTCGGCATGGATATAGGAAATTTCCTTGAGCTTGAGCGCACCCTCCAGCGCGATCGGATAGTGCACACCGCGGCCGAGGAACAGCGCGTGCTGCTTGGGCGTGAACTTTTCGGCCCACATGGCGATTTGCGGCTCGAGGTTCAGCGCATGCTGCACGCTGCCGGGGAGCTGACGCAGGTCCTCGATGTAGCCGGCCTCCTGCTCGCTGTCGAGGCGTCCGTTGCGCTTGGCCAGTGTGACCGCGAGAGCGAACAGGCCGACGAGCTGGGTCGTGAACGCCTTGGTCGAGGCCACACCGATCTCGGCGCCGGCGCGGGTGTAGAACACCAGCCGGCTCGCACGCGGTATGGCGCTCTCCTGCACGTTGCAGATCGACAGCGTCCGGTCGTGGCCGAGCGAACGGGCATATTTCAGCGCCTCCATCGTGTCCAGCGTTTCGCCGGACTGGGAGATCGTGACGATCAGATGCTTCGGATTGGCCACTGCCTTGCGGTAGCGGTATTCGCTGGCGATCTCGACCGAGCACGGCAGGCCGCTGATCGCCTCGATCCAGTAACGCGCGACCGAGCCCGCATAGAAGCTGGTGCCGCAGGCGAGGATCTGCACGCCCTCGATGCCGTCGAACACCGCATCGGCGTCCGCCCCGAACAGGGTGGATTCGAATGCGGCCGCATCGATGATCGCCTCGATCGTATCGGCCAGCGCGCGCGGCTGTTCGTGGATTTCCTTCTGCATGAAGTGGCGGTACGGGCCGAGCTCGAGCGAGGCCAGCGACACGTCCGACAGGTGTTCCTCGCGGACCACCTCGCCGCCGGTGCCGTCGTAGACCTGCACGCCGTCGCGGGCCAGCACCGCCGTGTCGCCCTCTTCGAGGAAGATCACCCGGCGCGTCGCCTGCAGGATCGCGGACACGTCGGACGCGACGAAGTTCTCGCCGTCGCCCAGGCCGACCAGCAGCGGGCAGCCCATGCGCGCGACGACCATCCTGTCGGGCTCGTTGCGGTCGATGACCGCGAGCGCGTACGCGCCTTCGAGTTCGGCAGTCGACGCCTGCAGCGCGGCCAGCAGATCCAGCCCCTGCGACTGGTGATGATGGATCAGGTGGGCGATGACCTCGGTGTCGGTCTGCGATTCGAACACGTAGCCGAGCTGCGTCAGGCGTTCGCGCTGCGCCTCGTGGTTCTCGATGATGCCGTTGTGCACCAGCGCGAGGCTGTCGTGGCTGATGTGCGGATGCGCGTTGTGTTCGGTCACGCCGCCGTGCGTGGCCCAGCGGGTGTGGCCGATGCCGAGCGTCGCATGGAAATCCTCTTTGGCCGCGGCGGCTTCCATCTCCGACACCCGGCCGGTGCGGCGCACGCGGCGCAGTCCGTCGGCGGTGGCGACGGCGATGCCGGCCGAGTCGTACCCCCGGTACTCGAGACGCTTGAGGCCCTCGATGAGAGCCGGGACCACATCGCGACCCGCGATCGCACCCACGATTCCGCACATGACGTTGCTCCTGAATTCAGTGGACCATTCTAGCGGCGTGCGATGCGCATCCTCCCGCTGGGCGATGGGCCTGCCGGCATCGGTTCGGCCGCGGCTCACATGGGCAGGATGACGCGCCGTCCGGCGGACATCGTCGAGGGGCACGGTGTCCGCGCGGCCGTCCGCGTCGCGCGCGGACACGACGCATACGATCAACGTCCCATACAGATCAACGACTTGGAGATGGCACGGTCCGTGCGTAAGACCCTCGTGTCTTCCTGACCGATCGCGTCCATGTCCATCGAGCCCACCCCCGCCCCGCGACCCCGCCCCTCCGGCATCCGCGACACGTCCGGCCAGGACACGCGTCACGCCGATACCGGATCCGGCGCGCGCCACCTGCGGCGCTGGGCGATGGTCGGCGGCCTGGGCCTCGTCCTGTTGCTGATCGCGGTCTGGGTGGCGTCGGGCTGGGCCGGCGGCGGCAGCTCGGTGGATGCATCGCGGTTGCGCATCGCCGAGGTCACGCGCGGCGATCTCACTCGCGACATCGCGGCCGAGGGCCGGGTCATTTCCGCCAACAGCCCCACGCTGTACGCGATCTCCGGCGGCACGGTCACGCTGAAGGTCGTCGCGGGCGACCAGGTCGAGCGCGGCCAGGCGCTGGCCGAGATCGACAGCCCCGAACTGCGCAGCAAGCTGGCGCAGGAAGAGACCACGCTGGCGAGTCTCGAAGCCGAAGCCGGCCGCGCCGCACTCGACGCGCAGCTCAGCAGCGCCGCGGCACGCAAGGAACTCGACCAGGCCGAGATCGACCGCACCGCCGCCGAGCGCGATCTGCAGCGCTATCAGCGCGCGTTCGACGGCGGCGCAGTGGCCCAGGTAGATCTGGCCAAGGCCCAGGACACCCTGAAGAAGACCGAGATCGGCGTGGCAAGCGCCCGCCAGGACGTCAGCCTGCAGGGCCGCGGCGCCGGCCTCGACACCCGCAACAAGCAGTTGCTCGCCGAACGCCAGCGCGCGGTGGTGACCGAGATGCGCCGGCAGGTGGACCTGCTCACGGTGCGCGCGCCGTTCGACGGCCAGGTCGGCCAGGTGCAGGCGATCCAGAGCAGCAACGTGGCCGCGAACGCGCCGGTGCTGTCGGTCGTCGATCTGTCGGTGTTCGAGGTCGAAATCAAAGTACCGGAAAGCTTCGCGCGCGATCTGGCGATCGGCATGCCGGCACAGATCGGCAGTGCGGGCACGCAGTATCCGGCGCAGGTGTCGGCGGTCTCGCCCGAGGTCGTGGGCGGTGAAGTGGTCGCGCGGCTGCGTTTCGACGACGGCCACCAGCCGCCCGGCCTGCGCCAGAACCAGCGGCTGTCGGCGCGGATCGTGCTCGACACGCGCACGGACGTGCTGATGGTGGCGCGCGGCCCGTTCCTCGACCAGGGCGGCGGTCGTGCGGCCTATGTTCTCGACGGCAACACGGCAGTGCGGCGGCCGATCCAGGCCGGCGCCAGCAGCCTGTCGGCGGTCGAGATCGTCTCCGGCCTGCAGCCCGGCGAGCGCATCGTCGTCGCCGGTAGCGACCTGTTCGACAACGCGGAGCGGATCCGCATTTCCGGCCTGTGACCAGGAGCCCCGACATGAAGACGCCGTTCGATTGCCCGTTCCCCATCGGCTGGACCGCCGACGATCTCGCCGACGCGGTGCCACGCCGCCTGTCGGCCCTGTTCGCGCCCGGCATCGCGACTGCGCGAGACCTGCCGCACCTGCCCGCTTCCACCGCGCTCGCACACCGCTATCCGGTGCGCAGCAACCTGCCGACGTTGTTCCAGGTGCGCTGACCGCGCCGACGCCCGCCCTTCCCTCCGATTTCGAACAGGACATTCCCATGCTCGACATGCGCCAGGTCGCCAAGGTCTACCGCACCGAACTCGTCGAAACCCATGCGCTGCGTGCGCTCGACCTGCATGTGCGCGAAGGCGAGTTCGTCGCGGTCACCGGCCCGTCGGGCTCGGGCAAGACGACGTTTCTCAACATCGCCGGCCTGCTGGAAACCTTCACCGGCGGCGAGTATCTGCTCGATGGCGTGGAGGTGCGCGGCATGAACGACAACGCACGCTCGAAGCTGCGCAACGAGAAGATCGGTTTCATCTTCCAGGGCTTCAACCTGATCCCCGATCTCAACCTGTTTGACAACGTCGACGTGCCGCTGCGCTACCGCGGCATGCCGGCCAACGAACGCAAGCTGCGCATCGAGGACGCGCTGGGCATGGTCGGTCTCGCCTCGCGCATGAAGCACTACCCGGCCGAGCTGTCGGGCGGCCAGCAGCAGCGCGTGGCGATCGCCCGCGCGCTCGCCGGCAGCCCGCGCCTGCTGCTGGCCGACGAACCCACCGGCAACCTCGATTCGCAGATGGCGCGCAGCGTGCTCGAGCTGCTCGAGGACATCAACCAGCAGGGCACGACGATCGTCATGGTGACCCACGACCCCGAACTCGCCGCGCGCGCGCAGCGCAATGTGCACATCGTCGACGGCCTGGCCAGTGACGTGGTGAGGCCCGCGGCGCTGATGCGCACGGAAGCACAGGCCGTGACGTCGTAGCGACCGCGGCCGGCGCGCCATCGCCACGTCCGCACGACCGCATGCATCGCGCCCACGGGCGCTATCGACCACCCGGGATTCCGCCATGTTCGGCTACTACCTCACTCTCGCCCTGCGCAGCTTCCGCAACAGCAAGGTCCTCACCGCGCTGATGGTGCTGGCGATCGCGCTGGGCATCGGCGCGTGCATGACCACGCTCACGGTGTTCTACGTGCTCGCCGGTGATCCGATCCCGCACAAGAGCAGCGTGCTGTTCTACCCGCAGATCGAGCCGCGCACGATGAGCGGCTTCACGCCTGGCGACGATCCGTCGGAGCAGATGACCCGCTTCGATGCCGAGGCGCTGCTGCGCGACGCGCGTGCCGACCGCCAGGCCCTGATGACGGGGGGTGGCGTCGCGGTGGAATCGGAGGATGGCCGGGTCGATCCCTTCATCGCGGATGCGCGCTACACCACCGCCGATTTCTTCCCGATGTTCGATGTGCCCTTCCGTTACGGAGGCGGCTGGAATGCGGGCGACGACGAGGCGCGGGCGCGCGTGCTGGTGATCTCCGCCGCATTGAACGACACGCTGTTCGACGGCGCCGACAGCGTGGGCCGCACCCTGATGGTGTCGGGCGCACCGTTCCGGGTGCTCGGCGTGATGGACGACTGGCGCCCCACGCCGAAGTTCTACGACATGACCAACGACCGCTTCAACGAAACCGAACAGATCTTCATTCCGTTCTGGACCTCGCGCGCGATGAAGCTCGGCACGCGTGGCGACATGAGCTGCTGGGGCGACTCGAGCACGGACGAGGAGGGCTCGACCGGCGCCAGCGCGCCGTGTGCCTGGCTGCAGTACTGGGTGGAACTGGGCACGCCCGACAAGGTGGACGCGTACCGGCAGTACCTGGTGGATTATTCCGACCAGCAACGCGCCGCCGGCCGGTTCGAACGCCCCACCAACGTGCGGCTCCACGGCGTGATGGACTGGCTGGACGAGAACGATGCCGTGCCCGCCGACGTGCGCCTGCAGGTGTGGCTGGCGCTCGGGTTTCTGGCGGTGTGCCTGCTCAACACCGTGGGCCTGTTGCTGGCGAAATTCCTCGGCCGGGCCTCCCAGATCGGCGTGCGCCGGGCATTGGGCGCGACGCGACGCGCGATCTTCGCCCAGTGCCTGGTCGAGGCCGGCACGGTCGGCCTGGCGGGCGGCCTCCTCGGCCTGGCGCTCTCTTGGCTGGGCCTGTGGGCGGTGCGCCGACAACCGGCGGACTACGCCGCGCTGGCGCACATGGATGTCGAGATGCTGCTGACCACGTTCCTGCTCGCGATCGGTGCCAGCCTGCTGGCCGGACTTCTGCCCGCATGGCGCGCGATGCAGGTCACGCCGGCGATCCAGCTCAAGTCGCAATGATCCGCTCCACGTCCGCATCGGGGACGTCGATGTCGAGGCTGGCCGGTCCATGCCTCGCGCCGCGTCGCCGCCAGCATCCACATCCGCCGGTCATCACCCGGCACCCGAGCTGAAACCGAGGCCCGCCATGGACATCCGCCCCATCCTTTCCACGTTGGCCCGCCACAAGACCGCCGCCGCCCTGATCGTGCTCGAAGTGGCGCTGGCGTGCGCGATCATCTGCAACGCGGTGTTTCTGATCGACAACCGCCTGCAACGCATGGACCGGCCCACGGGCCTGGCGGAGGCCGAGATCGTCCGCATCAACATCGGCGGCATCGGCAAGGACGACGACGCCGCTGCCCGCGTCAGGCAGGACGTGGCCAGCCTGCGCGCACTTCCCGGCGTCCGGGCCGCGAGCAGCATCAACCACGTGCCGTTCGACAATTCATCCTGGAACAGTTCGATCAACCTGCGGCCCGACCAGCCGATGCCGAGCCTCAGTGCCAATGTCTATCTTGGCGAAGGCGTGATCGACACCTTCGGATTGCAGCTGGTGGAAGGGCGCGACTTCACTCCGGACGAGTACCAGGACTGGACGGCCATGAACGAGCCGAACGCCAAGGCCAACATCCCGTCGGTCATCCTGAGCCGCGAGGCGGCCGAGCAGCTGTTTCCCGGCGAGAGCGCTCTGGGCAAGAACATCTATGCGTGGAACAGCGACAACCTGCCGCATCGCGTGGTCGGCATCGTCGAGCGACTCATCCGCACGAACGACAACGGCGGGCCAGCCCAGGCCGGCTATACCCTCATCCTGCCGGTGCGCGATGTCACGATGGGACGCTTCGCCCTGCGCACATCGCCCGAACAGCGCACCGAAGTGCTGCGGGCCGCGGTGGCGCAGCTGGAGCGCAACAGCGAGCGCCGGCTGATCCTGGCCGAAGGGACGTTCGAGGACGTCGTCGACAAATACTACCGGCAGGATCGCGCGATGGCCTGGCTGCTCGTTGCCGTGATCATTGCGCTGCTGGTGGTGACCGCACTCGGAATCGTCGGCCTGGCCAGCTTCTGGGTGCAGCAACGCACCAAGCAGATCGGCATCCGGCGCGCGCTCGGCGCGACCCGCGGCCAGATCGTGCGCTACTTCCAGATCGAGAACTTCCTGCTCGCGACGATCGGCATCGTCCTCGGCATGCTGCTGGCCTACGGACTCAACCAGTTGCTGATGACGCGCTACGAACTGCCGCGACTGCCGCTGATCTATCTGCCCGTCGGGGCGGCGGCGCTCTGGCTGCTCGGGCAGATCGCGGTGTTCTGGCCCGCACGGCGCGCGGCCTCGGTGCCGCCGGCCGTCGCGACGCGCAGCGTCTGATGTGCGCACTGCCGATCGCCGTGAACCGCCGGGCGATCGACCCGCCTGCCGGATCGTGCCTGGCGGTTCTCGCGTGCATGCCGGCGCGCGCGGCATCGTCCGCGCCCGGCCCGCGGATGCGCCTTCGCCTTGGACCATAATCGCGCCATGCCCACGATCCTCGTCATCGACGACAACCCGGCGGTCGCGACCGCACTGACCGTGCTGTTCTCGCTGCACGATCTCGATTGCGTGCATGCCGACGGACCGGAGCGCGGGCTGGCGCGGTTACGCGAGGGGGGCATCGACCTGGTCGTGCAGGACATGAATTTCCATGCCGACACCACCTCGGGCGAGGAAGGCATCGCGCTGTTCCATGCCATCCGCGGCATCGATGCCGATCTCCCGGTCATCCTGCTGACGGCCTGGACACACCTCGAGGCCGCCGTCGACCTGATCCGCGCCGGCGCGGCGGACTACCTCGGCAAGCCCTGGGACGACGGCAAGCTGATGGCGACCGTCAACACGCTGCTCGAGCTGGCGTCCACGCGGCGCGAGCTCGCCGCACGTGTGCGCGAGGAGGCGGGACGGCGCGACCGCCTGGCCTCAGGCCACGACCTGCGCGGCCTGGTGTACGCCGACCCCGCCAGCGAAGCGACGCTGTCGCTCGCGCTGCAGGTCGCCCGCTCGCACCTGCCGGTGCTGATCACCGGCCCCAATGGCGCAGGCAAGGAAAAGTACGCCGAGATCCTCCACGCCAATTCGGCGGTCCACGGCGGCCCGTTCGTCGCGCTCAATTGCGGCGCGTTGCCGCACGACCTGATCGAGGCCGAGCTGTTCGGTGCCGAGCCCGGCGCCTATACCGGCGCGACACGTGCACGCGAAGGCAAGTTCGAGGCGGCCGACGGCGGCACCCTGTTCCTCGACGAGATCGGCACGCTGCCACCATCGGGCCAGGTGAAACTGCTGCGCGTCCTGGAGACCGGCCGCTTCGAGCGCCTCGGCGGCAATCGCGAACGCAGCGTGCACGTGCGCGTGGTCAGCGCGACCAATGCCGACCTGTCCGCGATGATCGCCGATGGCCGGTTCCGCGAGGACCTGTACTACCGCCTCAACGGCATCGAGTTGCGACTGCCGCCGCTGGGCCAGCGGCCGCGCGACATCCTGCCACTGGCGCGGCACTTCCTCGGCGAGCGCAAGGTGCTCGGCGACGACGCCGAGCGCGCGCTGCTCGCGCACGGCTGGCCGGGCAACGTGCGCGAGCTGCGCAATGTCATGCAGCGTGCCGAACTGCTGGCGATGGATACGCGCATCCACGCGGGCGACCTGGGCCTGCCGGCGGTCGCACGGGGCGCGGCACCTGCGCCCGTCGCCGACGAACCTGGCCGAGCCGACATCGAAGCCGCACTCGCACGCAGTGGCGGCGTGCTGGCGCAGGCCGCCGCGGAGCTCGGACTGTCACGCCAGGCGCTGTACCGGCGCCTCGACCGCCTCGGCATTCCGCGCAGCTGACATGCCCTGGCACCAACGCCTGCCGCTGACGGTGACCCTGACCGTCGTCGCCCTGCTGCACGTGGCAGGGGCGATCGCACTGGCGCTGTTTTTATCGCGCTGGCTGCCGGTCTGGACAGCCGGCGGCGTCGCATTCGCTGCGGCGATTCCCAGCCTGGTCTGGGCGTTGCGGCGGATCATCGCCCCCGCCCAGTCGTTGTTCCGTGCACTCGCCGGCACGGTGACCAGCTATCGCGACGGCGACTACAGCTTCAGCCTGTCCTGGCAGGGGCGCGGCACGCTGCGCGAGCTCGTCGACGCCCACAACGAACTGGGCGATACCCTGCGCGCGCAGCGGCAATCGCTGGTGCAGCGCGAACTGCTGCTCGACACCATGGTCCAGAACACGCCTGTGGCGATGCTGTTGATCGATCCGAGCGGCCGCATCGTTCACGCCAACATCGCAGCGCGCAAAACCTTCGGCGGTGGACGGCGACTGGAAGGGCAACTGTTCGCCACCCTTCTCGCCGGAGCGCCGTCGAGCATGGCCGAGGCGTTCGCTGCGGGGGGCGACGGGATGTTCAGTGTCGGCGACGGCGACGCCGAGGACATCTATCACCTGTCCCGTCGCCGGTTCCGGCTCAACGCCCGCCATCACGAGCTGGTGCTGCTGCGCGAGATGACGACCGACCTGCGTCGCCAGGAAGTGCAGACCTGGAAGAAGGTCATCCGCGTGATCAGCCACGAGCTCAACAATTCGCTGGCGCCGATCGCGTCACTGGCACATTCCGGCGCGGAGTTGCTGCGCCGCGGACAACTCGAGCGGCTGCCCGAAGCGCTGACCACGATCGAGGAACGCGCCCGACATCTCGAAAGCTTCATCCGCGGCTACGCCCGGTTCGCCAAGCTGCCGGCGCCGCGGCGCGATCCGGTCCAGCTGCTGACCTTCATCGACCAGTTGGCCTCGCAGGTGCCATTCGAGATTGAAGGCCACGTCGACCCGGGCGCCATCGCGCACTTCGATGCGGGCCAGGTGGAACAGGCGCTGTTGAACCTGCTGCGCAATGCCCACGAGTCCGGAACCGCGCCCGGAAGCGTGAGGCTCGCCGTGCGGCGCACGGCCGACGGCTGGCGCCTCGACGTCCTGGATCGCGGCGCCGGCATGAACGAAGCCGTGCTCGGGAATGCGCTGCTGCCGTTCTATTCCACCAAACGCAACGGCACGGGCCTCGGCCTCGCGCTCGCGCGCGAGATCGCCGAGGCGCACGGCGGTCGGATCGCCCTGCTCAACCGACCGGACGGCGGCCTCTGCGTCTCGCTGGTGCTGCCCCTTGCCTGACCGGTGCGGCCGCGTCAGCGCTTCTTCGGCCGCGTCCAGCCCTGGATGATCGACTGCCGACCGCGCGCCACGGCGAGCTTGCCGTCGGGCACGTCGTTGACGATCACCGAACCGGCCGCCGTCGTCGCGTCGTCGCCGATGCGTACGGGCGCGACGAGTGAGGCGTTGGACCCGATGAACGCACGGTCGCCGATCACCGTCTTCGACTTGTTCACGCCGTCGTAATTGCACGTGATCGTGCCCGCGCCGATGTTGCTGCCGGCGCCGATCTCGGCATCGCCCAGATACGTGAGGTGATTGGCCTTGCTGCCGACCCCGATCACGGCGTTCTTGGTCTCGACGAAGTTGCCGATGTGCACGCCGTCGGCGAGCACGGTGCCCGGACGCAGCCGCGCGAACGGCCCGATCGTCACCGCACCCTCGGCGCGGATGCCGTCGACGTCGCAATGCGCACGGACCTCGGTGCCCGCGCCCAGCACCACGTCCTTGAGCCGGCAGAACGGGCCCACGCGCACGCCGCTGCCCAGCTCCACCCGCCCTTCGAAGACGACGTCGACATCGATCTCCACATCGGCGCCGACGATCACCTCGCCCCGGATGTCGACGCGCGACGGATCGGCGACGCGCGCGCCCTGCAGGCACAGCGCACGTACCGCGCGCAGCTGCCAGGCGCGCTCGATCTGGGCGAGCTGCCAGGGATCGTTCGCGCCCTCGGCTTCGAGCGGATCGTCGACCATCACCAGTTCGGCAGCGCTGTACTCGCCGGCCGCCATCGCGAAGACGTCGGTCAGGTAGTACTCGCCCTGGGCGTTCTCGGCCGACAGGCTGGCGAGCCAGCGCTTCAGCGCCGTCGCTTCGGCGGCGATGATGCCGGTATTGACCAGCGCGATACGCCGCTGCTCGCCGGTCGCGTCCTTGTGCTCGACGATCGCGCCGACGTGGCCTTCCGAATCGCGCACGATGCGGCCGTAGCCGGTGGGATCGTCGAGCTCGGCGGCCAGCACGGCCAGCCGTCCCTCGATCGCGACCAGGCGGCGCAGCGTCTCGGCGCGCAGCAGCGGCACATCGCCGTACAGCACGAGCACCTGCGCACCGTCGGGCACGCCCGGCATCGCCTGGCGCACCGCATGGCCCGTGCCGAGCTGGTCGGCCTGCTCGGCCCACGCGATGTCGGGCTGGTCCTCGAACGCCGCGCGCACCTGTTCGCCGCCATGGCCGTGCACCACGTGGATGCCCGCCGGCGACAACGCGCGCGCGGCCTCGATGACGTGCCACAGCATCGGGCGCCCGGCAATCCGCTGCAGCACCTTGGGCCGCGAGGATTTCATGCGCTTGCCCTCGCCGGCGGCGAGGATGACGACGTGCAGCGGAGCGGTCATGGGAACATCCGGACGGGAATGCAGGAAATTCTAACGGCGCGCGGATTAGGATGCGCCCTTTCCCGGCCTGCCTGCCGCCCCATGACGCGTTTCCGCCACTCCTCCCGCGAACCGCGGCCCGGTCGCACGGGCTTGCGCCTGAGCCGCCAGGGCCGCGACTATCTGATCGTCGGCCTGCTGCAATGGCTGCTCGACTGGGGCGTGGTCGTGGGCCTCACCCACATGGGGCTTCCGGTCGCCCCCGCGAACGTCACGGGGCGCATCACCGGCGCGCTGCTCGGCTACTGGCTCAACGGCAAATGGACCTTCGCCAGCGACCGCACCGCGGTCGGCGCGACCCAGTTCCAGCGCTTCATGGCGATGTGGGTCTGCACCACGCTGCTCAGCACCTGGGCGCTGACCCAGATCGACGATGTGCTCGGATTGCGCTGGGTCTGGCTGGCGAAGCCGGCGATCGAGGTCGCGCTGGGCGTCGTCGGTTTCGTGCTTTCGCGTTACTGGATCTACAAGCGCTGACGCACGCACGGCCTTGAACCGGAGCCGGATGCCGGTATCGGCATTCCCATCGACCCGGCGCCCTGCGCGTCCGCGAAATGCCCATCGCGCCCGAGTGCGCGCCTACAAGAAGCACACGGTATCCAGGACAGGAACACCGCGCGTCCTGCAGGAACGCGCTTGCGCGCGCGGTGCACCGCTTCCGCGCACAGCGCACCGCATGCGCACCGTGCCCCGAAACGCGACGACCCCGCCGAAGCGGGGTCGTCGGGCAACGCACGGTCGTATGGCCGTCAGTGCTTGAGCGTCTTGCGCAGCCGCTCGAGTGCCTGCAGCTGGACCACGGCCTCGGCGAGCTTCTGCTGCGCCTCGGCGACGTCCATCGCTTCGCCGCGGCCGGCCAGGATGCGCTCGGCTTCGTCCTTGACCGCCTTGACCGCGGCTTCGTCGATGTCGTCGGCGCGGATCGCGGTGTCGGCCAGGATCGTCACGACCTGCGGCTGCACCTCGAGGATGCCGCCGCCGATCGCGAAGTCGAGCACTTCGCCGTTGGGCTGGGTGACGACGACCTTGCCCGGCTTGAGGCGGGTGATCAGCGGGGCGTGGCGCGGCGCGATGCCGAGCTCACCGAGCTCGCCGGTGGCCACGACCATGGTCGCCTCGCCGTGGAAGATCTCGGCCTCGGCGCTGACGATGTCGCAACGGATGGTGGTGGTCATGTTTCCTCGCTTCGCTCGGAAACGGGATTCGTGATTCGTGATCCGCGGTTCGTGAACGCCGAAGCCCTCACTCCCTCAGATCCCGTCACTGCCCGCTTCACCGAATCACAAATTACGAATCACCGATTACCGCTTTACGCGGTGATCTTCTTCGCCTTCTCGACGGCCTCGTCGATCGTGCCGACCATGTAGAACGCCTGCTCGGGCAGGTGGTCGTACTCGCCGTCGACGATGCCCTTGAAGCCGCGGATCGTGTCCTTCAGCGAGACGTACTTGCCCGGCGAGCCGGTGAACACCTCGGCGACGTGGAACGGCTGCGAGAAGAAGCGCTCGATCTTGCGCGCCCGCGACACGGCCTGCTTGTCTTCTTCCGACAGCTCGTCCATGCCCAGGATCGCGATGATGTCCTTGAGCTCCTTGTACTTCTGCAGCGTCGACTGCACGCGGCGCGCGGTGTCGTAGTGCTCGGTGCCGATGACGTTCGGATCCATCATGCGCGAGGTCGAGTCGAGCGGATCGACCGCCGGGTAGATACCCAGCGAGGCGATGCTGCGCGACAGGGCGACGGTCGAGTCGAGATGGGCGAAGGTCGTGGCCGGCGACGGGTCGGTGTAATCGTCGGCGGGCACGTAGACGGCCTGGATCGAGGTGATCGAGCCGGTCTTCGTCGAGGTGATGCGCTCCTGCAGCACGCCCATTTCCTCGGCGAGCGTGGGCTGGTAACCCACCGCCGACGGCATGCGGCCGAGCAGCGCCGAGACTTCGGTACCGGCCAGCGTGTAGCGGTAGATGTTGTCGACGAAGAACAGCACGTCGCGGCCCTTGCCGCTCTCGTCCTTCTCGTCGCGGAAGTACTCGGCCATCGTCAGGCCGGTCAGCGCGACGCGCAGACGGTTGCCCGGCGGCTCGTTCATCTGGCCGTAGACCATCGCCACCTTCGACTCCTTCGGGTTGTCGATGTTGACGACGCCCGACTCGATCATCTCGTGATAGAAGTCGTTGCCCTCGCGGGTGCGCTCACCCACGCCGGCGAACACCGACAGGCCGCTGTGCGCCTTGGCGATGTTGTTGATCAATTCCATCATGTTGACGGTCTTGCCGACGCCGGCGCCGCCGAACAGGCCGACCTTGCCGCCCTTGGCGAACGGGCACATCAGGTCGATGACCTTGATGCCGGTCTCGAGCAGCTCGGTGGCCGAGGCCTGCTCGTCGAAGCTCGGGGCGTCACGGTGGATTTCCCACGTGGTCGCGGCGTCGATGTCGCCGGCCTCGTCGATCGGCGAACCGAGCACGTCCATGATGCGACCCAGCGTGCCCGCGCCGACCGGCACCGCGATGCCGCGGCCGGTGTTGGTGGCGACCAGGTTGCGCTTGAGGCCGTCGGTCGAGCCGAGCGCGATCGCGCGCACGATGCCGTCGCCGAGCTGCTGCTGCACTTCCAGCGTGACGGCGGTGCCTTCGACCGTCAGTGCGTCGTAAACGCGCGGCACCTCGGTGCGCGGGAACTCGATGTCGACGACCGCGCCGATGATCTGAACGATCTTGCCCTGACTCATTTGGGTAACTCCACTGATGTCTGTTGAATCTGGTGTCGGGAATGGGGATTCGGGATCCTGGGATTGGGAAGAGCGCAATCTGCTGCCTGCTCGAATCCCGAATCCCGAATTCCCAATGCGTCGGCGGTCGTCAGACCGCCGCTGCGCCGCCCACGATCTCGGAAATTTCCTGGGTGATCGCCGCCTGGCGGGCCTTGTTGTAGACCAGGTTCAGCGTGTCGATCAGCTTGGTGGCGTTGTCGCTCGCGGCCTTCATCGCGACCATGCGCGCGGCATGCTCGGAGGCCACGTTCTCCATCACCGCCTGGTAGACCAGCGATTCGATGTAGCGCGTCAGCACGTGCGCGAGCACCGATTCGGCGTCCGGCTCGTAGATGTAGTCCCAGTCGTGCTTGACCACCTTGGTCTCGGCGGCCGGCAGCGGCAGCAGCTGGTCGAAGCTGGCCTTCTGGGTCATCGTGTTGACGAAGTGGTTGTAGGCCAGGAACACACGGTCGACGCGGCCGTCCGTGTAGCCGTCGAGCATCACCTTGATGATGCCCACCAGCTGCTCGACTTCCGGCGTGTCGCCGATGTGGGTGACGCTGGCCAGCATGTCCACCTTGAGCCGGCGGAAGAACACCGTCGCCTTCTGGCCGATGGTGACCACGTCGACCTGCACGCCCTTCTCCTGCCAGGCGCGGATCTCGCCGAGCAGCTTGCGGAACAGGTTGTTGTTCAAGCCGCCCGCCAGGCCGCGGTCCGACGAGGCGACGATGTAGCCGACCCGCTTGACCTCACGCTCGACGAGGTAGGGATGCTGGAATTCGGAATTCGCCTGCGCGAGGTGCCCGATCAGCTGCTTCATCGCGGTCGCATAGGGCCGCGAGGCCTTCATGCGGTCCTGCGCCTTGCGGATCTTCGACGCCGAAACCATTTCCAGCGCACGCGTCACCTTGCGGGTGTTCTGCACGCTCTTGATCTTGGTCTTGATTTCTCTGCCGCCGGCCATTTAGCTCGCTCCGCTCGCGGGGATTCGGGATTGGGGATTGGGGAGTCGCAAAAGCGATCCAGTCCCGTCACGAAGCCCTGATGTGCCTAATCCCGAATTCCGAACATCCAATCTCGCGGGCTCAGTAAGAGCCCGTGGTCTTGAACTCGCCGATGCCCTTCTTGAACGCCGCTTCGATCTCGTCGTTCCAGGCGCCGGAGGCGTTGATCTTCTCGACCAGCGCGCCATCGGTGTTGTCGAAGTGCGCGTGCAGACCGGCTTCGAACGCCAGCAGCTTGGCGACCGGCACGTCGTCGAGGAAGCCCTCGTTGACGGCGTAGATCGTCAGCGCCTGGTGCGCGACCGACATCGGCGCGTACTGCTTCTGCTTCATCAGCTCGGTCACGCGCTGGCCGCGCTCGAGCTGCTTGCGGGTGGCTTCGTCGAGGTCCGACGCGAACTGCGCGAACGCCGCCAGCTCACGGTACTGGGCCAGCGAGATGCGGATGCCGCCCGAAAGCTTCTTGATGATCTTGGTCTGCGCCGAACCACCGACGCGCGACACCGAGATACCGGCGTTCACGGCCGGACGGATGCCGGCGTTGAACAGGTCGGTCTCCAGGAAGATCTGGCCGTCGGTGATCGAGATCACGTTGGTCGGCACGAACGCCGAAACGTCGCCGGCCTGGGTCTCGATGATCGGCAGCGCGGTCAGCGAACCGGTCTGGCCCTTGACCTCACCGTTGGTGAACTTCTCGACGTATTCCTCGGACACGCGCGCGGCGCGCTCGAGCAGGCGGGAGTGCAGATAGAACACGTCGCCCGGATAGGCTTCACGGCCCGGCGGACGCTTGAGCAGCAGCGAAATCTGGCGGTAGGCGACGGCCTGCTTGGACAGATCGTCGTACACGATCAGCGCGTCCTGGCCGCGGTCCATGAAGTACTCGCCCATCGTGCAGCCGGAGTAAGCGCTGATGTACTGCATCGCGGCCGACTCGGACGCGGTCGCGGCGACGACGACGGTGTGTGCCAGCGCGCCGTTCTCTTCGAGCTTGCGCACGATGTTGGCGACGGTCGAGGCCTTCTGGCCGATCGCGACGTAGACGCACTTGATGCCGGTCGACTTCTGGTTGATCACCGCGTCGATCGCCAGTGCGGTCTTGCCGGTCTGGCGGTCGCCGATGACCAGCTCGCGCTGGCCACGGCCGATCGGGATCATCGCGTCGACCGACTTGTAGCCGGTCTGCACCGGCTGGTCGACCGACTTGCGCCAGATCACGCCCGGCGCGACGCGCTCCACCGGCGCGGTCAGCTTGGCGTCGATCGGGCCCTTGCCGTCGATCGGCTCACCGAGTGCGTTGACCACGCGGCCCAGCATCTCCGGGCCGACCGGCACTTCGAGGATGCGGCCGGTGGTCTTGGCCACGTCGCCTTCGCGCAGCTGCTCGTAATCGCCCAGCACCACGGCGCCGACCGAGTCGCGCTCGAGGTTGAGGGCCAGCGCGAACGTGTTGTTCGGCAGCTCGATCATTTCGCCCTGCATCACGTCGGCGATGCCGTGGATGCGCACGATGCCGTCGGCGACCGAGGTCACGGTGCCTTCGTTGCGCGATTCGGCGCTCAGCTTGACCTTCTCGATACGGGTCTTGATCAGCTCGCTGATCTCGGAAGGATTGAGTTGCGTGGTAGCCATCGGGGGTTCCCTTGAGCCGGCGTTGCCGCCGACGTTGCAATTGAAAATCGTGTCAGTGCGTCAGAGCGGACTGCAGGCGCGCCAGCTTGCCCTTGAGCGAGCCGTCGATCACCACGTCACCGGCCGCGATCACCGCGCCGCCGATCAGCCGCTCGTCGATCGCGGTCTCGACCTGCACCTCGCGGCCGAACCGGCGCTTGAGCGCGGCGCGGATCTGCTCGACCTCGGCTTCGGGCAGCGCCGAGGCCGACGTCACCTTGGCGAGCACGACGTGCTCGGCTTCGGCACGCAGTTCCTCGTAGAGACCGGCGATCTCGGGCAGCGCGGCGAGACGGCCGTTCTCCGCGAGCAAGGCCAGGAAGCCGGCGAGCTTGTCGCCGGCGCCGTCGGGCGCGACCAGCGCGACCGCGTCGTCATGCGACAGCGCCGGGTGGCCGAGCAGCGCGGCCGCCTGCGGATCGGCCGCGACGCGCGCGGCGAATGCCAGCGCGTCGGACCAGGCCGCGAACTGGCCGTCGTCGCGAGCGATCGCGAACGCGGCACGGGCGTACGGGCGGGCGATCGTCATGGCCTGGCTCATCGGGCTCAGATCTCCGCAGCGAGTTCGTCGAGCAGCGCCTTGTGGGCGTTGGCATCGATCTCGCGCTTGAGCAGACGCTCGGCGCCGGTGACGGCCAGCATCGAGACCTGGCGACGCAGGTCCTCACGGGCCCGCGTGGCGGAGGCCTGGAGTTCGGCATCGAACAGCGCCTTCTGGCGCAGGCCTTCGGTCACCGCCTCGGCCTTGGCGGCCTCGACGAGCTGGTTGGCGCGCTGGTGCGCCTGCTCGATGATCTCGTTGGCCTTCGCACGCGCGGCCTTGAGTTCCTCGTTGGCGGTTTCCTGCGCCTGGGCCAGCGCACGCTGGCTGTTGTCGGCGGCGGCCAGACCTTCGGCGATCTTCTTCTGGCGCTCTTCGATGGCGTTGAGCAGCGGCGGCCAGATCTTGGTCGCGATGATCCAGATCAGCGCGGCGAAGGCCAGGGCCTGGGCTAGCAGGGTGAGATT
Organism: Luteimonas sp. WGS1318; assembly: GCF_043187535.1. Lineage (GTDB taxonomy): Bacteria > Pseudomonadota > Gammaproteobacteria > Xanthomonadales > Xanthomonadaceae > Luteimonas. The sequence continues at coordinate 3,244,563 of NZ_CP171131.1, forward strand.
GAGGCTCATGGTCGTGGGACTGCCTGTCGTGAAGGGTCGGGCATGCGGACATGCCCCCTGTCATCCAGCGGTGCGGTCATGCCGGGCATGGACCGCACCGTGGATACGCCGGGCGTGGATCAGCCGCCGATCTGTGCAGCGACCGGGCCGATGAACGGCGACGCGAACGCGAACAGCAGGCCGACTGCGACCGAGATGATGAACGCGGCGTCGATCAGGCCGGCGGTGATGAACATGCGGACCTGCAGCACCGGGATCAGCTCCGGCTGGCGCGCGGCCGACTCGAGGAACTTGCCGGCCATGATGGCCAGACCCAGACCCGCGCCCAGCGCGGCCAGGCCGATCATGATGCCGATGGCGAGAACGGTCGAAGCCTGGATCTGGGCGAACGAGGTCAGTGCGATTTCCATTGTTTTCTCCGGAACGGATTGCAGTGTTAAGGATGAAGCGGGAAGGGTGGAACGGAAGCGGGTCGCGCGGTGCTGCCGGTCAGTGGTCGTCCTCGGCCAGGCTGAGGTAGACGATCGACAGCATCATGAAGATGAAGGCCTGCAGCGGAATCACCAGCAGGTGGAACAGCATCCAGCCCAGGCCGAGCACGCCGCCGCCGAGCATGCCGAGGATGCCGGCACCGCCGAGCACCCAGATCAGCAGGAAGACGATCTCGCCGCCGAACATGTTGCCGAACAGTCGCATCGCCAGCGAAATCGGCTTGCTCAGCCATTCGACGATGTTGAGGATCAGGTTGAACGGCACCATCCACTTGCCGAACGGCGCGAACAGGAATTCCTTGGTCAGGCCGCCGACGCCCTTGGCGCGCAGCGCGAAGAACACCGTCAGGAAGAACACGCTGATCGACAGGCCCAGCGTCGCGTTGACGTCGGCGGTCGGCACCGGCTTCCAGTAGCCCACGCCCATCAGTTCGAGCGGCTTGGCGATGAAATCCGCCGGAATCATCTTCAGCAGATTCATCAGCAGGATCCAGAAGAACAGGGTGATCGCGATCGGCGTCACCAGCTTGCTGGTCCCGTGGTAGGTGTCACGGGCCTGCTTGTCGACGAATTCGAGGCAGATCTCGACGAACGCCTGCCACTTGCCCGGCACGCCGGCGGTCGCCTTGCGCGTGGCCATCCAGAACATCAGCACCATCAGGCCGCCCATCAGCACGGCGGTGATGAAGGTGTCCAGGTGCAGGGTCCAGAAGCCACCCTCGCCCGTCGAGAACGTCAGGTTCTGCAGGTGATGCTGGATGTAGCTGGTTGGGGTGAGTTCCGCGTCAGCCGCCATAGCTCTGGAATCCTGCCTGTTAACGATTCGGTGCGTGGCCGGAGGCCATCGCGATCAACTGTGCGACGAGCGCGACGACGACACCGGCGAGCATCGGCACCGGCGGAAGTCCCGCGGCTCCCACACCCAGCAACAGCACTGCCACCACCACGACCCACTTCAGCGCCACACCCGCGAGCAGACGCGCCAGCGCGCCGCCCGAAGGATTGACCCCACCCCCGAGCGCGATCACGCTCGACAACCAGCCGCCGACCGCGATGGCCGCACCGCCGAGCCCGGCGGCCAGCGACCAGACCGCGCCTTTCGCGAGAAAGGCCAGCGCCGTCACGGCGATCGCGACCGCCTGCCAGGCGATTGCGCGCTGTGCCAGTCGCCGACCCGCAGCGACGGACGTCAACACATCAGGATCCTGGGTCGTTGGAGGGTCGCGAGGCCATCGAAACGGCCCCGTCGAGCCGCAAAAGTATAGCAGCGGTGTCTCCCACGGGACAACTGGCGGACGTCCCGGCCCGCCCGGCGCCGTCACGACCCGCGCTGGCGTGATCCGGCAGCGCGCGTATTCATTATTTTCCTGCGCGGAGGCCGGAACTTGGCGGTGTGCCCGTTGTCGTATCTGGTGTGCCCGATCTGCCGCACTTTCCTCGTCGGTTCCGTACGCAGATCGCCACCCGAAGCCCTGGCCGCCGCCAGGGCTTCTTTTTTTGGACGGAAGGGTCATTCGCGGCGGGGAAAATGACGGGGCCGCCGCCGCTGCAGGCATTCGCAGAACCGTCGCTTCACGTCGACAAGACCGTAACTTGCCGACCATTGCCGCCCGTTCCCAACCCTCTGGCGCCCCCACGATGCCGCAATTCCCCCTCCGCACGCTGTCCCTTGCCGCCCTTCCCGCCGCCCTCGCACTGGCCGTCGTCGCCATGCCGGCCCAGGCGCAGAACCGCGATGACCGTCTCGTCCTGCGCCTGAGCGCGTTCAATCCCGAGGCCGAACTCGGCTTCTCCGGCACCGGCGTGGTCACCGATGGCACCGACGATGCCACCTTCGGCTTCAACGAAAGCTTCGACACCGGCCGCGAATGGCGTCCGCGCGGCGCGGTCGGCTTCCGCATCAGCGAACGTCAGGCCCTGGTCGGCAACTTCTACGACTACACCCGTAACGAGACCTGGGAATACGGCGGCAACGTGCTCGATACCGGCACGATTATTCCCGGCGGCGACGCCATCGAAGTGCCGGGTGCCCGCATCGACGGTCGCCTCGCGTTCCGCCTGGCGAACCTCAACTACGAGTACGCCGTGGTCAAGAACGAGAGCTTCGAGTGGGGCCTGGGCCTCGGCGTGACCTACGCCAAGCTCGAAGCCAACGCCAACGGCAGCTCGACCGGCACCGATCTCGTCGATCCGCAGTTCGAGACCACGGGTTGGGAGCGCGACGGCTTCTCGCCGGGCCTGCACACCCGCCTGACCTGGACCCCGGCCGAGCGCTGGACCGTCGGCCTCGAAGCCCAGTACCTCGACACCCGCTGGGGCAACTTCCTCGACGAGCGCGGCCACTTCGAGCGTGGCGGCCTGCTGGTCGAGTACATGGTCAGCGAGCGCATCGGCATCCACGCCGGTTACGACTGGTTCCGCCTGAAGCTGTCGGACGAGTACCGCGGCACCGCGCGCGCGCCGTCGGGCATCGACGCCGGTCCGTTCCCGTACGCGGGCAAGGTCACGGGCGATCTGAAGGTCCACGGCCCGATGGCCGGCGTGACGTTCCGCTTCTGAGTCGCGGCCGGTCCGCGCGCCTTCAAGGGCGTGTGGATCCGCATGAAAAAGCCCCGGCATGCCGGGGCTTTTTTTCGGTCTGGCGCGGCAGGCGTGCAAGCACGCTCGCACGCACGCGATGAGGCATTCCCCGGCGCGCCCATCGCGCGCAAGCGCGCGCCTACGGGACGCCGATCCGCCGTGCCTACTTCTTCTTCGGGATGTACAGATCGGTGATCGTGCCGTCGAACACTTCGGCCGCCATCGCCACCGATTCGCTGAGCGTGGGATGCGGATGGATGGTGTGGCCGATGTCGGCGACTTCCGCGCCCATCTCGATCGCCAGGCCTGCCTCTGCGATCAGATCACCCGCATGCACGCCGACGATGCCGGCACCGACGATGCGGTGCGTGGCCTCGTCGAAGATCAGCTTGGTGAAGCCCTCGGTACGACCGATGCCGATCGCGCGACCGCTGGCCGCCCACGGGAACTTGCCGACGCCGACCTTCAGGCCCTTGGCCTTGGCCTCGGTCTCGGTGATGCCGACCCAGGCGATTTCCGGATCGGTGTAAGCGACCGACGGAATTACCCGCGCCACCCACTCCTTCTTCTCGCCGGCGGCGACTTCGGCCGCGAGCTTGCCCTCGTGCGTGGCCTTGTGCGCCAGCATCGGCTGACCGACCAGATCGCCGATCGCGAAGATGTGCGGCACGTTGGTGCGCATCTGCGCGTCCACCGCGATGAAGCCGCGCTCGGATACGCGCACGCCCGCCTTGTCGGCGGCGATCTTGCCGCCGTTGGGCGTGCGGCCCACGGCCACCAGCACACGATCGAAGGTCTTCGTGTCCGGAATGCTCTCGCCTTCGAACGTCACGTCGATGCCGGTCTTCGCGGCCTTGGCCTCGACGACCTTGGTCTTCAGATGCGCGGACACGCCCTGCTTCTTCAGTCGGTCGGCGAGCGGCTTGACCAGATCCTTGTCGGCGCCGGGCATCAGCTGGTCGGCGAGTTCGACGACCGTCACCTCGGAGCCGAGCGCGTGATAGACCGTCGCCATCTCGAGCCCGATGATGCCGCCGCCGACGACGAGCAGCTTCTTCGGCGTTTCAGCGAGCTCCAGCGCGTCGGTCGAATCCATCACGCGCGGGTCGTCCCACGGGAAGCCGGGCAGCTTCAGCGCCTGCGAGCCGGCGGCGATGATGCACTGCTCGAAGCGCACGAGTTGCGTCTTGCCGTCACTGCCGGTGACCTCGATCTCGTTCGGCGACACGAACAGACCTTCGCCGGTGACCACGCGCACCTTGCGCTGCTTGGCCATGCCGGTCAGGCCCTTGGTCAGCTGGCCGACGACCTTTTCCTTGTAGCCGCGCAGCTTGTCGAGGGCGATCGTCGGCGCACCGAAATCGACGCCGTAGTCGCTGGCGTGCTTGGCCTGGTCGATGACCTCGGCCGCGTGCAACAGCGCCTTCGACGGAATGCAGCCGACATTGAGGCAGACGCCGCCGAGCGTCTCGTAGCGTTCGATCAGTACGGTGTCGAGGCCGAGATCGGCAGCGCGGAAGGCAGCGGTGTAGCCGCCGGGGCCGGAGCCGAGCACGACGATGCGGCATTCGACATCGGCCTGGCGGCCCGACGCCGGTGCAGCCTTGACCGCCTCCGGCTCGGCGGGCGCAGCGTGCGAACGCGCGACCGGCGGATTGCTGCCGGGAGCGTCGCTCTTCTTCGCCGGGGTTTCTTCTTTCTTTTCAGGCGTGGCTGCCTTGGCATCGGCGGCAGGCGCATCGCCCTCGCCTTCGGCCTCGATCACCGCGACCACGCTGCCTTCCGACAGCGTGTCGCCGACCTTGACCTTGAGGTCCTTGATCACGCCGGCCGCCGTCGACGGCACTTCCATCGTCGCCTTGTCCGACTCCAGCGTGACCAGGCTCTGATCCTTGGCGACGGTGTCGCCGACCACGACCAGCACTTCGATCACCGGCACGTCGTCGTAGCCGCCGATGTCGGGGACTGTCACTTCGAAGGTCTTGGCCATCACGGATTCTCCGGGCTCTGTTGCATGGGGTCGGACCGCGTCACCCGCGACGCCGGGCGACGGGCCCAGGTCAGCGCATACAGGTCATGGCGGCGGTCGTTGAGGTTCTGCACGGTGCCGTCGTTGCGGGCCACGGTCAGATCATTGAGGCGCAGGTCGGCGAACGCGACCTGCTCGACGTTCGGCGTCGTATCGGCAGCCACGCCGTCGCGCGCGAACGGGAAATCGCAGGGCGTCAGGATGCAGCTCTGCGCGTACTGGATGTCGAAGTTGTTGACGCCCGGCAGGTTGCCGACGTTGCCCGACAGCACGACGTAGCACTGGTTCTCCACCGCGCGCGCCTGCGAGCAGTAGCGCACGCGCAGATAGCCTTCGCGGGTGTCGGTGCAGAACGGCACGAACAGGATCATCGCGCCCTGGTCGACCAGGTGCCGGCCGAGCTCGGGGAACTCGCTGTCGTAGCAGATCATGACGCCGATCGGACCGCAGTCGGTGATGATCGCCTGCGCGCTGTCGCCGCCGCCGATGCCCCACCAGGTGCGCTCGTTGGGCGTGGGATGCAGCTTGTCGCGGGTGTGCAGCGAGCCGTCGCGCAACGCGACGTAGCAGATGTTGCGTACGCGCGGATCGGTCTCGTCGCCGGTGCGCGTGGGATGCGAGCCGCCGATGATGTTGATGTTGTGGCGCACCGCCAGTTCGCACAGCAGCTGCGCGAAGCGCTCGGTGTAGCCGGTCAGCGCGAGCAGCGAATCGACCGGCGACAGCGGCTTGTTCTCCACCGACAGCAGCTGCAGCGTGAACAGCTCGGGGAACACCACGAAATCGGCGCGGTAGTCAGCGGCGATGTCGACGAAGTATTCGACCTGGGTGGCGAACTCCTCGAACGAGGCCACGCGGCGCTGCTGGTACTGCACCGTCGCCACACGCACCGATTCGGGCAGCGGGCGCGCGGACGGGCGGGCGTCGGCGCGCGCGTCGATCTTCGGGTTGCGCCACACCAGGTGCGCGGCATTGCCGCGCGACTCGGTATCGCTGGGCAGGTAGCCCGGCAGCACGCCGATCAGTTCGAAGCCGTTGCGCAACTGGAAGCTCAGCGCGCGATCACGCAGGCGCCCGGCACAGACGGCCTCGACGTAGGCGGTGACGTCGTTGCCGAACTTCTTCGCACGCCGGCCGTAGCCCGGCAGGCGACCGCCGAACACGATTCCCTTGAGCCCGAGTTCCTGGCACAGCCGCTTGCGCAGTTCGTACAGACGCCGACCGATGCGCAGCCCGCGATTCGCGGGATCCACGCAAACCTCCATGCCGTACAGCCAGTCACCGGTCGACAGGTGGCGCGAGGCGTAACCGCCGCCGGAAATCTCCAGCCAGCGGTGCGGCGCCATCGCCGTGCGCTCGTCAATGCGGAACGTCGCGCAGTAGCCGACCGCGACATCGTCGTAGAACGCGACGAACACGCCCTGCGGAAACTGCGCGATCTGCCCGGTCAGCATTTCGGCCGTGTAGCCGCTGTCCGGCCCGTAGACACGCTCGCTGAGCGCGACGATCGCCGGGATGTCGGCGATGCCGGCATGACGCAGCGTCAGCCGCGCCCGCTCGCGCGTGGGCGCTTGCTCGCTCATGCCGCCGCCCGGCCGCTTACAGCAGCACCCGGCGCATGTCGCCGAGCAGTTGCGCCAGCGTCGCGGTGAAGCGCGCAGCCGCGGCGCCGTCGATGACGCGGTGGTCGTAGGACAGTGACAGCGGCAGGGTCAGGCGCGGCTGGAAGGCCTTGCCGTCCCAGACCGGCTTCATCGCCGACTTCGACACGCCGAGGATCGCGACTTCGGGTGCGTTGACGATCGGGGTGAAGCTGGTGCCGCCGATGCCGCCGAGCGAGCTGATCGAGAAGCAGCCGCCCTGCATGTCGGCCGGGCCGAGCTTGCCGTCGCGTGCCTTCTTCGCCAGCGCGGACATCTCCTGCGAGATTTCCATGACGCCCTTCTTGTCGGCGTCGCGGATCACCGGGACGACCAGGCCATTCGGAGTGTCGGCGGCGAAACCGATGTGGAAGTACTTCTTGAGCGTGAGATTCTCGCCGGACGCGTCGAGCGAGCTGTTGAAGCGCGGGTACTGCTTGAGCACCGCGACCGAGGCCTTGATCAGGAATGCGAGCATGGTCAGCTTCACGCCGGCCTTCTCGTTTTCCTTGTTGAGCTGCACGCGCAGCGCTTCGAGATCGGTGATGTCGGCATCGTCGTGCTGGGTGACGTGCGGAATCATCGCCCAGTTGCGGGCGAGGTTCGCCGCCGAGATCTTCTGGATGCGGCCCAGTTCCTGGACCTCGATCTCGCCGAACTTGGCGAAATCGACCTTCGGCCACGGCAGCAGGTTGAGACCGCCGCCCGCGGACGCCGGCGCACCGGATGCCGTCTTGCCGCCGCCGTTCTGCAGGGCGTTCTTGACGAAGGCCTGCACGTCCTCGCGGATGATGCGGCCGCCCTTGGCACTGCCCTTGAGCTGCAGCAGGTCGACGCCGAGTTCGCGTGCGAACAGGCGCACCGCGGGGCTGGCATACGGCACCTTGTCGGGCAGGATCGCATCGGCATCGAACCGCACCGGCGGGTTGCCGCTGCCCGGCACGCGATGCTCGATCGAGGCTTCGGCGATCTTGTCGGGCTTGGCCTGCGCCGCCACCGGCTCGACCGTGTTGTCATCGGTGCCCTTGGCCGGCGCAGCGGCCGGTGCGGACGCCGCGGCAGGTGCATCGCCCGCAGCCTCGATGATCGCGACCACGGCGCCTTCCGACAGCGTGTCACCGACCTTGACCTTGAGTTCCTTGATGACGCCGGCGACCGCGGCCGGCACTTCCATCGTGGCCTTGTCCGATTCCAGCGTGATCAGGCCCTGGTCCTTCTCGACCGTGTCGCCGACCGCGACCAGCACTTCGATCACCGGCACGTCGTCGTAGCCGCCGATGTCCGGCACCTTCGATTCCTGCGCGCCACCACCGCCGGACTTCGCCTTCGGCGCCTCGGTGTTCGAGGCCGGCGCGGCTTTCTCGGCGACCGGCTTTTCGGCAGCCTTCGGGGCTTCCGTCTTCGCGGGCGCTTCGGCCTGGGCGTCGCCGCCCTCGGCTTCGATGATCGCGACCACGCCGCCTTCCGACAGGGTGTCGCCGACCTTGACCTTCAGTTCCTTGATCACGCCCGCGAACGGTGCCGGCACTTCCATCGTGGCCTTGTCCGATTCGAGCGTGACCAGCCCCTGGTCGGCCTCGACGGTATCGCCGACGGCGACGAGCACCTCGATCACCGGGACATCGTCATACCCGCCAATATCGGGAACGCGCGCTTCTTTCAGGTCGGCCATGCGGCCCTCCGGGCAGGTCGTGACCCGCTATTGTGGCCCCAGCCTCCCCCCGCGCCAACTGTCGTGTGGCGTATGGGGGCTCATGACGGCACCCGGTGTCATCCGCGTCACGACGCGGGCCCATGTGCGATCGATCACGCCCGGCACGCCACGCACCGGCAATTCGCAACAGAACGCTGCGTCGCATTCCCGCCGTTCCAGGCGGGTTCAACTGCATCGACCGGCCACGTGTGCACCGGATCGCGGCGTGCCGGCCTCGGCGCTGAACACCCCATGCGGGTTCCCGATGGCCCGGTGAAGAGTTCACATCCCTTCAGATTTCGCCAATCGCGCATTCAGGAAGCGATCGTCAGCATGGCCCCGCCTTCCCGCAGAGGGAGGTCGCGGTCCCGGCCCCCGCCGGCCGCGACACGACACCCACCGGTCCGGCCGCGGGCGTCGACATCAAAAAGAAGAGGAGTATCCCCATGCTGAAGTTCCGTACCCATGCCCTGGCCCTCGCCACGCTCGCCGCCGTTGCGGCGGCCCCCGTCGCGTTCGCGCAGGATTCGTTCGCCCAGGGCGACACCGCGGCCGGCAAGCGCTTCTCGGTCGTCGGCGGCGCCACGCTGCTGCAGCCGAACAACGACACCGGCCGCAACGACGGCATCAAGGTCGATGGCGGCCCGGCGCCGACGGCGTCGTTCTCCTACAACTTCACCGACAACATCAGTGCCGAGCTGTGGGGCGCGCTGGATTCGTTCGACCACCGCGTCCGCGCCGACGGCGCGAAGATCGGCACCGTCGAGCAGCGTCCGCTGGCGCTGAGCGGCCAGTACCACTTCGGTGACGTGGACAACACCTTCCGCCCGTTTGTCGGCCTGGGCTATCACCACTCCAACATCGACAACGAAGACCTCAACCCGGGCGGCAACCACGTCTCGCTGACCACGCCCAAGGGCGCGATCGGCACGGTCGGTGTCGACATGAACATCACCCCGACCTGGTTCGCCCGTGCCGACGCGCGCTACCTGCGCAGCCGTGCGGACGTGCGCGAGGCGGGCGTCAACACGGGGCAGGAGCTCAAGCTCGACCCGTGGACCGTCGGTTTCGGTATCGGCGCGCGCTTCTGACCTCTCTCTCCAGAGTCGTGCACCAGGAAAGACCCGCTTCGGCGGGTCTTTTTTTTTGGGCCTGGCACCGCGTGCTTGAGGGTCGCTTCCCCGGGGCGCCCGGAATGCGAACGGGACACCGCGCGTCGTCAGCGGGCGCTGCGTGATCCGCTTGCCTCGTGTCCCGGCGACCGGCCGGCGTGAGCGGCCATGGCGACACGCCACGCCAGCCGTTGTGGGCGCCGGGTACGTGCGTGTTCGGGCGGGCTCCCACCGTTGCCGTCCAGGCGCGGCATGCGAATCCGATCACGGGCGCCTCCACCTGCCCCCGCCTCTCCCGCCGCGGGGATGCTCAACGCGGCGAACGTTGCGCCTGCCTCAGCGCAGCCACGGCCCCAGTCGCCACTGCAACAACACCGCGTAGGCGGCGTGGTAGCCGATCACCAGCCCCGCCACGGCGAACAGGCCGGCTGGCTCGCCCAACGGCCCCCAGGCCGCGAGCACCGCATGGTCGCCGCGCCAGCGCTCCCAGGCCTGCCAGATCGCGCCGAGCACACGGGCGACCACGATCAGCGTCAGCGCCAGCACCAGCCAGCGGTTCGGCGTGTACCAGACCTGGCCCGGCCGATGCTCGACCCGGGTCAGGACACAACCCAGCACGCCGGTCGCGAGCCCCGCGAGCACGCCGAGCGCGGCATACGGCAGGGCGTGGGCGACGAACAGCTGGGTGATCGCCATGCCGCCCAGGAACAGCACCGCCGACGCGGGAATCAACCACGCATTGAGCCGGGTGAGCCAGCGCAGGGGCTGGCGGCGCGAGGTACCGACGCGGTAGCGGTTCCACAACGCCAGCGGCCACAGCAGCAGCATCAGCGCGAACAGCGCCAGGGGGACGACGATCAGCAGCAGGAGTGGCATGGCGGTGCGGCGGGCTCGATGGACACTGGGCGGAACCCAAGATGATCCGCGATCGACCCGGGCGGCGCGATGACGGCGGCCGGCGTCAGGGTGGCGGCGTCGTGTCCGGGCGATGCGACGGCGGCACCGCCACCACCCGCTCGCGGCGGAACATGTACAGCCCGCTGGCGACGATGATGCCGGCGCCCAGCCAGGTCATGCCATCGGGCAGCACCTGCCAGACGAACAGATCCAGCAACACCACCCAGACCAGCGCGGTGTACTCGAGCGGCGCGACCTGGCTGGCCTCGCCCAGACGGAACGCATGCGTCAACGCGACCTGTCCCAGCGCGCCGGTCACGCCGATCAGCGCCAGCACCCACAGGTGCGCGACCTGCAGGGGTTGCCAGTCGCGCCAGGCCAGCACACCGGCGAACAGCGCCATCAGCACGAGAAACCAGAACACCAGGGCCTCGGGGCTGTCGCGCTGGGCCAGCGAACGCACCGCGATCGAGGCGATGGCGTAACACAGCGCGCCGCCGACCACGGCCAGTCCGGCCAGCGTCGCGACGCCCTCGCCGCTGGGCCGCAGCACCACCAGCACACCGACGACACCGACCGCGATCGCGGTCCAGCGACGCGGCCCGACCTTCTCGCCGAGCAGGGGCACGGCCAGCGCGGTCACCATCAGCGGGGAGACGAAGACGATCGCGTAGGCGGTCGACAGCGGCATCCGCGCCAGGCCGTAGACGAAGCCGGCGATCATGCCCACGCCGAGCGCGCCACGCAGCAGGTGCAGCGGCCAGTGGATGCGCAACAAGGTGCCCGCGCGGCCGCGCAGCACGATCCAGCCCAGCACCAGCGGCAACGTCGACAGACTGCGGAACACCGCCACCTGGAACGCCGGGTAATCCTCGGCGATCCATTTCATGCCCGCGTCCATGCCCGCGAACGCGAGCACCGCCAGCAGCATCCACATGGCGGCGACGCGGGGCTGGGTCGGGACGACGGTGCGGGCCATGGAGTGAGACGACCGGGACGGCCCGGCATCCTCGCATGGACGCCGGGACGGTCGCAGCCCGGTGTCAGCGGCCGAGCGTGGCGATGTCGATGACGAAGCGGTAGCGCACGTCGCCCTTGAGCATCCGCTCGTAGGCGGTGTTGATGTCGGCGATATCGATGATCTCGATGTCGGAGACGATGCCGTGCTCGGCGCAGAAGTCGAGCATCTCCTGGGTTTCGCGGATGCCGCCGATCAGCGAACCGGTCAGGCGACGGCGCTGCATGATCAGCGAGCCGGCGGCGACCGGCGCGGGCTGGTCGGGCACGCCGAGCAGGATCATCGTGCCGTCGACCTTCAGCAGCGACAGGTAGGCGTTGTAATCGTGCGGTGCGGAGACGCTGTCGACGATGAAGTCGAAGGTCTTGGCCAGGGTCTTGAATGTCGCGGGGTCACGCGTCGCGGCGAAGTCGTGCGCGCCGAGCTTCAGCGCGTCGTCGCGCTTGGACTCCGACGTGCTGAGCACGGTGACGCGCGCGCCCATCGCCACCGCGAACTTCACCGCCATGTGGCCGAGGCCGCCGAGGCCGACCACTGCGACCGCGTCGCCGGCCTTGACGCCGAAATGGCGCAGCGGCGAATAGGTGGTGATGCCCGCGCACAGCAACGGCGCTGCGGCGTCGAGCGGCAGGGCTTCGGGCACGCGCAGCACGTAGTCCTGGTCGACGGTGATGCGCGTCGAATAGCCGCCGTAGGTCGGGGCGCTGCCGTCGCGTTCCATCGCGTTGTAGGTGCTGGTCATGCCCTGCTCGCAGAACTGTTCCTCGCCGGCCTCGCACTGCGCGCACGACCGGCAGGAATCGACGAAGCAGCCGACGCCGACGGCATCGCCGACCTTGAACCGCGTGACGTCCGCGCCGACCTCGGCCACGCGGCCGACGATCTCGTGGCCCGGCACCATCGGGAAGATCGAGCCGCCCCACTCGTCGCGGACCTGGTGCAGGTCGGTATGGCAGACGCCGCAATAGGCGATGTCGATCAGGACCTCGCGGGCACGCGGTGCGCGACGCTGAATCGTCGTCGGGGCGAGCGGCGTGGTGGCATCGGCCGCGGCGTAGGCAGGGGTGTCGAGCATGGGGCGGGCTCCTGGCAGGAAGCCGGGTATTGTCGGCGCGGGACCGTTCGCGCAGCGTGGCGACGGACGGAACAGGCCATGCCACGGGTGCGGTACCCTGCGCGCTTTCGTCCCACCGCAGGTGCCCCATGCCCTCCTTCGACATCGTCTCGGAAGTCGACACCCACGAACTGACCAATGCCGTCGACCAGGCCAACCGCGAGCTCACCACGCGCTTCGACTTCAAGGGCGTGGACGCGGCATTCGAACTCGAGGACGCGGTGATCAAGCAGTCCGCGCCGAGCGATTTCCAGGTGCAGCAGATGACCGAGATCCTGCGCCAGCGCCTGGCCGCGCGGAAGATCGACATCAAGTGCCTCGAATTCGGCGACATCGAGACCAACCTCGCCGGCGCGCGGCAGACGGTGACCGTCAAGCAGGGCATCGAGCGCGATCTCGCGAAGAAGATCCAGACCACGCTCAAGACCGCCAAGCTGAAGGTCGACAGCCAGATCAACGGCGACAAGCTGCGCGTCACCGGCAAGAAGCGCGACGACCTGCAGGCGGCGATGGCGCTGCTGCGCGGCACCGATTTCGAGCTGCCGCTGCAGTTCGACAACTTCCGCGATTGAGTACCGCGATGCAGCGGACGGCCGATCCGATCGCCGATACCCGCGTGTGGCTGGAGCGCGCGGTCATCGGGCTGAACCTGTGCCCCTTCGCCAAGGCGGTGCTGGTCAAGGGCCAGGTGCGCTTCGTGCTGAGCGATGCGACCACGCCCGAGGCGCTCCTGGAGGAACTGGGCGAGGAACTGCTGCGCCTGCGCGACACGCCCGCGGCGGAGATCGACACCACTTTGATCGTGCATCCGCAGGTGCTCGGCGACTTCCTCGACTACAACGACTTCCTCGACGAGGCCGATGGGCTGGTCGAGGCGCTGGAACTCGACGGCGTGCTGCAGGTCGCCAGCTTCCATCCCGACTACCAGTTCGCCGGCACCGCGCCCGACGACATCACCAACTTCACCAACCGGGCGCCCTATCCCACCCTGCACCTGTTGCGCGAGGACAGCGTGGCACGCGCGGTGGATGCGTTTCCGGATCCCGATTCGATTCCCGACCGCAACATTCAGACCCTGGAGCGGCTCGGCCACGCCGGCTGGGCGCAGGTGTTCAGCGCGCCGGACTGAGGGCGGGCGCCCACTGCCCGCCGCATCCACGTATAGCGCGGCGGATCAACGGGCCAGCTCCGCGGCAGCGATGGACGGCGAGGCCGCGTGCAGATCCTGCGCCGCGGAGGCCTCCGGCAGGAATCGCGCGTGGGTCGCCAGACGCGCCTGCCCTTCGGCCAGCCATGCGGCCGCCTCCGGCGTATCGAGCAACGCGCGCGTGGCCCGGGTTGCATCCGCGGTGTCGCCGGACCGGACGGCCGACAGCAGCCGATCGAGCACCTGCCCGCCCTGCCCGGACCACACGGACGCGCGCGGCTCACCCGTCGACAGATCGCGCGCGTCGCGGTTCCCGCGCTGCAGCAAGGCGCGCGCGGCCGCCTCCTGCTCGGCGATGTGGCGGTCCAGACTCGGGATCATCGCCGAGCCCATGCCGTGCCGGCCGACCGCTTCGACCATGCCTGGCCCCATCTCACGCACCAGCTCGATCGCACCGGTCCAGTTCGCCATGCCCCGTGGCGCCTTCGGATCGAAGGTCAACGCCCCGGCCGACAGGACGCCCGTGATGCCGCCGAGGCCTGCGCCCAGGGTGGGGGCATGCGCGGTGGTCGAGGTGATCCGTGCGCCCACCACCTCGAGGCCAGCATCGAGCCGATCGCCGACGTAGACCAGCTGGCCGTGCGCCCGTGCGCCGGTCGCTTCGGTCCCGGTACGCAGGTGCCCGCCCACCTCACCCGCCAGCGCGCGGCGGGCCTGCGCGTCGTGCCCGCCCCGTTCGATCGCGGCTTGGCCGTCGGCGCGACCGCGCTCACGCGCCGCCTCTCCCGCTGCTTCGACGCGCTCCGCGCGCGCCTCGAAATTCTCGCGCCATCCGCCGGACACCGTGCCCGTGGCCTGCCCCAGCGTGCGCAGCAGGCCGCCCGGCGCCTGCGCGGCGGTCGACTGCGCCCAGCCCTGGGCATGATCGAGGGCGGCCTCGGCCCGCGCGCCCGTCATCCGCGCCTGTGCGCCGAATTCACCCAGGCCCAGCGCGCCGTGCTGGAGCGCCAGCCCGGCACCCCGGGACGTCCGCTCCAGGTGCAATCCGCTCACGCCCAGGGCCGAGCGGGTGGCATCGCCGGCCCCTTCGATCCCGAGTGCGGCCATGCGCCCGCCGTCGGCCACGGCCTGGCCGACGATGGCGCCGGTATTGGCGCCGCGCGCACCCAGCGCGAGCACAGTCAGCACCGGGCCACCCAATTGCTGCAGTTCACCCAGCGAGGCACGGTCCTCGCGCTCGACGAGCGCCCGCGCGTCCTCGGTCATCGCGACCAGCGCCGGCCTGCGCACGCCCGCCGCTTCCGGCAGATCCCGGATCAGCTGCGCCGTGTCGCCCGCCTGCAGACGGTCGAGGAAGGCGCGGACGGCCGGCTGTGAGGTTTCGGGCACCGCACCCACCAGACGGGCTTCGAGATAGTCGCGCCCTGCCGGGGTTCTGCGCATGGCGTCGACGGTGTTGGTCAACAGGATGTCCATCCGCATGCGCTGCAGATCGCTCATGCCGCGCAGCTCGGTCTGCACGCCGTCATTGAGCAGGTCGCCCTGCACCTGCCAGGCGGTGACGGTCTCGCGTGGGTCGTACAGCGGCAGGCCGCGCTCGCGCGCGAAGTCGCCCGCGGTCGCCGGATGCAGGCCTGCGGCATTGAAGGTGACCGCGCGCATGCCGGTGACCGCAGCCGCGGCGGAGGCCATGCCGCCGCCGAGACTGTGGCCGGCGAGATCGAATTCGATGCCCTGCGCCCGCAACGTCACCGCGAGCCGCATCGCACGATCGTAGTAGTCGGTCTGCAAGCCAAGTGATTGCGGGAGATTGTTCCCAAGAAAATCCTCCCTCGCAGTCTCACGCAGCACTCCGTTCTCCATGACCGCCCCGGTCGAGCCCTTGAAGACCACCGTCGGCTTGTAGCCCGGCCCCAACACCGCAGGGTCGGGCAGATAGATTTCGGCGCGAAATCCGGATCTCTCCGGCGCAAGCAGATCTCGGAGCTGGTCATCCGTCATAGAGAGTCCCGGAAGCGCAGCGCGCAGCGCGCCGAGGTCGGCAGTCGCACGAAACCAACCCCGCGGCGGAGCTCCAGCCTGCCGCGCCGCGTCGTAGCTGTCCTGGGACAGCAGCGCCATCTCCCGCGCGTGGTAGTCCGCCTGCAGGCGTGCGGCGGTGTCGGCGGCTTCGTCTGTCGCGCTTGTCCGCAATTCGGACAGCAGCCGTTGCCCTGCTTCGTGTCGTGACGTCATGTCGCGTCTCCCGTGTCGTCCATGTCGGGTAGGGGGATCCGGTCTTCCTCATGCGGAAAGCCGAACGTCTGTCGCATCCTTCGGTACTGCTCGGGCATCGGCGGACGTGCGATGCCGCGCGCCAGCAGCCAGCGCTGGCAGGCGATCTGCCAGCTCGGGTCATCGGGATCTCCCGGATGCCAGAAAACGCCTTCGATCGTATGCGAGTCGGGCGATCGCACTGGTTCACCGTAGGCATAATCGAGACTCGGATCGGCGCCGTGCTCAAGCAGCCAGTGCACCTTCGAGAATTCGCCGCTCGAGGCGTAATGGCCCATGATCGTGCCGCCCATTCCGGCGAGGACATTCACGTCGGCGCCGCGCTCGACAAGCACCTGCACATTGCGCCATTTGTTCTGCTTGATCAGCGCGTGGAACAGCAAGGCCTCATTGTTGGCATTGCGCGTATCGGGATCACCGCCATGATCCAGCAGAGTCTGTAGATAGACAGGGTCTTCCTGCTCGGCCGCCCAGACCATCGCGTTGGAATTGTTTCTGATTCCACGATCCCGGGTCTGATACGGCTTTACGACATTCGGATCGGCCCCGTTCTCCAGCATCGCGCGCAGCCCATCGGGATTCCCCCGATAGATCGGCCACGCCAGCAGCGGCGTGCCTGCGTTCGATCCCCAGAAGATCCCGTCGGGATCGACGCCTTCGTCGCGCATCAACCGCCGCACGGCGTCGGCATTCCCCGTCGCCGCTGCGACCGCCAGCGCCTGCGCCTTGGGGTCGTCGAAGGCGCGCGCCGCAGCGGCGCGTTCGCCCGCGGTGTCGGTCGAAGGCACTGCGAGTACACACGCGGTCAACACGCTTGCAGCGATGAGGGGAAGAGCGAGCCGCCACGCGCGCGCCGCCCGTCTCAAGCTGCTCCACCGGTGCCCGGCCATCCGGCCACGATCCGAACGAGTCCCTGTCGTCATTACCGATCCTTCGCGCATCCTGACGCAATCGGACCGACAGCCTAGCGCAGGCCGGTGAGCCGGGCGCGCAGGGGCCGGGCGTTCCTGGAAGACGCCGCACGGCGATCGATATAAAAATATGTTTATATGTTGGCATTCCCGCTCACCCGTTCGGACGCCACCCGATGCCGGACCACCATCATCACGAGCACGACCATGCGCACGGCCACAGCCATGCCCCGCCGGTCTCGTCGACCAACGAACGCGTGGTGCTGACCGGCTTCGTGCTGACCGCGGGTTTCATGCTGGTCGAGGTCGTCGGCGGGGTGCTGTCGGGCTCGCTGGCGCTGATCGCCGATGCCGGGCACATGCTGACCGACGCGGCCGCGCTGCTGCTGGCCTGGGTGGGGTTCCGGATCGGACGCCGCGCGTCGGACGCCCGGCGCACCTTCGGCTACATGCGGTTCGAGGTGCTGGCCGGGCTGGTCAACGCGCTCACGCTGTTCGCGCTGGTCGCCTGGATCGTCTGGGAGGCGGTCCAGCGCCTGCGCAGTCCCGGCGA
The DNA here is from genome assembly GCF_043187535.1 of Luteimonas sp. WGS1318. GTDB lineage: Bacteria > Pseudomonadota > Gammaproteobacteria > Xanthomonadales > Xanthomonadaceae > Luteimonas. Next base: position 3,262,022 of record NZ_CP171131.1, read on the forward strand.
GGTGCTGGCCGGGCCGATGCTGGTGGTCGCCGTGGTCGGGCTGCTGGTGAACTGTCTGGTGTTCTGGATCCTGCACCGCGGCGACCAGTCGCACGTCAACATCAAGGGCGCCACGCTGCACGTGCTCGGGGATCTGCTCGGCTCGGTCGCGGCGATCGTCGCCGCGCTGGTGATCCACTTCACCGGCTGGATGGCGATCGATCCGATCCTCTCGGTGCTGGTCTGCCTGCTGATCCTGCGCAGCGCCTGGGCGCTGCTGCGCGGCTCGTTCCACATCCTGATGGAAGGCACGCCGCCGGACGTCGACATCGACGTGCTGCGCCGGCATCTGCTCGACGCCGTGCCCGGCGTCGCGGCCGTGGACCACGTGCATGTCTGGTCGATCACGTCCGGTCGGGTGCTGGCGACGCTCGAACTGGCCCTGGCCGATGGCGCCGAGCCGGCGCAGGTCGTGCCCGCGGTCAAGCGCGCACTCGCCGAGCGCTTCGCGATCGGGCATGCGACCGTCGAGGTCGTGCACAGGCCGCAGGCGCCGTGCGCGCTGGAAACGCCGCGCCGCGGCGACGCACATGTGCACGATCACGCACATCACTACGATCACGGGGACAGGCCCGACCACACGCACGACGGGCCGCACGTGTCCGGCTCCGCGCGATGACCGCTGTCGACGATGCGCGCCTGGCGATCCTCGCCGAGACCTTCAAGCTGCTCGGCGATCCCACGCGTCTGCGCGTGCTGCTGACCTGTCTCGACGGCCCGGTCGCGGTCGGCGAGATCGCGCGTCGCACCGGTGCTTCACAGCCGCTGGTGAGCCATCACCTGCGCCTGCTGCGCGGCGCGCGGCTGGTGCGTGGCGAGCGTCAGGCGCGGCAGGTGCTGTACGAGGCCGACGACGCCCATGTGCAGGACATGCTGCGTGACATGCTCGACCACACCGGCGAGCACGACTGATCGGCGACCGATCGCCTCCGGGTACTCGCGCGGTTGGCCGCAGGCATGCGTGGGTGACGGGTGTTCGCGGTGCGCTACGCGACCTTCGGTCCAATCAGGTGCGCTTCGTGGGCGAAGTGCCACCGACACCCACCCATGTTGAACCGGTCAGCCTGCCGTCGCTGTCGACAACCACGGGGCGATCAGCGCCTGCGCCTCATCGAGCGACCCAACGATGCGATGCCCGAGCGCGCGCGCCTCATCGTCCGGTGCCAGCAGATCCGGCACTTGCACCGCGGTCATGCCTGCAGCGAGCGCGGCGCGCACGCCGGTCGGCGAGTCCTCCAGCACCAGACACTGCGACGGTGGCACACCGAGACGTTCGGCAGCGAGCAGATAGACATCCGGCGCGGGCTTGGGCTGCGCGACATCGCTGCTGGTGCAGACCTCGTCGAAATACGCGAGAAGTCCCGCTGCTGCCAGCTTGCGCTGCGCCAGCGGCGACCGCGTCGAGGTCGCGACCGCACGGGGCATGGCGTGCGTGACGAGCAACTCCAGCAAGGCGACGACGCCCGGTCGATGCGGCAGGCCGGCCTCGGCGATCGCGACATAACGCGCATGGCCGTCGTCAAGCAGCGCCGTGGCCGGACTCTCGCCGATGTGCCGGCCCAGGCGCGCACGGCAGACTGCGTCGGTGTGGCCGATTAAACACAGCCACCAGTCCGGATCGATGTCCAAGCGATGATCCAGCGCCGCGGCGCGCAACGAGTCGAGAATCGCGCGCTCGCTGTCGAGCAGCAGGCCGTCCATGTCGAAGATCACCGCCGCAGGCCGGAACGGCAGTGGCGCGACCTCAGTCATGGGCCGCCATCAGCGTCGCGATATCGCCTGCATCGAGCGCGCGCCATTCGCCTTCCGGCAGATCGCCCAGCGACAACCCGCCGACGCGGCTGCGGTGCAGCGCCGCGACGTGATTGCCGACCGCGGCGAACATGCGCCGCACCTGGTGGTAGCGGCCTTCGGTGATCGTCAGTCGCGCCTGGGTCGGAGCCAGCACCTCGAGCACTGCGGGTTTGAGCGGCGTGGTCTCCGACTCCAGCAGCATCGCGCCGCTGGCGAACAGCACGGCCTCGTTGCCGCGCAACGGCTCGGCCAGCGTGGCCTCGTAGACCTTCGGCAGTGCAGCCTTCGGCGAGATGATCCGGTGCAGCAGCTGGCCGTCATCGGTGAACAGCAGCAGGCCGCTGGTCTCGCGATCGAGCCGGCCGACACTCGACAGCGCCGGCGAGCGCAGCCGGAAACGCGGCGGCAGCAGGTCATAGACGAGGCGGCCGATGTCCTTGTTCGAGCACGTGTAGCCGGCCGGCTTGTGCAGCATCAGGGTCAGGCCCTGCGGCGGATCCAGCGGCTCGCCGTCGACACGCACATCGTCGTGGCCGACCTGGTCGTCGGCGTACAGCACGTCTCCGGCCGCATCGGTCACCCGGCCTTCGCGAAACATCCACGTCACCTGCTTGCGGCTGCCGTAGCCCAGATTGGCGAGCAGTTTGACCAGCTTCATGCGCGGTGCCTCGCCGGGGTCGCGCGTGCGCGCACCGCGTGGATCACCTTGAACGCGCCACTGGACGCCACCTCGTTGACCTCGCCGAACCGCGCATCGAGCACGTCCTCGTACGGGAGATGCCGATTGGCGACCAGCCACAGCGCACCGCCGGGCTTCAACGCGACCGCGGCAGCGCCGATGAACGCACGGCCGATATCGGGCCGGCCCTCACGGCCATGCGCATGGAACGGCGGATTGCTGACGATGACGTCATACCCTTGCGGCACGCCGGTGGTGACGTCGTGCCAGTGATAAGCCAGCGTCGCGCCTGCGCCGAGTGCAGCCAGGTTCTGGCGCGCCAGTGTCAGCGCGCGGCCCTCGGCTTCGAAGACGTCCAGCGCGGTGATGCCCTGGCAACGCTGCAGCAGTTCCGCCGACAGATACCCGTAGCCGGCGCCCAGATCGGCGCCGCGCCCGGCCAATGTCGTCGGCAGGTGCGAGGCCAGCAACGCGGACGCGGGATCGATGCGGTCCCAGGCGAACACGCCGGGGCGGCTCTGGAACCGACCATCGAGCACGTCGCGCGCGCGGTCCAGCGTGGACCAGGTGTCGACCAGCGCGGTGTCCACAGTGTCGCCGGCCTGCGCCCAGAACACGCGGCATTTGTGCTTTGACAGCGCACCGATGTTGCCGGCGAGCTTCGCGAGATCGTCCTGCGCGGACTTCGCGCCCTCGTCGTTGGCGACGCTCGCCAGCACCCAGCCACCCGGCGTCACGGCCTGCAGCGCGCGTGCCAGCACCGCGCGCGATTCGTCGCGCTGGCGCGGCGGCAGCACCAGCACCAGCGGCTTGCGCGGCAATACGACGTCGCCTTCGTCGCCTGGCAACACATCGAGGCCGGCGCGCTGCAAGGCCGCATGCAGCGGCTTGAAGCTCTGTTCGCAGACCAGGCCCGGCCAGCGACCACCGGTCGTGGGCACACCCGGACGTGCGCGCAGGAACAGCGCGCCCTCGTCGGGCCAGGCGAGCTGGCGCTGTTCGAGCGGCAGGAACAGGGCATCGAGTGCGGGATCGGACATCGGCGGGGACAGGACGGGACGGCCGTGGATTCTCCCGGCCCCGCCGGTGCGCCGGCCGCGCCCGGCTTCGCACGCGCCGCGAACGCGAGATTGATGAAACCGCAACATCCCTGTCTGCACGATGGCGACGCACCCCACAGAGGAGATCTCCATGCCCATCCACGCCCTGTTCGTTGGCGGCACGATCGACAACAGCGAGCTCGATCTCGACGGCGCCGAGCCGCCGCATCGCTATCCGCCCGACACCGGCGGCGGCCAGTCGCGGTACCGCCTCCACGCGATCGGGAGGCGCGATGACGAGGTCGTCTATGCGGTCTACGGCGGGCCGGACATCGCGCATGAGGATGTGCAGCGCGTCAGCGAGGAGCGTGAGTACGCACGGCGGTTCGAGGCCGAGGAGACCATCGTCGGCTGAACCCGACGCGCGCCCGGCACTCGTTGCCGGGCGCGCGTGGTCATCACTCCTGCAGCGCGCGCAGCGTCACCGATGGCGGCGCGTCCAGCACCTTGCGCGTCGCCCACAGGCCGGCCAGCAACGTCATCAACACGCCGATGCCGCCACCCACCGCGGCGAGTGCCCAGTTCGGCGTCCACGGCAGGTCGAACACCTGCACCGCAATCACGCCGGCCAGCACCGAGGCCGCGATCGACGCCACCAGTCCCGCCAGCAGTCCGATCGCCGCGAATTCCGACGCCTGCGCCAGCCTCAGCTGCGCCCGCTTGCCGCCGAGCACGCGCATGACGCCGCCTTCGAGCAGGCGCTCGTCCTGGCTGGCGCTGACCGCCGCCAGCAGCACCAGCACGCCGGCCGCGAGCGAGAACCAGAACACCACCTGCACCACCGTCGAGACCTGGTCGGCGGTGCTGCGCACCTGGGTCAGCACCGCGTCGATGTCGACCACCGACAGGTTCGGGAACTGCTGCACCAGGTTCGCGGTGAAGCGCGACGCTTCGGGCGGCACGCGGACCGCGGTGATGTGGCTCGCCGGATACGCATCCAGCGCGCCGGGTGAGGCGACGACGAAGAAGTTCGGCCGGAAACTCTCCCACTCGATGCTGCGGAAACTCGTGATCGGCGCCTCGAACCGCTGGCCTGCGATGTCGAAGACGATGCGGTCGCCGAGCTGCCAGCCGAGATCCTTGGCGAAGCCTTCCTCGACCGAGATCTCCGGCGCGGCCGGCGGCGTGTCGCCCCAGAACGCGCCGGCGGTGACCCGGTTGTCGTCGCGCAGGTCGCCCTGCATCGAGAGGTTGAACTCGCGCTCGGCGCGACGCTGGGCCTGGCGGTCCTGCGCCTCGTCGCCGCTGCGGCCGGCGTAATCATCGCCGCGTACGGGCTCGCCATTCCGCTCGACCAGGCGCGCGCGGATCATCGGGAACAGCACCGGCGCATCCACACCCTGATCGGCGATGAAGGCGCGCACCGGATCGAGCTGGTCGGGCTGTACGTTGATGATGAAGCGGTTCGGCGCGTCCTGGCCGATCGCGAGCTGCCAGCGGTCGAGCAGATCGGTGCGCACGAAGGTCAGCAGCAACAGCGCCATCAGGCCGAGGCCGAGCGCGGTGACCTGGGCGACGCTGGTGCCGGCGCGCCGGCTCACATTCGCCAGGCCATAACGCAGGCTGCCGCGCAGCCGCGTGCGCAGGGCGCGCACCAGCAGGATCAGGCCCCAGGCCAGCAGTGCGAGCACGGCGAACGTTGCCGCGATGCCGGCGAGCATCGCGCCACCCAGCGTCGCCGAGCCGGCCTTCCACCACAGCAATGCGGCGAGGCCGACGAACCCGGCGCCGCCGACCAGCCACGCACTCGGCTCGAAACCGCCGAGATCGCGCCGCAGCACGCGCAGCGCCGGCACGCGACGCAACGCCAGCACCGGCGGCGCACCGAAGGCCATCAGCACGACGAGGCCGACGCCGTAGCCCTGCAGCGCCGGCATCAGCCCGGCCGACGGGATCGACAGGCCCAGCAGCGATTCCAGCCAGCGGCCGATGCCCCACTGCAGGCCGAAGGCGATGACGACGCCCAGCGTGCAGGCGATCACGCCGAGCAGCAGCAGTTCGCCGACGTGGATGCCGACCAGGGTGCGCTGCTGCGCGCCCATGCAGCGCATCACCGCGACCGAGGTCAGATGCCGGGCCGAGTGCTGGCGCGCGGCCATCGCGACGGCGACCGCGGCGAGGATCACCGAGACCAGCGCGGCGAGGCCGAGGAAGCGACCGGCGCGATCGAGCGACGAACGCACTTCCGGGCGCGCATCGCCGATGGTTTCCACGCGCTGGCCGCGACCGAGATTCGCGCGCGCAACCGTGGCGAAACCATCGACTGCATTCGCGTCACCGGCGATCACCAGGCGATAGCGGATGCGGCTGCCCGGCTGGATCAGGCCGGTGGCCTCGAGATCGGACAGGTGCAGGAACACCTTCGGCGCGACGTTGAAGTAATCGATCGACGCATCCGGTTCCTGCAGCACCAGCGCGGTCAGCCGGAAGCTGCGGTCGCCGAGGAACACGGTGTCGCCGACCGACGCGCCCAGCGTGTCGGCGCCGGCGCGGCTCATCCACGCGGTGCCGGGCTCGGGCACAGCCTCGGCATCGCGCTCGACGCCATCGGCGCCGGCGATGCGGAAACTGCCGCGCAGCGGAAAGCCATCGCCGAGCGCGCGTACGTCGCCCAGTTGCAGCGTTGCGGTGTCGCCCGCGCCGACGCGGATCATGCTGTCGAGCTCGATCGTGTCGACGGCTTCGAGCCCGGCTGCGGTCGACGCATCGCGGATCGCGCCCTCGATCGGCGCATCGCCACGCACGACCGCGTCGCCGCCGAGCAGGCGGTTGGCTTCGATCGCCAGCGCGCGTTCGGCGCGATCGGTGACGAAGCCGACCGCGGTCACCGCGACGACCGCGAGCACCAGCGCGGCGAACAGGATGCGGATGTCGCCCGCCTTGAAATCGCGGCGCAGCTGGCGCCACGCGAGCGCGGCGGTCCTCATGCGGTCATCGCCTCGTCGGCGACCAGGCGCCCGCTGTCGATGCGCAGGCGGCGTTTGCAGCGCTGCGCCAGATGATCGTCGTGGGTGACCAGCACCAGCGTCGTGCCGGCATCGGCATTGAGCGCGAACAGCAGTTCGATGATCGACTGGCCGGTCGCGGTATCGAGGTTGCCGGTGGGCTCGTCGGCGAACAGCAGCGACGGCCGGGTCACGAACGCACGCGCCAGTGCCACGCGCTGCTGCTCGCCACCGGAGAGCTGGCGCGGGTAGTGGCCGAGGCGCTCGCCGAGGCCCACGCGCGCGAGCACGTCGCGCGCCGGCCCGTCCACCTCGCGATCGCCACGCAGTTCCAGCGGCAGCATCACGTTCTCCAGCGCGGTCAGCGACGGCAGCAACTGGAAGCTCTGGAACACGAAGCCGACCTTCTCGCCGCGCACCTTCGCGCGGCCGTCCTCGTCGAGCGTCGAGATCGGTGCGCCATCGAGCACCACCGTGCCGGTGCTCGGCGTATCGAGGCCGGCGAGCAGCGACAGCAGCGTGCTCTTGCCCGACCCCGACGCGCCGACGATCGCCACCGTGTCGCCATGGCCGATCTGGAAGCCCACGTCCTGCAGGATCGTCAGTTCGCCCGACGGCAGCGAGACGCGCTTGCCCAGCGCGTCGACGATGAGGGCGTGGCGGGTTTCAGCCTGCGCTGGGTTTGAATCGGCCATGATGTTCCTTTGTGCGCCTGCACGAGCGGCAGCCATCTTCGAAGACGGGGTTTAAACAATGATTAAGCGCGTCCGGTATGGGGCCTTCCGCGCCTCCATGCAATGTGCCATCGGTTGCCTTCTGCTGTTGTGTGCGTTCATCGCGCAGGCGCAGAGCGCTTCCCCGGCGGCTTCGCCCGCCACCGCGACGAAGACGGTGCTGGTCATGGGAGATTCGCTGTCCGCCGGCTACGGCATGTCCGCGGACCAGGGCTGGGTGAGCCTGCTCGAGCGGCGCCTGCAGCGCGACGCGCCCGGCTGGCGGGTCGTCAACGGCAGCATTTCCGGCGAAACCAGCGCCGGCGGCGCGTCGCGGATCGTGCAGGCGGTGGTGCGCGAGCGGCCGGCGGTGGTGGTCATTGCGCTCGGTGCCAACGACGGCCTGCGCGGCCTGCCGCTGGCCGAGGCCCGCCGCAACCTGGCGCGGATGATCGGCGCCTCCCAGCATGTCGGCGCGCAGGTGCTGCTGGTCGGCATGCGCATGCCGCCGAACCTCGGCACCGAGTACACCGCCGGGTTCGAGGCCAATTACCGCCTGCTCGCCGACACCTTCGACGTGGCGCTGCTGCCGTTCCTGCTCGAGCCCATCGCCACCGACCGCGCGAATTTCCAGGACGACAACCTGCACCCCACGGTCGAGGCGCAGACGAAGATCCTGGATCACGTCTGGCCTGCGTTGCGCCCGCTGCTGCGCTGAGCGCCGGACCGGCGCATCGCGCCCGGCATAGCGGAACCGCCGGGGCGCTCGACGACACGACAGCGGCGGCGCGTGGTGCGCCGCCCTGTACTCAGGGATCCCGCGCCAGCAGCGGCCACGGATTCACCGGCGCTCCCGTCCACCACTGCTTCTCCGGCGTGAGCCGGAACACCGCGAAATGCAGGTGGGGCGCTGAGGGATCGGCATTTCCGGTGCTGCCCACCGTGCCCAGCACGTCACCGCGGCGCACCTGCATGCCCTCCGTGAGACCCGGTGCATAGGCCTGCAGGTGGGCGTAGTAGTAGCTCCAGGTGCCTGTGGGGTCGAACTGGTAGATCGTCAGGCCGCCGCGGTCGCTGGTGAACAGTTTTTCGATGCGGCCGTCGGCCGCTGCGAGCACCGGCGTGCCTTCGGGCGCCATGACATCGAGGGCTTCGTGGCGGCGCTCATCACCGCGGGCGTCGTCGAAGGTGTCGTGGACATCGGCGACGTCGATGCCCTGCACCGGCAGCAGCAGACGGGCCGGATGCGCGTTCGGGTCCGACGCCGCTGCGCCCGCGTCGATGGCCTGCGCAGGCATCGACGCCGCCGGCGGCGTCGTGCGGAGGTCCGGCGCCGGGCCCGCATCGGTGTCCGGCGGCGTGACCGCTGCCATCGCCTCCGTCGGACCGGACGCGACAGCCGCTGACTGTGATGTCACCGGCGTCGTCGGCGACCGCCACACGAACACCACCACGTTCACGAGCAGCAGCACCGCCACCAGGGCGAACCACAGACCGGTCCGGCGCATGGCTTACTCCTCCAGGACGGCCGTCATGCCCGGGCGCACCACCTCGGCCACCCGGCGCGCGCTCCAGTTGGTCATGCGGATGCAGCCGTGCGACTGGGTCTTGCCGATGTTCTGCGGCTCGGGGGTGCCGTGGATGCCGTAATGCGGCTTGGACAGATCGATCCACACCGTGCCCACCGGATTGTTGGGGCCGGGCGGCAGCACCGCCTTCGCGTGCGCGGGGTCGGCATCCCAGAACAGCTCGGGGTTGTAATGGAAGGTCGGGTCGATGGCGACGCCGTCGATCGTCCAGTCGCCGATCGGCAGCGGATCGCGATCGCTGCCGGTCGATGCGGGGAACTGGGCGAACACCGCGCCCTCGGCATCGACGAGCCGGACCACCGAGTCGGACTTGCTCACGACCACGCGGTCCGGCGTCGCCAGCGGCGCCGCATCGGCCACATTGGGGACCAGGATGCGCTGGCCGGCTGCGAATTCGACCCCGGGATTGAGCCGCTGCAACAGCGCGGGCGCCGCGTGGAAACGCTCGCCCAGCGCTTCGAGCGCGCTTTCGAAGCCCAGTGCGTCGAGCTTGGACTTCTCCATCATGTCCTCGGGCAGCGGACGCATCGGGCCGGCCAGCTCGTCGGCGCCGATCGTGTGCGTGACCAGTGCCGCCGGCGCATCGGCCGTCAACGCCTGCCAGGTCTCGGCATCCAGCGCACCGCTTGGCGTCAGCCCGCGGTGGCGCTGGAAGGCGGCCAGCGCACGCGTGGTGTTGGTGCCGCCGCGGGCGTCGATCTCGCCGGGCGAGAAATGCGCGCGGTCCAGCAGCACCTGCGCACGCAGCAGCGCGGCATCGCCGGAATCGTGCGCAGCGGCGTTCACGGTGTCGGCATCGAGCGCCGTGTCCTCGGCCAGCGCTGCGTGCAGCGGCAGGCAGGCGACGAGCAGCGCGAAGCACCAGCGCAGCGCGCGCGGGATATGACGTGGGGACATGCGACCTCCAGCGGATCCGGGAGCGGACGTGGCCCGCATCCTGCCGTCTGACGGCGCACCTTCGGTGTGAAGCTGTCGGCGTCGGCGCTCAGTGCGCCTGGCAGCGGAGGAAGGCCGAACCGTCGAGCCAGGCGCCGTCGCGCGCATAGGCGAACAGCAATTGCCCATCCTTCAACGCGTCGATCACCGGCCGCGCCGCCGCGCTACGGACCGCGGGGCAGCCCCAGCTGCGGCCAAGCCGGCCCTGGCGCCGCGCCTGCTCGGGGTCCACGTAGTCGGCGCCGTGCATGACGATCAGGCGCTCGCGGGCGCGGTCGTTGATGCCGGGTTCGAGCCCGTCCATGCGCAGCGAATACCCGTTCTCGCCGGTATAGGTCTCGGCCGTCGCGAACAGGCCCAGGCTGGACTGGTGGCTGCCTTCGTCGTTGGAAAACGCGTCCGGCACGTCGTCGCCGCTGCCGCGCCCGTGCGCGACGTGCTCGGCATGCAGCAGGCGCGCGGCGGGCACGTCGAACACCCACAGCCGCACTTCGGTGGACGGCCGCGTGTAGTCGATCACCGCGAGTTTCGGCCCCACCCTGCGCGCACGGGCGGCGCAGGTGCGTGCCGTCAGCGCCAGCGCCAGCACTGACCGGTCGAGCCCGGGCGCCGCGGCCGACAGGCGATCGAGCAGCGCATCGGCATGCGCTGGCGTGACGAGCAACAGGCCCAGCAGAAGGAGGGTCAGATGACGCATGCCGCCAGCTTACGCCGCAGGCCTGAGCGACGACTGGACGGCAGGCGACCAGTGCCCCGGCACGGCCGACCGCCCTTCGACCGGCCCGGACCCTTGATTGCCGGTTAAGCCCCTGCGGCGCATGATCGATCTCCAGCCATACACGGTGCGGGCCTGCCCGCACGCACGGGAGAATCCGGATGAACCGTTCCCTGCCTCTGCTGCTCGCCGCCGCGCTGAGTGCCATCGCGGCACCCGCGCTCGCCGGCCGCGACGTCACCGATCCCGAACTGCCACGCAGCCTCACCGGCGACAGTCCGGTCGCGGTGCAGTGGACCGACCCGGAAGCGTTCTCCGACATCCGCCTCAGCGGCAACCGCTGGGAAGCGCGTCGCGGCGACTGGGTCGAGCAGATCGCCCGCTACGTGCGCCAGCGCGCGGAGCGTGAGTTGCCGGCCGGCAGCACCCTCGACGTGACGATCCGCGACATCCGCCGCGCCGGCATGTACGAGCCCTGGCGCGGCCCGCGGATGGACCATGTACGGATCATCAAGGACCACTACCCGCCGCGCATCGACCTCGATTTCGTCCTGCGTGACGCCGACGGCGCGGTCGTCGCGGAAGGCCCGCGCGAACTGCGCGACATGGGCTTTCTCAGCCGCGCCGGCGGCGCGATGAACAGCGATGCGCTTCGGTATGAGAAGCAGTTGATCGACGACTGGCTGCGCCGCGATCTTCGGCCGGCGATCGCGCAACGCTGAAGATTGGGTCGACTGGAGAGAGCCGCGCAATCGCGCGGCTTTTTTTTATGCGCGAAGCATCGCTTCCGGTCGACGATGGACGGATCCCCGTGCGTGGACTGATCCAGCCCGCAGCCGCCTGCAGGATCGTTGCAGGCACTCGGCTGTCGGCCTTGCCCTCGACACTGTTTTGGCGGCGTTCGCTGCGGCTCCTGCTCCAGCTCGAGAGTTCGCTTCGGCTCTGGCTTCGGCTCTAGCTTTCGCTTTCGCTTTGGCTTTGGCTTTGGCTTTGGCTTTGGCTTTGGCTTTGGCTTTGGCTTTGGCTTTGGCTTCCAGCGTTTGACGTTCGAGCCGTAAAGCGAGCCGAGCATCGCAGGGCGGCGGGGCCGAAGAGCAGCCCATGTCTGAGCGCAGCGAGTTTGGGCTGCGTGCCCCGTTGCCCGAGAAGCGCAGGGGCCCGCCGCGGCTGTATCGCGGCGGATCGCGTCCGGCGATGGCGGTTTTGCTTACTTTTGACAAGACAAAAGTAAGCCGCGCGAACAGCGCGGAAGCTCTGTTGTTCACGTCCAGCGTTGGCTTCAAGGGAAAACAGGCTAAAACAAGTGCAAGGCTTTCGCCCGCTTGCGCGTGCGAGTTCCTTTTTGAAGGACCAAAAAGGAACCAAAAAGTCCCTTCGCCGGGCGCGAGCCGACGCAGCTGCGCCGCGCCGGTCCCCTCCGCTCCTCGCCTGACGCGGCACGCAGCCCAAACTCGCTGCGCTCAGACATGGGCTGCTCTCCGGCCGCGTCAGACTGCGGTGCTCGGCTCGCTTAACGGCTCGAACGTCAAATGCTGGAAGCCAAAGCCAAAGCCAAAGCCGAGGCCAAAGCCAAGGCCAGATCCAAAGCCAGATCCAAAGCCAGGGCCAGGACCGTTGCGCCGCCTCATCCATCGAGGCACGCAAAGAAAAAGGCCGCGTGCAAACACGCGGCCTTTCCGGATCAGATCAACCGACGCGTGAGATCACCACGCCGGCCACAGCTCCCGATGCATCCGCACCGGGGCGTTACCCTCAACGCACCACGCTGAGGAAGTGCATGTGGCGCTGGTACTGGTCGAGCACATCGTGGATCAGCTCGTCCCGGCGCCAGCCCATCACGTCGTAGTCCTGCCCGCCTTCGCGCAGATGCACTTCGGCGCGATAGAACCGATCGTCGTTGCTGCGCTTGCGGCGCGGGTCCTCGAGCATGAACGTGGGCGGCGCATAAGGAATCGGCCGCACCGAATAGAAGAAGTCCATCTCCTCGCCCAGGCCCACCTCAAGCCAGACCCGGCCATCGTCGCCGTGCTCCACGCGCACGTCGAGCGCCTGCTTGCGCAGCTCGGCGGCCACGTCTTCGAGCGCCGGCTGCACCTGGCCGGCGAGAAACGCCAGCACTTCCTTCTGCGACGGGTTGTGCGCCAGTGCGCGCAGCCGGAGCTTCCAGTCGCCACCGCCGCCGATACCGACCGGCGCGATCCGCGCGTCACGCATGCTGCTGCGCTTGAGCATCTCCAGCCGCATCGCGCGCACCATGCCCCAGCACATCAGGATCATGACGATGGTGAACGGCAATGCGCTGGCGATGGTGCCCGCCTGCAGCGCACTCAGCCCGCCGGCGATCAACAGTGCGATCGCGATCGCACCGACCAGCACCGCCCAGAAGATCCGCTGCCACACCGGGGATTCCTCCTCGCCCTTCGACGACAGCATGTCGATCACCAGCGCGCCCGAGTCGGCGGACGTGATGAAGAAGATCACCACCAGCAGCGTCGCGATCCCCGAAGTCAGCATCGACAGCGGGTAGTCCTCGAGGAACTGGAAGATCGCCACCGAACTGTCGGCCGACACCGCGGCCACGAGTTCCGTCGAGCCTTCCACCATGACCTGGTAGAGCGCACTGTTGCCGTAGATCGTCATCCACAGGAAGGTGAAGCCCAGCGGCACCAGCAGCACGCCGATGACGAACTCGCGGATCGTGCGGCCGCGCGAGATGCGCGCGATGAACATGCCCACGAACGGCGACCAGGCGATCCACCAGCCCCAGTAGAACAGCGTCCAGCCGCCCAGCCAGCTGGCACGCTGGTCGTACGCGTACAGGTTGAAGGTCATCGCGAACACGTTCGAGATGTACATGCCGGTGTTCTGCACGAACGCCTGCAGCAGGTACACCGTGGGGCCCATGACCAGCACGAACGCCAGCAGCGCGACCGCCATGATCATGTTGAACTCCGACAGCCGGCGCACGCCGCGGTCCAGGCCGGTGAACACCGAGCCCGTGGCCACCAGGATGATCCCGGCGATCAGCGCGACCTGGACATTGGTGCTCACGGTCACGCCGAACAGGTAGTTCAGGCCGGAATTGATCTGGATCACGCCCAGGCCCAGCGAGGTCGCCAGACCGAAGATCGTGCCCAGCACCGCGAAGGTGTCGACCGCGTGGCCGATCGGGCCGTAGATGCGGTCGCCGATCAGCGGATACAGCGACGAGCGGATGCGCAGCGGCAGGCCGTGGCGGTAGGCGAAATACGCCAGCGACAACGCGACCACCGCATAGATCGCCCAGGCATGCACGCCCCAGTGGAAGAACGTGATGCGCATCGCCTGACGCGCTGCGGCGATGGTCTCGGCATCACCGACCGGCGGGTCGGCGAAATGCATGATCGGCTCGGCGACGCCGAAGAACATCAGGCCGATGCCCATGCCGGCGGCGAACAACATCGCGAACCATGTGCCGTAGCTGTAGTCGGGGGTGCTGTGGTCCGGGCCGAGCTTCAGCCGGCCGAAGCCGCTGACCGCCATGCCGATGATGAAGACCAGGAAGCCCGCGACCGCGAGGATCGTGAACCAGCCGGCATCCTCGGCCACCCAGGCCTTGGCCGCGTTGAATGCTGTCTCGGACGCCTCGGGCGCGAGGAACGACAACGCGACCAGCAACAGGATGATCACCGCGGACGGGTAGAAGACCGGACCGAGGATGCGCGCGTGCCAGACTTCGGGCGCGGCCGGTGGTTCGGGAGCCGCGCCTGCGCGCGGAGTGGGATCGTTCATGCCATTTCCTTGTGGAACGGGACGGGCGACGCCGGCCTGCAGGCTGCGCCAGCGCGGCGGACATCCAGGTGAAACGCATCAGGGCCTGGACGGCGGCGTCGCGGGATGCGCCGGGCCGGCAGCCCGGCGGCGATCAGAAGTAGAAGCCGATGTTGACGTTGAGGCGCGAGTGCCAGCCGTCATTGGCCGGGTCGCGTACGCCGATGCCCGGGCCGCCTGCGAACCACATGTTCTTGCCGGCGATCCAGTCGACGTAGGTCAGCATCGCGCCCTTGCCGAAGCTGCAGCCGGTGACGTTCTGGATCGAATCGCGCAGGCCCGGATCGCTGCCGACCGGCAGGGTCGCGCTGGCGTTGTTGTAGCAGGTGATGCTGTCGAACCAGCCGGTGCGCTGCACGTCATACGCGACATTGAACGTCGGCACGTCGGCTTCCGACGCGATCTCGAACGGGAACATGAAGGCCGACATCGCGATGCGCGGCTCCGGGTTCTCGTAGCGGTAACGCGCCCACTGCGCCTGCAGTGTCAGCGGCCCGCGCACCCACTGCCCGTGCACGGCGCCACCGGTGTGGTCGTGCTTGCCACCGTCGATGCGGTTCTCGATGCGGCCGGCGAAGGCCGATGCGCCCCAGGTTGTTTCCCAGCCGTTCGCTTCGCTGCTGTGCTCGTAGCGCACGATGCCGCGCTCGCGCTCGCGGTAGGGCAGGTCTTCGGTCGTCGCGACATCGAACGAGTAGCGGTCGAAATTCGCACCGGTGCCGTACTCGTCGCCGGCGAACACGCCTGCGTGCCACTGGTGCGCACCGGACTGGCGCTGCCACACCACGCCGAGGTCGTAGTCGTCCTCGATGCCGAGGTAGTAGCCCGAACCGAACCAGAAGCTGTGCGAGGCCGTGGGCAGCAGACCGAAGGGCACCTGCTGGATGCCGGCGCGGATATCCGATGTCGCGCCAGTGCTGCCGTCTTCGAGCTTCCAGCCCGCATAGGCGTGGTGCACGGCATCGAAGCCGTCGTACCAGCGGTACTGCAGCGAGAAGAACGCCGGGCCGGCGTTGCCGCGTGCATCCACCCGGAGGAGTTCGAGTTCGGGACCACTGCTCGGCCCGTAATCGAGCCACCCGTAGTTGAAGCGGACCGCGCCCCCCAGCTCGAATGCCGGCGCCTCGTCCGCGTCCGTCTCCGCCCAGGCGACGGGCGCCATGCCCACCAGCCCACCACACACCAATGCCCTCAATCCGCGTCTCATCACGACGTCTCCGCCTCCTCGATCTCGTTGGATGTCGCGATCGGTGCCCGCCGTCCCGGCGTGATGGACCCCCTCGCCGACCCGCGCCATGCGCGCGTCTGCGACGTTTCCCACACACGCACCGCCCGCCCGTGCCTCGAAAAAAAAAACGACCTCCCGCGCGACGCGTACGTCGCACGCTAAGCGCGTTTCGAGATGGGGAGGCCATGGAGGCCGGGCGCGATCGCCCTTGCACGCGCTGCCACGTGCGCCGGCTATCATCGGCCACCGGCGATGACGCCGATGTGCAGACGCGTTCACATGGCCGTCTACGTCGACGATGCGGTCCATCCCTGGCGCGGCGAGCGCTGGGCGCATCTGATGGCCGACACGCTGGCCGAACTGCACGCCTTCGCCGCACTGCTGGGCATTCCGCGACGCGCGTTCCAGGACCGCGCCAGCGGCGCACACTACGACGTCACGTCCGCGATGCGCGAGCGCGCGATCGCGCTGGGCGCGGTGGCGATCTCGCGGCATCACGATCGCGACCAGGTCCGCGCGGTGATCGCCAACGCCCGCCGCCAGGGCCGCGGCGAGGCCCCCTGACCGCGCGACGCGACACCCGCCACGAACGCCTCCTCCGCGGTCGTCGACGCGGGCCGGGATGAAGCCGGCGCGCTGCGACGGTATCCTGCGCGCGATCCCGCCCGACGAACTACACACCATGTCCGACACCCCGCCCGACCGCCTGTCCAACGATCCGCGCAGCCCGCATTACGACGAGACCGCGATGAACCGCGGCATCGGCATCCGCTTCAACGGCACCGAACGCCGCGACGTGGAGGAATACAGCGTCAGCGAAGGCTGGATCCGGGTCGCGGCCGGCCGCGCGCTCGACCGGCGCGGGCAGCCGCTGACCGTCAAGCTGCGCGGTACCGTCGAGCCGTATTTCCACCTCGACGCCTGAGCCGGAGGCCGCGCCCATGCAGTACCTGCTTCTGATCTACACCGACGATGCACTGCTGGGCGACCTGGCCGACGGCGAGTTCGACACGATGATGCGCGGCTGCCTGCAGCACGCCGACGCGCTGCAGGCGGCCGGCACGCTGCTCGATTCCCGCCAGCTCGAGCCCGCCGCCACGGCGCGGACCGTGCGCACGCGCGGCGGCCGTACCCAGGTGACCGACGGTCCGTTCTCGGAAACCAAGGAAATGCTGGCGGGCTTCAACCTGATCGAAGCCGACAGCGAAGAGGACGCGCTGCGCATCGCGCGCGAATTTCCGTGGGCCAGGACCGGCAGCATCGAGGTGCGGCCGGTGCGCGACCTCGACCAGGTACGGGCACGCGTCGGCGCCTGAGCTGCGCACGCGTCCACAGGCACGCGGAGCGCGGCGCGGCTACAGCCGGCCGTCGCGCTTGACCGCCAGATAGCGGTCGACGAGCGCCGCCGGCAAGGCATCGCCGGTGACGTCGAGCACGGTGACGCCGTGGTTGCGCAGCGCATCGTGCGCGGCGCGGCGCTGGGCGAGATAGCGCGCCGTGGCACCCGCACGCACCGCGTCGTCGTGGTCGTGCACCTCGGCATCGAGCACCGCGTCGAGCGCGCGTTCGCGCAGCGAGGCCACGATCACCAGATGACGCCGCTGCAACAGGCGCACCGCGGCCAGCACGTCCTCGATATCCTCGTCGCGCAGATTGGTGACCAGCATCAGCAGGCCGCGGCGACGCTGGCGCAGCGACAACTCGGTCGCCGCGGCGAGGTAATCGGTGGCGACCGGCTGCGGCTGCAGGTCGTAACTGACACGCAGCAGGGTGTCGACCGCGCCCATGCCGCGCTGCGGCGCCATCCACCGTGCCTCGCCGCCGGTCGCGAACAGGCCCACCGCGTCGCCCTGGCGCAGTGCGAGATAGGAGACGACGAGGGCGGCATCGAGCGCATGGTCGAAGTGCGACAGCGCGCCTCCGGTGCCCGCGGCGGCCGGTTCCTGGGCGAGCATGCGCCGGCCGGTGTCGAGCACGACGACCAGTTGCTGGTTCTTCTCGTCCTGGTATTCGCGTGAAATCAGCTTGCGTGCACGGGAGCTCGCCTTCCAGTCGATCTGGCGCAGGCTGTCGCCGACCCGGTACTCGCGCATCTGGTGGAAATCGGTGCCCTCGCCGCGACGCCGTTTGATGTGCGCGCCCACCAGCCGCGAGGCGCGGTCCGCACTGAGCAACGCGAGCCGGGTGAGCGGGGCAAAATTCGGAAACACGCGCACCTGGCGCGGCACGCCGGCCAGGCGCGCCTGACGCCACAGCCCGAGCGGCGAGCGCAGCCGCAGCTGCACGCCTTCGAACATGGCCTCGCCGCGGTGGGTGGGCCGCAGCCGGTACTCGAGCTCGCTCACCATGCCCGCGGCGAGCTGCAACCGACGCGGCAGACCCTCGCACTCCCAGGCCGGGGGATGCAGATCGTGGACATCGAGCGACTGCCGCTGCGCGCCCTCGATCCGCAGCGTGACGTCACGGCCGACGCCGATCGGCCAGGCATCCGGCATCACCCGCACGACGTCCGGTGTCGGACGCCGGACGAGCCGCAGCAGGTCGGCGACCGACAGCACCAGCAGCGTCGTGCCGAGCACGTGCCAGGGCAGCACGGCCGCCGGCCACAGCGACGCGGCGACGCCGGCCGTCCCCCAGACGACCAGCCACGCGATCAGGGCCGCCGTCGGCCTCACCGCTGCACTCCACGATGGCGCAGGCGACGGTTCACGTGCGCGGCGCGTCCACCTTGGCGAGCAAGGCCTGCAGCACCTGGTCAGCGTCCTGGCCCTCGATCTGCAGTTCCGGCGCCAGCGCGATGCGGTGGCGCAGCGCCGGACGGGCGATCTCGCGGATGTCGTCCGGGGTCACGAAATCGCGCCCGGCCAGCACCGCCTGCGCGCGCGCCGCGCGGACCAGCGCCAGGCTGCCGCGCGGCCCGGCGCCGAGCGCGATGCCCGGCCAGCGGCGCGTGGCCGCGGCGATGCGCACCGCGTAGTCGACCACCGCGGCATCGACCACGGTCGCCGCCGTGCCCCGCTGCAACGCGACGATCTCGCCCGGCTGCAGCACGGTCGCCAGTTGCGACAGGTCGAAGTCCGCCGCGACCTTGCCGCTGCTGATCGCAGTGACCATCGCCACTTCATCGGCGTGTTCGGGATAGTCGATCAGCACCTTCAGCAGGAACCGGTCGAGCTGGGCCTCGGGCAGCGGATACGTGCCCTCCTGCTCCACCGGGTTCTGCGTCGCCAGCGTCATGAACGGCGGCGGCAGTTCGAAACTGTGGCCTTCGATCGTGACCTGCTGTTCCTGCATCGCTTCGAGCAGCGCGGACTGGGTCTTGGCCGGCGCGCGGTTGATCTCGTCGGCCAGCAGCAGGTTGGTGAAGATCGGGCCGCGGCGGACCACGAAGGTCTCGCTCTTGGTGTCCCACACCGCGTGGCCGCTGACGTCGCTGGGCATCAGGTCGGGCGTGAACTGCACGCGCGCGAAGTTGCAGCCGAGCACCGCCGACAGCGCGCGCACCAGCAGCGTCTTGCCGAGGCCGGGCACGCCTTCGATCAGCACGTGGCCGCCGGCAAGCAGCGCGACGAGGATCTGGTCGAGCACCTCGGGCTGGCCGATGAAGGCCTTGGAGACCTCGTCGCGGACGGCGGCGACGCGCGCGGCGAGGGCGTCGCCGGTGAGCGGTTCGATCGGGGATGCGGGCAGTGCGCTCATAGTCGTCGTCTCATCTGGATCAGTCGGGCGATGCGCTGGCGGAACGCCGTGGCGTCATCGGATCGGGGGGGCTGCAGCGCCTGACGCACGTCGCGCGGCGGCAGTCCGGTGCGCGCGGCGATGGCCTCGATGCCGGCATCGCCTTCGAGCGCGGCGGCCAGCGGATCGCGCCGGCGCAGCCGGTCGTAGAACGCGGCACGCACCGCGTCGTAGAGCAACGACGCGCGGCCGTAGCGCACCAGGTGGTCGCCGCTGGCGCGGACGTGTTCGAGCAGTGCGCGGCGCGCGCCCGGCGGCGACGGCAGCAGCGAGCCGAAGCGCTGCGTGCGCATCCACAACCACGCGGCCAGCGCGAGCAGCAACGGCCCCCAGGCCATCCAGCCGCGCGTCAGGATCAGCCACCACAGCGGCGGCACGCTGGCTGCGTAGATCAGGTGCATCGTGCCGTGGCCCCAGTTGGGTGCGAGGATCTGCCGCGCGAGCCTGTGATGCGCTGGCTCACGCAGTTCGGCGTTCGTGAGGACGTCGAAATCGGCGAGGACGTCGACACGGCCCGCGCCATGCACGAGCCGTGCGTAGACCAGGCCCTCGTTCCGCGCGCGGCGCCGCTGCTCGACACGGTCGAGGATCGCCCGTGTCTGCGGATCGTCCGCATCCCTGGAACCGTCGACGGGCGCGCCGCCGGGCTCGACACGGGCCACCGTGTCCCAGGCCAGTTCCGGCGTGCGGCCGTCCAGAACGAAGCGATGCCCTCCACAGAATTCGACGTGGTCGGGCTGGCCGACGATGTGCAGCGGCGCGCACGCCCCGGGCGCGCCGATCGGGCGCACCCCCAGTTGCTCGAGCAGCCCCCAGGGCCGCGCCTCGCGCGTGCGCCGCGTCCAAGGCGGCGTGCGGACCACGAGATGTCCACCGGCCTCCACCCAGTCGAGCAGGCGCTGCACCTCGCCCGGCGAGGCGGTGCCGGGATCACCGATCATCAGCACCGTGTCGCGGACACCGGGCGCACGCCCGCCGCCGTCGAGCCGCCGCCGCGATTCCGCCGGCACGCCGGCAGCGCGCAGCGACTCGCGCAGCGCGTACAGCGGGTTGTAGGCCGCCTCGCCGCGCGGCGGCAGCTGGACGGTGTCCTCGACCCGCTCGTGCGTGTGCAGGAACCAGGCCACGCCCAGTCCGACCGCCAGCGCAGCCAGCAGGCCGAATCCGACGCGCGCCGGCCAGCCCATCAGCGCGCCCATCCGAAACGCGGCGCCAGGGTGTCGAGCAGCGCGTCCAGCCCCGCATCGTCCGGCAGGCGCTGGCCGTAGGCCGCGCGTTGCCACACCCGGACCATCTCGGCGAACGCACCGCGGTCGCCGGCATCGGGCATGCGCCGTGCCGCGCGCAGGCACTCGGCCTCGGTGGCGCCGGGCACCAGGATCACGCCGGCACGCTGCGCCATCACTTCGACGCTGGCGCGGTACAGCAGCGCCAGCGCGCGACGCCGCTCGCCGGACTGCCACAGCGCGCGCACCGCGCCGACCAGCGCGTCCGGCAGCGGCTCGGGCAGCGGCGGCGCCTCGCTGACGACGATCTCGCGTTCTTCGGGCAGGCGGACCACCGCGCCACGCATCCACGGCCACCAGCGGCGCGCGGTCAGCGCCAGCGCGAGCACCAGCAGGCCGAGCACGATCCACAGGCCGAATTCCGCGGCGAGCGCGAGCACGCGCGCGATCGCGCCGAGCACGCCCGGGCGCTCCCGCTGCGAGGGCGGGGGCGCCGAACGGTCCTTGCGCTGCCAGCGCACATCGGTACGCGAATGGTCGAGCAGCGGATCGGTATACGCCTGCGCGACCGCGCGCTCGAAGTCCGGATCGTCGACCGGCTGGCCGAACACCGCAGGCAGGGTCGGCGTCGCATCCGTCTGTGTCGACGCCGCGGCGTCCTGCGCGCGCGCCGCCGGGGCGAGCACCAGCAGGCCGGCGAGCAGCGTCGCGGCCAGCGACACGACGCCCGGCGCGATGCGCGCCCGCAGCCGGCGGAAGGCGATTTCCAGATCCCAGGCTTCGAGCTGGGTGCGTCGATTGAGATACAGGCCGAATCCGGCCCCCACCTGGAACGGCGCGATCAGGCCCAGTGCCAGCCACACCCCCAGATTGCCGAGCAACTGCGCCCAGCGCGGCGGCTGCTCGGTGACCAGCGCCCACATCGCCCGCGCCGATTCCGACAGCAGTTCGGTCGGCACGAACAGCAACAGCAATGAGATCTGCGACGCCACCAGCGTCAGCACGAACAGATGTCCTATGCCGGTCAGCATCAGCGCGTGCCCACCGACGCCGTCGACGACCAGGCGTCGGCGCTGAGCGAGCGCCGGCCCGTGCAGCCCCTCGAGCAGGGCGACCGGCAGTGCCACCGCGCGCCACGGACTGAACCGGCGCCAGCCCAGATAGCCCGACACCGCGCGCCATCCCCACTGCCCTTGCACGGCGAGTGTCTGACGCAGCGTCGGCGCGGCGCCGAACACCGCACGCGACAGCACGTACAGCGGCACGCGGTCGAACATCGGCAGCAGCCACCACATCAGCAGTGCCGGCAGCCACATCCGGTCGAACCACCAGCCCAGCGCGTTGAGCACGACGAACACCGGCAGCGAACACAGCAGCCACGCGCGCCAGATCGTGCCCGCATGGCGGCGCACCAGTGCGTTGCCGAGTTCCATCGCTTCCCACGCCGAGCGCGGACGCAGTTCGACCTGCACGGTCTCAACCCGCATGGCTGCGCCCCCGCCCGCCGCGCCACAGCCACAGCAGCACCAGCAGCCACAGCCCGCCGCCGACGCCGAACCGCAGCGGGTCCGGAATCGCCCCGGTCGACGACCAGAACGCCTCGACGAAGGCCGCGAACACGAGCATCGCCAGAATGCCCAGACACAGCCGGCCGCCCTCGCGTCCGGCCTCCACCAGCGCATCCACGCGGCGCAGCCGGCCCGGTGCGACCAACGCCAGGCCCAGCCGCAGCCCGCCGGCGCCGGCGATCACGATGGCGGTGAGTTCCGGCGCCGAATGGCCGACGACGAAGCGCCAGAACGGGCCGCCGTGGCCGATCGCCTGCAGGTGCCCGGCGATCACACCGAAGAAGGTGCCGTTGAACAGCAACACGAAGATCGTGCCTACCCCCGCGAGCAGCCCGCTGGCGAAGGTGCGGAAGCCGATGCTGACGTTGTTCCACACGTAATAGCCGAACATCTGCATGTCCGACTGCCCGTCGCGCGCGAACGCACGCTCGGCGCGCGCCGGGTCGTACATCGACTCCATCTCGGCCAGCTGCTCGGGCGACAGCACGCTGTACGCCAGTTCGGGCCAGACCTGCACCAGCACGAACAGCAGCACCATCGGCGCGGCGAACAGCGCCAGCGACGCCCACAGGCAGCCACGCTGCGCGCGCACCAGGCGCGGGAAATCGGCCAGCAGGAATTCGAGCGCGCGTCGCCACGGCGGCGGCGGCGGGCGGTAGAGCAGATTGTGGCCACGCTGCATCAGCCCCTGCAGCCGCGCGGTCACCTGCGGGCTGTAGCCACGTCGGCGCGCGAGCGCGAGCTGCTGGCACAGCCGCCGGTAGCGCGACGGCAGGTCCTCGTCGGGCAGGCCGTCCCAGCTGCGCCGGCTCGCGCGGGCGCGGCGCGGGCTGGCCTCTCGCGCATCGAGCCAGCGCTCGAACGCGTCCCACTCCTCGGCATGGCGGGCGACGAAACGGTCCTGCCTCACGCGCGCCGTCCCAGCAGCCAGTTCGCGATCCCCAGCAGGCGCATCACCCCGCGCTCGCCGCTCGCGCCGCTCACCGGCGCGACGATGTCGCCGAGTTCCTGCTGGCGCGCGTCGGTGAGCAGATGGGCGCGCTCGGCGAATGCGATCACGGCCCGCTGTTCCTGCGCCTGCAACGGCATCGCCGGCGCGAGCGGCGCAATCGCGAGGGCCTGCAAGGGCACGCGCTCGCGCGGGGCGTGGATCACCAGCGTACCGGCGACCATGTCGCCCAGGCGCCGGCTCCAGGGATCGGCCAGGCTGGTCACCAGGCCCGCGCCGTAGCCGAACGGCAGCATGTCGACGGTGCGCATCAGATTGCGCACGAAGCTGGCCATCCAGCCGATCGGCGCGCCGTCGGCCGAGACCACCCGCAGCGACAGTGCGCGCTTGCCCGGCGTCTGACCGCCGTAGAGCGCCTCGAACACGACCGGATAGCCCCAGAAGATCGCGAACAGCACGACCAGGTAGACGCCGGCGCCGAAGCGGCCGAGCAGGCCGAACAGGAACGAAGCGAGCATCAGCAGCGTGCTGCGGATCGCCAAATCGATCAGCCACGCCACCGCACGCGGCACCGGGCCGGCCGCCGGCAGATGCAGGGCGACGCCCTCGGGCGTATGCACCTCGCGCACGGTGTCGAGCATCAGCCCGCACGCTCCATTGCGCCTGGTGCCGCGCCTGTCCGCCTGCCCTCGCGATCCCGCATGCCGTGCATTCCCTGCCGTCGTCAGCCGCCGAGCGCGGCCAGGTAGTCGTCCTTGAGCCGCACATAATGCCCGGCGCTGTAATGCAGGCCTTCGATCTGCGCATCGGTGAGCCGACGCACGCAGCGCGCCGGACTGCCGACCCACAGTTCGCCCTCGCCGACCTCGCGACCCGGCGGCACGACCGCGCCGGCGCCGATCATCGCGTGACGGCGCACGACCACGCCGTCGAGCACGATCGCGCCCATGCCGACCAGCACCGCGTCCTCGATCGTGCACGCGTGCAGGATCGCCTTGTGGCCGATGGTGACGTCGCTGCCGACGATCGTGGCGAAACCACCCAGCTTGGCGTGCGGCCCGGCGTGGCTGACGTGGATCACCGTGCCGTCCTGCACGCTGGTCCGCGCGCCGATGCGCACGTGGTTGACGTCGCCGCGGATCACCGTCGCCGGCCAGACCGACACGTCGTCACCGAGCACCACATCGCCGATGACGGTGGCGGCCGGATCGACGTAGACGCGCGCGCCGAGCTGCGGCGCGGTATCGCGATAAGGTCTGACATTCATCGCACCAGTATGCCTCGACGGCCCCCGCGATTGCCCGTAGCGCAGTGCGGGCACTGCGCCATATCCGGGTACGACTGCCTGGTGACCGCGCGGCGCAGGCGGTGTCGTACGCCGCGGAACGCAGTGGGCTGCGCCGTTCGCGTGCGATCGTTGCACGGTGTACGCCGCACGTCGCGTTCGGGCAGGGCCAGGTCCCGGGCAGTCCCCCGGGGCCGACGACGCGCCGGCCCCGCGCGAGTCCTTAGACTCGGGCCATGACCCACGACGCCCCCACACCGGTCGACGCCCTGCGGCCGACCCTCGACACGCTGCGCGCCGCCTGGCAGGCGCGGCGCCCGGATGCTGCCCAGCGCCGCGACGACCTCGCCCGCCTGCGCGATGCGCTGCGCCGGCGACTCGACCAGATGGCCGACGCGATCGCCGCGGATTTCGGTCACCGCTCACGGCACGAATCGCTGATCGCCGACGGCATGTCGGTACTCACCGAGATCGACCGCCTGCGTCGCAGCCTGCGCCGCTGGATGCGGCCGCGACGCGTCGCGTCGGGCTGGAAACTGTGGCCCGCGCGCGCGCAGCTTCGCCCGGTGCCACTGGGCGTCGTCGGCGTGATCGCGCCCTGGAACTACCCGGTGAACCTGGCGCTGATTCCGCTGGCGACCGCGATCGCCGCCGGCAACCACGTCTATCTCAAGCCGTCCGAGCACACACCGCGCACCAGCGCGTTCCTGGCCTCGCTGCTGGCCGAGGTGTTTCCGCCCGAGCGGGTCACGGTCGCGCTCGGCGACGCCGAGGTCGCCGCGGCGTTCGCCGGCCTGCCGTTCGACCATCTCGTGTTCACCGGCTCGACCGCCGTCGGCCGCAAGGTCATGGCCGCCGCGGCGCCGAACCTGACGCCGCTGACGCTGGAACTCGGCGGCAAATCGCCGGCCATCGTCTGTCCCGGCCACCCGCTCGACCGCGCGGCCGCGCGCCTGGTCACCGGCAAGCTGTTCAACGCCGGCCAGACCTGCATCGCGCCGGATTACGTGCTGGTCGATGCGGCGCGTCGCGACGCCCTGCTTGAGGCGCTGCGCTTCGAGGTCGCCGACCGCTATGCCGACGCGGCCAGCCGCGCGGCCGACTACACCCACATCGTCAGCGACGCGCAGTTCCAACGCCTGAGCGGCCTGCTCGACGACGCACGCGAACGCGGGCTCACCGTGCTGCCGCTGCTCGACGTCGACGGCGCGCGTGCGTTTCCACCGACGTTGGTCGTCGATCCCGGCGACGATGCGGCGCTGATGCGCGAGGAGATCTTCGGCCCGATCCTGCCGGTGATCGGTTACCGCACGCTCGACGAGGCGATCGCCTTCGTCAATGCGCGCGAGCGGCCGCTTGCCCTGTATCCCTTCGGCTCCAAGGCGCAGGTGGAGGCCATCCTGGCGACGACGGTCGCCGGCGGCGTCACCGTCAACGACACGTTGCTGCACTTCGCCGCGAACCGGCTGCCGTTCGGCGGCGTCGGCGCCAGCGGCATGGGCGCGTATCACGGCCGCGCCGGTTTCGACGCGATGACCAAGGCGCTGCCGGTGCTGTGGCAGCCGCGCATCGCGGTCACCGACTGGCTGCGTCCGCCCTACGCGCGCATCGCGACGCTCATCGACCGTCTGGCGCGCTGAGGCGCTTACTCAGCGCGGCGCCCTACCCTCCAGCAGCGCGCGTGCGGACTGCTGCGCGGCCTCGCGCAGTTGCGGCAGATCGACGTCGACCAGTGCGCCGTCCGCCTTGACCAGCACGCCGTCGACGATGACCGTGCGCACGTCCGCCGGTGACGCCGAATAGACCAGCAGCGCCGCGGGATCGCCGCCGCCGAAGCCGGCCATCTGCAGCGAATCGGCCGCGATCACCTGCAGGTCGGCGCGCTTGCCGGGCACCAGCGTGCCGGTGATCGCACCCAGGCCCAGCGCGTCGGCCCCGCGGCGTGTCGCCAGGTCCAGCAGCGCCCGCGGATCGACGACGGTCTCGTCGCGCGCCTCGCCGCTCCAGGTCAGTGCCGCGAGGCGCATGATCGCGAACATGTCGCCGCGGCCGGCCAGCGCATTGCCGTCGATGCCGAGCCCCTGCCGGCGCACGGCCGCGAAATGATCGATCCGGGTCGGGCCGTAGCCCACGCGGTGCTCGCTGATCGGCGTCAGCGACAGCGCGCCGCCCGCCGTCTCCAGCGCCTGCAGCTGCGCCGGTGTCGCATCGGTCGCGTGCACCAGGCTGAGATCCGGCGCCAGCAGGTCGCGCGCGATCAGCGCATCGAAGATCGGCCCCGGCTCGACGCTGACGTGGACCTGCACCGGCAGGCCGAGCGCGCGGGCGGTGTCGCGCTCGTGCATGCGCATCGCCCAGTTGTCCGCGTCGTCGCGATCGCGCGGCAGCCGCCAGGCCAGGCCCATACGCACGCGCGCCTCCGCGCCGCGCGCAGCCGCGAGCGCCGACAGGTGTTCGACGTCGATCGGATGCCGCGTGCTCTTGTCCGGCCCGCCGTAGTACAGCACCGCGCGGATGCCGGCCGCGTCCAGTGCCTGCAGACCGGCCTCGCCATGCGCCGGCGTGCGCACGTTGTCGAAGAAGTCGCCGGTCGTGGTGATGCCGCCGTCGAGCAGTTCCAGCGCGCCGACGTGCATCGCGATGCGCACATCGTCCGGCGTCATTGACGGCGCCAGCGCTTCGGCCGTGTCGAAATAGGCGCCGTCGGCGTTGCGGAACTGGCCTCGCATCGTCGTCGTGTACAGATGCGAATGGGTGTCGACGAACCCGGGCAGCACGTAGGCACCCGCGGCATCGATCACGCGCGCATCGCCGGGATCGAGATCCGGGCCGACCGCGACGATGCGACCATCGCGCACCAGCACGTCGGCGCGCGGCAGGTCGCCGGTCTGCGGATCCATCGTCAGCACGTGGCCGTTGCGGACCAGCAGCGCGCCGTCATCGGCGGACGCGGCGGCAGCGGCCGTCGTCAGGGCCAGCAGCGTGGCCGCCAGCGGAATCGTCGGGAATCGCATCGGGAATCGCTCGGTTCGCGTGGCCGGGCAGCGTCGCGCACTCGGTGTGCACGGGGGATGTGGGCGCCCGGCCGCGACGGCGCGCGTACAATCGCCGGCCACACCGGAACGCGAACCGCGCCGATGAAGATCGCCAGCTGGAACGTCAATTCGCTCAACGTGCGCCTGCCGCATCTCGAACAGTGGTTGCGCGACGCGCAGCCGGACGTGGTCGGCATCCAGGAGACGAAGCTCGAGGATGCGAAGTTCCCCGACACCGCGCTCGCCGCGCTCGGCTACCGCAGCGTGTTCGCCGGACAGAAGACCTACAACGGCGTCGCCCTGCTCGCGAAGGACCGCGCGCTCGAGGACGTGCAGATCGGCATCCCCGGTTTCGAGGACGAACAGAAGCGCGTGATCGCCGCGACCATCGACGGGGTGCGCGTGATCAACCTCTACGTCGTCAACGGCCAGGACGTCGGCACCGACAAGTACGCCTACAAGCTGCGCTGGCTCGAGGCGGTGCACGCCTGGGTGGCGCAGGAGCGCGCCGCACATGCCGAGCTCGTCGTGCTCGGCGACTTCAACATCGCCCCCGACGACCGCGACGTGCACGACCCGGCGGTGTGGAACGACGGCCACATCCTGACCTCGACCGCCGAACGCCTCGCGCTGCAGCGCCTGCTGGATCTGGGCCTGCACGACGCGTTCCGCCTGCACTCCGATGCCGGCGGCGTCTTCAGCTGGTGGGACTACCGCCAGGCCGGCTTCCGGCGCGACCTCGGCCTGCGCATCGACCTGACCCTGGTTTCGGATGCATTGCGCGATCGCGCGGTGGCCTCGGGCATCGACCGCGAGCCGCGGACCTGGGAGCGCCCCAGCGACCACGCGCCGGCCTGGGTGCAACTTCAGCGCACCTGAGGCGCGATGCTTCGCCGATCGCCGTGTTGCCTTTCTGATCGCCGGGCGGGCGCGGCCTCGGCCGTGATCCCGTGATTCGCTGAGATCCGCCGTGTGCCGCGATCGCGCGCGAGCGCGCTCCTACAACGGCATCCGCTCAACGTCGGGACCGGTTGACGGTCGCCAGTACGATCGCCGCGCCGCGATGCCTCGCCCCTGTAGGAGCGGCCTCGGCCGCGATCCCGTGATACCGGAATTCACCGACATCCATCAGCGCGCAAGCACGCGCCTACAACCGCGTGCCGCCACGTCCGACGGGGCGACAATCACCGCGCCAGCGCCGATCGCTTGTGTAGGAGCGGCCTCGGCCGCGATCCCGTGATGCCGGAATTCACCGACATCCGTCAGCGCCCAGGATCGCGCGCGAGCGCGCGCCGACCCCGGTGTCCCGTCAGCGCCGGAACAGGTTGACGATCGCCAACAGGATCACCGCGCCGATGAACGCGGTCACGAGGAAGCCGAGCCAGCCGCCGCCCACGCTGAGCCCGATCATCGGCAGCAGCCAGCCGCCGATGAAGCCGCCGACGATGCCGACCACGATGTTGAGCAGGATTCCCTGGCGATGCGCGGTGCGCATCAGCAGGCTGGCGAGCCAGCCGGCGATGCCGCCGACGACCAGATACACGATCCATTGCCCGAGCGACGACGGTTCCATCTTCGATTCCCCTGCGGTGTTGACGGTGATGCGGATGAGCCGGCGGCGCCGGACGCGGTGTCGGTCCGCTCAGCCCGGATCGGCGAGCAGCGCATCGAGCGCGGCACGCGGCAGCTTGCCGGTCTCGTTGCGCGGCAATGCGTCCACCCGGCGCAGGCGACGCGGCAGGAACACCGGGTCGACCGCCTGGCGCAGCGCCTCGAGCAGCACGGCATCGTCGAGTGCGGCGTCGGCGACGACGACCGCCGCGATCCGGCGCACGCCCTGCGCATCGGGCGCGGCGAGCTGGCAGACCACGCCGTCGCGCACGCCGTCGATCGCCAGCAGCCGCCGGGTGAGATCGGCCAGCGACGCGCGCTTGCCGGCGATCTCGATCATGTCGGCCTGGCGGCCACGCAGCACGAAGCGGCCGTCGGATTCCACCTCGACCAGATCGGCCAGCATCCGCGGCTCGGGCAGATGCGGCGCGCTGACCAGGGTGCCGTCCGGCACCGGCTGCAGGCGCACGCCGGCGAACGGGGTCCACGCGGTGTCGCGCGCGGTGCGGCGACGGGCGACGATGCAGGTCTCGGTGGAGCCGAACAATTCACGCACCTCGCAACCGAAGCGGCGCTCGGCCTCGGCGGCCAGCGCCTGCGGCAGCGGCGCGGTCGCGGTGGCGATCGCGGCCAGCGGCGGCAGCGCGACGCCCGATTCGACCAGCGTGCGCAGGTGCACCGGCGTGGTCACCAGCAGTGGCGGCCGCGGCGCATCGCGCAGTGCGGCGGCGATGTCGCCGGGGAAGAACGGGCGCGCACCGTGCACGGCGACGTCGCCCAGCATCGGCAGCAGCACCGACATCTCCATGCCGTACATGTGCTGCGGCGGCACCGTCGCGATCACCGGCAGCGTGGCGTCGTCGTGCAGGTCGGCCAGCGCGGCGAGGTTCTGCAGCGTGCTGGCGTGGAAGCCGGCCCAGGTCTTGGGGTTGGCGCCGGGTACGCCGGTGCTGCCGGAGGTGAAGCCGATCGCGACCAGCGCGCCGGCATCGAGCGTGGGCGCGTCGCCGTCGAGTTCCGGCAGCACATCGGGCAGGCGGACGTAGTGCGGCGGCGTGGGATCGTGGGCCGCATCGCGCATGCCGTCGCAGCCGCAGTGATCGCGATCGCCGATGCAGTAGCTGTGCGGGTGGCGCGCGCGGACGTCGTCGATCGCGCCACGCGTGCGCGCCGGGGGCAGCAGCGTGGTCTGGCCGCGCAGCGCGACCGCGCAGAACGCCACGAGGAACCGGTAGCGGTCTTCGCACAGGTTCAGCGCGAATGGTGCATCGGGCAGCTGCGCGGCCACGCCGCGCACATGGGCGAGGAACGTCGCCCGCGTGACCACACCATCCGGGCCGAAGGCGATCACCGCCTGCGCATCGCCGCGGACCATCGCCAGGCGGCCTGTTGCGTCCGCCGGCGAGGCCGCGGTGCCCTGTTCCCAAACGACTGCCGACATCCGGTTCCTGCTCCTGCCTGAAAGCTGCGCCGCACCGGTCGGCGCGAATATGACCTTTTAGCTTACGCTGGACGCCCTGTGGCATGCCAAGTGCGATGTTCAGCGAAGAAAGCAACCTGCGTGCCGGCCCGGTGCGCTGCGCCTGGCGCGACTACCACCGCGGCCAGGCCGCCGAGGCGCTCGTGCGCCCGTGGCTGGCCCTCGAACTCGACCGACCCGACGCCGCCCTGGACCTGGTGCGCGACGCCCGCGGCCGCCCGGCGCTGCGGATCGACGGGCATCCGGCCGGCAGCGGCCCCGACGTCAACTGGAGCCATAGCGGCGAGTTGCTGCTGGTCGCGCTCGGCGACGGCGTGCGGGTCGGCGTCGATGTCGAGTGGCTGCGCCCGCGGCCCCAGGCGATGGCACTGGCCCAGCGCTTTTTCGCCCCCGGCGAGGCCGCCGCGCTCGCGCGGATGGCGCCCGCCGCCGCCGAAGCCGCGTTCGTCCAGCTGTGGTGTGCCAAGGAGGCGGTGCTCAAGGCCCATGGCCATGGCCTGTCGTTCGGGCTGGACCGGCTGGAATTCACCGCGCAGGGCGATGCCTGGGCGCTGACCGCCTGCGACCCGGCGCTCGGCGCGCCGGCCGACTGGGCGCTGCACGCCTTTTCGCCGCGCCCCGACTACCTCGCCACGCTCGCCTGGCGCCCGCGCGCCTGAAGCCGGGCGGCGCCGCCCGTAGACTAGGCGGATGACTCCGTCCGACGATCCCGCGCTGCGCGCCGACCTCGACGCCGGCCTGCACACGCTGGGCCTGGCCCCGGCGCTGGCCGGCCCGCTGCTGGCCTACCTCGACCTGCTGGCGCGCTGGAACCGCACCTACAACCTGACCGCGATCCGCGACCCGCGCGAGATGGTCACCCGCCACCTGCTCGATTCGCTGGCGATGGTGCCGCATGTCGCCGACCTGCCGACGCTGGCCGATCTGGGCACCGGCCCCGGCCTGCCCGGCATCCCGCTGGCGATCGCGCTGCCGGCGCTGAAGGTCACGCTGGTCGAGTCCAACGGCAAGAAGGCCCGCTTCCTGCGCGAGGCCGTGCGTACGCTCAAGCTCGCCAATGCCGAGGTCGCCGAATCGCGCATCGAGGCCGTCGACCGGCCCGGCGCCTTCGCAGCGATCACCGCGCGCGCGCTGGCCACGCTGCCCGACATCCTGGCCGCAGGCGGCCACCTGCCTGCGGCCGACGGCCGCCTGCTGGCGATGAAGGGCGTGCGCCCCGACGACGAGATCGCCGCGCTGCCGCCGGGCTGGGCGGTGCGCGACATCCACCCGCTGCGGGTGCCGGGGCTGGACGCCGAGCGCCATCTGGTCGTGGTGGGACGCACGCCGCCGCAGGGGGCATAATCCCCGGTCCGGCCGTTCCCGACGTCCGGCCCTCTTTCCTCGGAACCCCCGGAGCCCATGGCCCGAATCATCGCCATCGCCAACCAGAAGGGCGGCGTCGGAAAGACGACGACGGCCGTGAACCTGGCCGCGGCGCTCGCGCGCACGCCGCTGCGCGTGCTGCTGGTCGATCTCGACTCCCAGGGCAACGCGACCATGGGCTGCGGCATCGACAAGAGCATCGTGCCGGTCTCCACCTGCGACGTGCTGCTGGGGGAAATCGAAGCCGGCGACGCGATCGTGCAGACCGAGGAAGAGGTCGACCTGATTCCCGGCAACACCGATCTCACCGCCGCCGAACTCGAACTGATGGGCGCCGACGATCGCGAGCAGCGCCTCAAGCGCGCGCTCGAGCCGCTGCGTCCGCGCTACGACTACATCCTCATCGACTGTCCGCCGGCGCTGTCGCTGCTGACGCTCAATGCGCTGACCGCGGCCGACTCGGTGCTGGTGCCGATGCAGTGCGAGTACTACGCACTCGAGGGCCTGACCGCGCTGCTGCAGACGATCGATGCGATCAAGCAGAACCTCAACCCGAAACTCGAGGTCGAGGGTGTGCTGCGCACGATGTTCGACGTGCGCAACAACCTCGCCAATGCGGTGTCGGGCGAACTCACCAGCCACTTCGGCGACAAGGTGTTCCGCACCATCGTGCCGCGCAACGTGCGCGTGGCCGAGGCGCCGAGCCACGGCCAGAGCATCGTCGGCTACGACCGGGCCTCGCGCGGCGCGGTGGCCTATCTGGGCCTCGCCGGCGAGATCGTCCGCCGCCAGCACGAGCGCGACCGGGCGGCCACGGCCGGCCCGGCCACCACAGGGATGGAGACCCCGGCATGACCACGCCCAAGACGCCCGCGAAAGCGCCGGCCAAGAAGCGTGGCCTCGGCCGCGGCCTCGAAGCCCTGCTCGGCCCCAAGGCCGCCGCCGAAGCGCCGACCAGCCTGGAGGCGACCGAGCAGGACACCCTGCGCGTGCTGCCGATCGATGCGCTGAGCGCCGGCAAGTACCAGCCGCGCAAGCACTGGGACGCCGACAAGCTCACCGAGCTGGCCGAGTCGATCAAGGCGCAGGGCGTGATCCAGCCGCTGGTCGTGCGCGAGCGGCCCGACCGCACGTTCGAGATCATCGCCGGCGAACGCCGCTGGCGCGCGTCCAAGCAGGCCGGCCTGAGCGAAGTGCCGGCGGTGGTGCGCAACGTCGAGGACCGCACGGTCGTCGCGATGGCGCTGATCGAGAACATCCAGCGCGAAGACCTCAACCCGCTGGAAGAAGCGCAGGCGCTGCAGCGGCTGATCGACGAATTCGATCTCACCCACGCCCAGGCCGCCGAGGCCGTGGGCCGGTCGCGCGCCGCGGTGTCCAACCTCCTGCGTCTGCTGGAACTGCCGACCGCGATCCGCGTCCTGGTCGAGTCCAAGCAGCTGGAGATGGGCCATGCCCGTGCGCTGCTGACGTTGTCCCCGGACCTCGCCAGCAAACTCGCCGCCGATGCCGTCGAACACGGCTGGTCGGTGCGCGAAGTCGAACACCGCGCGCAGCAGTTCGCCGCGGGCCGCGTCCCGGGTGGCGACACCCGGACCGTCGCGCGCAACAAGGCGCGGCCGCAGGCCGACATCGTCTCGCTGGAGAACGAACTGTCGGAAACCCTGGGCACGCGCGTGTCGATCGCCAACGGCCGCGGCAACAAGGGCCGGCTGGTGATCCACTACGGCAACCTCGAAGCGCTCGACGGCGTACTCGAACGCCTGCGCGCCGCGCGCGGCTGAATCCACGACGCCGCCGCGTCAATGGCGGCAAACGGATCAGGGCGACGCCACCGCATCGGCCTCGCGATCACGCAGGCGCTGAAGACGGCGCGCCGGGGGTCGACTCGCCCGCCAGTCGCGCCCTGCACCTGAACATCGTGCGTGGCGGCCTCCGACACCTAGGGTCGATCCGGATGCCGCGTCGACGGGGGCGGCACTAGGCTCGAAGCCTCCTGCTCGCGCCACGGTGGCCCCCATGTCCGATCCCGCCCTGCTCGGCCCGCTCGCCTCCCCCGCCCGGTTCCCCACCTCGCCGGCCGCACCGTTCGATGTGGCGGCGGCACGCACCGACGCTCAGATCGAAGACACCGCGCGCGCCATCCTCGACACCGGCGACCGCTGGCTGATCGCGGACGACTACGACGCGCGCGCCGTGCATTTCGCCGAGGAGATGGCCGGCCTCGCCCCGGCCGACCAGACCCGCCTGGTGCAGGAGGTCCTGCGGCAGGATCCCGGCGCGCTCGCCTCGTGGATGAAGCTCGACATCGTCGACCGCATGCAGGCCGAGGGCCGCATCTCGCAGGACGGTTACGAAGCGATCGCCAGCGGCTTCGTCGAGGCCTACAACGCAGGCACGCTGGACCAGGCCCAAGCCGAACAGTTCCTGCAGATCGGATCGATGATCGACCGCGCGCCCGGCATCGCCGACCAGCCGTTCACCCAGATGCAGGATTTCCTGGCCGCGGCCGGCAGCACCGACGGCGCCGAGCGGTTCCGCGAGGATTTCGCCGAGGCCCTGCTGACGCGCGCGTTGTCCGACAACGCCGCCTGGGCCGTGCACGCACCGGGCCTGGCGATGCAGATCGCGGCCGGCTCGAACGATCCGGACATGCCCGCCAACGTGTTCAATGATGTGCTCGAGGCCAACGGCGGCGGGGACGCCACGCGCGACACGCTGCTGACCGCGATCGGCGAATCCACGATCGGCTTCCGCAACAGCCAGGGCGTGGTGGACGCGGTGAATCCGCTGGCGACGCTGATCGATTCGGTCGCCGCGCAGCCCGACACCACGCAGTGGAACGACATCGCCGTGGGCATCGCGCGGTACGCCGAATCCGGCAACGACGACGTGCTGTTCGACTTCTACAACGACGACGCGCCGTTCGCCGATACCGCGGGCGCGCTGAGCGGACTGCTGGCCAGTGACCACGGTGACGCGATGCTGACCGCGCTGGCGAGCTGGGACTCGCGGGCCGTGCCGCAGGGCAACGAGCATGCACAGCAGTTCGGCGCCAATGCGATCCAGCTCGGCAACCTGATGCGCATCACCGCGATGAACCCGGACAACCCCGGCGCGCAGCAGGCGATGGACAGCATCCAGGCCTGGACCCAGGTTCGGAAGGACTATCTCAATGGCGTCGAGGGAACCTATCCCGACGGCCTTGATGTCTCCACCGCGCGTCAGCAGCTGGGCATCCTCGGCGGCGCCGCGTTCGACGCGGTCCAGCAGATGAAGATCGACCAGGACAACCGTGCAGCGGCGACGCAGGCGCTGGTCGGCTTCGTCGTCGACATCGGCCTGGCCGCCGTGCCCGGTGGCGGCAAGATCAGCAGCCTGGTCGCCGGCGATCTCAAGAGCGCGTTCGGCAACAACCCCGCCGTCGATCGCCTGATCGATCAGGCGCTGTCGAGCGGCGACACGCTCGGCGCATCCGCGGTCGACCAGCTCAAATCCGACATCGCGGCCGCGCTCGACGACCAGCAGGCCGACCTGGCCCTGCTGCGCACCGATGCCAGCCACTTCGTCACCGACGCCGTAATCGGCGGACTGTCGGGGGGAACCCAGGCCGATGGCGGCCAGTCGCATCGCGACATCGTCGAGGGCCACATCCAGAACGTGCAGGACGACATCCGCGACAACCGCAGCTGAGCCCCGGCTGCAGCGCCCGCGCCGGCCTGACGGCGGGCGCGGGCGTGTTCCCGTCTGGCGCGTGGTGCGGCGTTGCGCGGCTGCGTGAATCACGCGTCCGGATCGGCCGATCTCCTCCGACGCGTGCGCGTTCGCCGTTGCGGCGTCAGCTGCGCGCCCGCGACGGGCTGCGCGTCGCTCTCTGCGTCGCGACGCGGAACCACGGCGCGCGCGGGATTCGAGCGGGCCTCAGTGTGCGTACGTCTACGGCGAACCGGGTCGCCCGGTGTGCTCCGCGGCCGCGTTCAACGCCCGCCACCGCCACCGCCACCACCGCCACCGCCCGAGAACCCGCCCCCTCCGCCGCCGAACGAGCTGCCCGACGCACTGCCGGGCGGCGTGGCGGACGACGCGATCTGCGACGCCAAGCCACTGCCGATCGCCTTGCTGAAACCGGCGATGTCGCCCGGCCCGGCGCCGCCACCGCGGCCGGTCGCGTGGTACCAGGCGATCGAACCGGTCGCGGCTGCGACCGCCGCGCTGCCGACAGCGGCGGTGAGCTTCTTGGTCCACGCGTCCTCCACCTCCAGCGCCACCGCATACGGCAGCAGGGCTTCGAAGCGGCCGGCGTCCAGCGTGGGTTCCGCGTCACCCGGCCCCTGCAGGCGCTGCAGATCCTGTTTGTCGGCCACGGTGAGATAGCGGCGGAAGCCTTCGATGCGGTCGCGCATCGCGCGCCCTTCGGGCGTGACCGCCGGCAGCAGGAACGCGAACACGAGGAAGGTCACCACCATCGCCACGAACACCGGGACCGCCAGCAGCAGCCCGGTGCCGGTGCCGACGCCGAACAGCACCGCCGCGCCCGTGGACACCGCGCCGATCAACGCCATCGCGCCGATGCTGCCGCCATTGATCTTGTAGAGACCCTGCCGGAAGCGCGAGCCCATCGCCTGCTTGATGCGACGCTGGTGCGCGGCGAGGATCGCCTGCATGCGGCTGGCCTGGTCCTTGTCGAATTCCAGCGTGTCACCGGTCTTGAACAGGTCCGCCAGCAGCGCCTGCTGACCGGGCGACAGCGTGCCGCCGCCGGATGCCCGGGTGATACGCCAGCGGTCGCCCAGCAGTTTGCCTTCGCGATGCACGGCCACGTGCCCGGCCACGGCCAGTGCCAGCACGTCGGCCGAGAACGCGCGCGTGTCCACATGGGTCTTCTCGATGTAGCGCAGCGTGGCCGGCGGGAGATCATCGGGCGGGTCGTAGGTGACGACGATCGGGCCCGGCTTCGGATCGCGCCCGACCGTGCGCCAGCGCACCAGGCCGAACAGCAGCATGACGATCCAGCCAACCAGCGCGATCAATGCACCGCGGTTGTCGCCGAGCAGCCACAGCAGGCGTTGCTGCCGCGTCGGTTCGGGCACCAGGCCCTTGGGAAACGCCAGTGTCGTGGTGAAGCCTTCGCCCGGCTGCAGCGGCGCGGTCAGCGTCCAGCGTGCCTCGCCCGGCGCGGTGATCGCCGCGCGGCAGGCCTGCGCGCGCGAGCCCTGCGCACCGGTCCAGCATTCTGCCAGCAGATCGGCGGCGGGCACGGACTGCGGCAGCCGCAGCGTCGCAGTGCCGGCGTCGATGGGAAAATCCCAGCCCGTGCCGATCGCATTCCAGTACAGCTCGTCGTGCGCATCGAAGAACCCGATCTGGCGCGTCGTGCGGTAGCGCAGGGTGTACGTGAACTCGCCCGGCACCGGCAGCAACGCGTCGCTGCCGGTGTTGATGCGCACGCCGTTGGCCCGGTTCTCGATGAAGAACGGCTCGGGCCGTCCGTCGCGTTGCAGGCCGAGCATCTCGAACTCGACCGCGATGCGATTGCCGTGCCGGTCCCGATAGCGCGTGGGGAACGTGCGATAGATGCCGCGGCGGATGTTCGCGCCTTCGGCGCGCACGCGGATGTGTTCGGTGACGTCGAGGCTGCCGTCGGCAGCGAGGTGCAGATCGCTGTCGTAGGACAGGATGCGCTCCTGCGCCATCAGCGGCGCGGCGCACAGCAGCAGCAAGAACAGCAGCACTCGGATCATCGACGGAGCTCCAGCGGGCGTCGCCGGAGTGGCAGGCGGGCGACGGTCACATCCGATGCTAACCCGACGTCATCGTATGGACGGCGCGCGCGATCCCTCGCGCCGTGCGAGTGTGTTCCCGCTGCTTGTAGCGCCTGCGCTTTGCGCGGGCGCACGTTCGAACTCCGATCAAGGACGGTCCATGGCGTATCGCCTGATGCTCAAGACGATCTGGCGCGCGTTTCTCGACGCGCTGTTCCCCAAGCGACGCGTGCTGCGCGCCCTGCGCGAGAAATGGGGCGCGCCCGGAGACCGGGAGCACACCGCTGCGTCGAATTACTTCGCGTTCACGCGCGCCGCCTCACCCGACGACGTGGTGGACGACCAGACCTGGACGGACCTGGAATTTC
The DNA here is from genome assembly GCF_043187535.1 of Luteimonas sp. WGS1318. Classification (GTDB taxonomy): domain Bacteria; phylum Pseudomonadota; class Gammaproteobacteria; order Xanthomonadales; family Xanthomonadaceae; genus Luteimonas. The sequence goes on from NZ_CP171131.1 coordinate 3,299,957, forward strand.
CGCGGCTGTTCGCCGAGGTCGATTCCACCGACACGCCGCTCGGCAGCCAGTACCTCTATCGCCAGCTCCGCAGCTGGGGCGCCTCGCCGGAGGCGCTGGCCGCGCATTACGCCAGCTGCCGCACGCTGCAGCGCGACGCCGCGCTGCGCGAGACGATCCAGCTGCGCCTGGCCGGCCTGGATACGCTGGGCAGCACGCAGCTCGCGCGCTTCATCTTCGGTACGCCACCGGACATCGGCCGGCTGCATCGGCTGTTGCCGGCGTGGAGCCTGGTGTGCATCGCGACCCTGGCCGCCGTGGTCGCCCTGTCGTGGCCGATCTGGCTCGTCCTGGTCGTGGTGGGCGTCAACCTGTGGCTGATCGTGCATCTCTCGGCGCCGCTGTTCCGCGACATCGAACAGCTCAAGAGCTGTCACCGGATGCTCCGCACCGCCGACGCGCTGGCCGCGATCCGGCATGCGGGCCCGGAACTGCCGCAACTCGCACGTCTCTCTGCCGACGCCCCGCTGCGCCGCAAGGTGCACCGCGCGCTGGGCTGGATCTCGATCCTCTATTCGCCGTGGGTGCAGAGCATCGCGGTGTGGTTGAACCTGCTGTTCCTGGTGGAACTGGCCGCCTACGCACGCACCGTGGCGCGCTTCGACCGCGTGCGTGCGGAACTGGCTGCGATCTTCGACAGCGTCGGGGCGCTGGACGCAGCCATCGCCGTGGCGTCGTATCTGGAGCGCCGGCCCGCGCACTGCCAGCCGTCGATCGCGGACCGGGCGCTGCTCGAACTCGTCGACGGCGTGCATCCGCTGGTCGCGCGCCCGGTTCCCAACACGATCCGCCTCGACGGACGCTGCGCACTGATCACCGGCTCCAACATGGCCGGCAAGACCACCTTCATCAAGCTGGTCGGCATCAACCTCATCCTCGGCCGCACGCTCGGGTTCTGTTGTGCCCGCACGGCGACGCTGCCCGATACCGGCGTCATGGCAGTGATCCGCGGCGAACACTCGGTCGAATCCGGCAAGAGTCATTACTTCGCCGAGATGACCGCGATCCAGACCTTCATCGAACGCGCGGAGCGCGGCACCTGCCGGCTGTTCCTGATCGATGAACTGTTCAACGGCACCAACACCGTCGAGCGGCTGGCCGCCGGTCGCGCCGTGCTCGAACGGCTCGGTCGCCACGCACAGGTGCTGGTGACCACGCACGATGTCGAACTGCAGGACGACGTCACCGGACCCTACGACCTGTACTACTTCCAGGAAGATCCGGACATCGACGGCTGGTTCGACTATCGCCTGCGGCTCGGCCGCACCGACCGGCGCAATGCGATCCGGCTGCTGGCGCGGAATGGATTTCCGGCGGATCTGGTCGCGGAGGCACTGCGGTACGCGGACACCTACGCATCGGTCGGGACGTAACGGCCCGCATCAACTCCGCGGGCGGTATCCGCGGATCGAAGACATCAATCTGTCCCCACCACCCCCGATGCCCGGCGCCTCCGCGCACTCGTCGCATTGTCGCGTTCGGAAAGACGCCGTGCTTGAGATTCGCAGCCGTTGATGTCCGCCGGTCGGCTGGCGTCGGCGACGCATCGTTGATAGGTCCGCAGCATCGGCTGGTCGGTACACGTCGCCTGCAGTGACACCACATGATCGTGGAAGGTCATATCGCCGGTCGCCTCGTCCATCAGCGCGGCGAGTTTGGTGTAGGTCGCCTGGCACTCCTCGACAGTCGCGAACGTCCTCCCCGACGGGTTTCCGATCAGATAGAAGGACCCGCCGAATGCCAGAACCGCAAGTATCGTGAGCGAGCGGTGCACGAGCCGTTCGCGCGGGAACGGACCGAATGCATCGACCAGGAACTTGGCCGCGATCAGCAGGATCGCGAGCACCGCTGGCGGAATCGCTTCGTTGTGCAGATGCAGACCGCCCCGCCGCCGACCAGGCAGATAGAGGTCGTTGAACACGTCGCCGGCCAGCGCATACGCGATCAGCGCGATCGCGATGTAGAGCCCGGTGACGCGTCCCTTCGGCGTGGTCCTTCGCATGCGTGCCCCTTCCATGGTCGAAGCGTGCCGGTTACGCGCGTGCGCGAGGCACCGGAACACAAATTCCCATATGCCCAGGATGCGCCTCCCGACGCCGGGCCCGGACCGTGACTCTTTCCACTGTCGGGGGCGGTGACGGTGCGCCTAGCCTGTCCCAGGCGCGCCGTCCCGGCAGCGCCACCGCACGGGAGTGAGGATATGCGAATCCGTCTGCTGGGCTGCCTCCTCGCCCTGGTGGCCCTGCCTGCCACCGCGCAGGACACGGACACCTGGCTGCTCGCCGTCGACCGCTGGGGCAATGCCGAACACCGCATCCTCAGCATCGCCTCTTCCGCTGATCGGGTCTCGGGCGACCTCGACGGCTGGGAGGTGAGCGGCTCGCGGGCGGGGACGCATCTGAGCCTCACCGCCGTCGACACCCATTCGGTTCCGTACCGCTTCGAAGGCGAGATCGCGGGGGACACCCTGACGGGCTGGGCGGACTATCCGGATACCAGCAACCAGGGCCCACGGGCGCGGCATGCGTTCACCGGGCAGCGCCTCACGCTGCCGTCGGGCCCGCCCACAAGCACCGTGCACGCGCCCAAGAGTTATTCCAATACCTTCGACGCGTCGCGCGCGCCGGTCATGGTGATTCAGCCCGGCGACGTGGTGGCGACCCGCACCATCGATTCGGGGGGCGTGGACGCGCAGGGCGATGTCGTCGCGCTGTACGGAAATCCGCAGACCGGCCCGTTCTTCGTGTCCGGCGCCAAGGCCGGCGATGTGCTGGCCGTGCATATCCGGCGCCTGCGGCTGAATCGCGAATACGCCGACAGCCTCGATGGCTTCAGCAGCAGGGCGATGTCGCTCGGCCTCGCATCCCGCGCCACCGGCCTGGGCCAGCGGGTGCGCTGGCGTCTGGATCGCGAGGCCGGCACCGCCCGCCTGGACGCGCCGGGCGCAGGCCTGCAGCGCTACGTGGTGCCGGTGAAACCGATGCTGGGCGGTCTGGGTGTGGCGCCGGATTTCGGCTTCGGTGCGCCGTCCGCCGGCGACACCGGCCGCTGGGGCGGCAACATGGATTTCAACGGCATCGTCGAAGGGGCCACCGTCTACCTGCCGGTCTTCCAGCCCGGCGCGATGCTCTACCTCGGCGACGGACACGCGCTGCAGGGCGACGGCGAGACCACCCAGTGGGCACTGGAAACCTCGCTGGACGTCGAGTTCAGCGTCGACATCCTGCCCGGGCGCCCCCTGGCCGCACCGCGGGTCGAGGACGCGGCGCGCATCACCGTGCTCGGCCAGGCTCCGTCGCTGGACGACGCCGTGCGCGCCGCGACCGGCGCGATGGTCCAGTGGCTGGAGCAGGACTACGGCCTGACGGTGTCGGAGGCGTCGCTCGTGCTGGGCACGTCGGCCGAATACCGCGTCGCCACGCTGGCAGGCCGCAACGCCGGGATCGCACTGAGCCTGGCCAAGGAACGTCTTGCGGGCTTGCGTGGCCATGACCCGCATGCACGCCGCGATGCGCGGTCCCCCTGAGATCCGAATCCACACAGGTGGCGTGCGGCCGCGTCCGAACGATCGCGACCGTGCGATGACATCCGTGGACGAATGGCGCGCGAGCCTCGGCATCCATCAGGCAGACGTCCTCGTCTCCGTCGAAGCGCGTGCAAGCGACACTTCCATCTCGACCGGCACGTCGCGCCCCCGATTCATGCGCTGACTGGACAGGGGCAGGCGCGCTGCCCTCTCCACCCAGGCGCCGATGCCGCGTCGGCTGCATCGCGCCGGTGGCGTCGACCCGCCGCAGGCGACCATCGGGCCCGACTCGTGCACGACGCCGCGCGTATCCCTGATCCGCAACAGGAACGCGTCGGGGCTGCCCCGGTTCGGTGCGTGATCGGAATAGACCTGGAAGCGCGCAATGTCCGTCGGCCCCAGGGACGCTTCATAGGGCGTCCTCATGTCGTGGCCGAGCGCGATGTGCCATCCGTCCGCGCCATTCAAGGGCACGAACTCCACGTGCGACGGGTGGATGTGGAAGGGCGCTTGTTTCTCGTAGACCGGAAATGCCACACGCCCGCGTGGCCCGTTCCTGATCTCGACGATCGCCGAGCCCACGTCTGGAAACTCGAGGCAATGCGAGGGCACCGACGCGATGGCGACCTCCGCGTGGCTTCGAGGGTGGGTGTGGTGACATCCCGCCAGCAGAGCGGCAATCGCGAGCGAGAGAGCGATTCTCGTGCGACGGCGTGCCATCTCGCACCGACGTCTGCGTGCATGGCCATCCATCCACACGCCTACCACTGACCGCACGCGAACTCTCCTTCATACGTATCGCCGGCCACCACCAGCTGCGCACGCGGGCCCTCGCCTTCCAGCCTGAAGCTCGGCGGCAAGGTGGGATCGCCCGGATTCGTGTAGACGAGACGGATGCGCCGGGCCTGTGGATCGAGCGCCAGCAACGCGTAGGTACCCGACGCCAGACTGCGGGGACCGTCCTCTCCAGCAATGAGGATGCCGCCCAATTCGCCGTAGCCCAAGAACTCGAGATCGGGCACCGGAGCGCCGTCCGGGGCATGGAACATGCACATCGTGCTGCTGGCAGCGACGGGCCACACGGCGAGCGCCAACGCGGTGGCGGCGATGCATCGCATCGTTGACGTCATGTCGGAATCCTCCTCGCCTGATCCGCGTCGAACCGGCTCGACCCGGACGCGCCATCAGACCTGCTGCTGGAACGCCAGATGGTAGCCAATGCCGTCGGTGATGCCGAACCTCCTGGGGCCGTAGGCCATGTCCTGGATCGGCAGGCCACATCGACCGTGTGCTGTACGGACGCGAAGAAGCGATCGACGTCGGGAATCGCCCGCCAAACTCGCGTCCTACCCCGACAACTTCATTTCGAGCACGCGCCAGAGTGAGCGAACGAAGGATGTGTCCCTCGCGGCGCCTCTCATGTCCTCAAGTCCGGCGGCATCCAGCCACGTCCCACCGATCATCACCCCCGCGGGACCCCTCACGGCGCCTATCCGCGTCAGCGGATCGTCGGAAAGCAATACGAGATTGGCCCGGTAGCCCGGCGCGATCACACCGGTGCGCTCGAAGCCGAGGGCCTCTGCATTGACACGCGTGGCCGCGGCGAGCGCAGCCAGGGGCGACAGCCCGGCCTCCACCAGAAGCTCCAGCTCGTCCGCCAGCGACGCGCCGGGGATGATGCCGAAGCTTCCGCTGTCGGTTCCGGCGATCAACGGCACCCCCGCCTCGTGAAGCAGCCGGGTGGCCGTGAGAAAAAAATCCGCGTGCGGGCCCTCGTAGTCGGCGGTATCGACGCTGCTCCAGTACGCGGCCGAATCCCTTGAAAAGAAGCGTGTCAGCGGGTTGATCGTGTCGGAGCCTGGGCGCTCCAGATAGGCCCCTTTCGTTTCCGCGATGAGCACCAGCCTCTTGTGCGCGATGAGGGTGGGCGTCACGGTCTCCCCGGAGGCCGCGAGCCTGACCGCGAGCGCACGCATCCTGTCGTCGTCGAGCGTGTCGCGCAGCCCGTGCCAGACGATGGTCTCGATATGCTCCAGCGTCGTCAGTCCACGTCCGAGCGATGCCTCCCACGGCAGTTCGAACGGCCTGTCGCGGGGCACGCCTGACGCGCGCACGCCCTCGGGCGAGTGCCCGGTCACGGACATGCCGAGCTGCCCGGCCTCATCGAGGATCGCGTCGAATGTGTCGCGCGTGAGATTGGAATAGATCTTCAGCGTCCGGTACCCAGCCGCGTGCTGCCTCTGGACCGCGGCCCTGCCATCGCGTGCCGTTTCGACGGTCTGCTGCAGCACGTTCGCGTTGGGCCCCGGGCCGTTGAGGATCCGGCCCGTCGTGATCAGGTCCGGCCCGAGCAGTGCGCCCGACTCGATACGCTTCGAGAGACGCAGATGGAACGGATATCCGGACATGTTGCGCACGCCGGTGACGCCGTGAGCGAGATAGCCGGCCAGTTCCGCCTCGTCGTTGAGATGGATGTGCGCATCGATCAGTCCGGGGATCAGCGTGTATTCCGCGCCGTCCACAACCGCCACGCCTTCGGGTGCACGCAACTCACCCGCGGCGCCGATGTCAGCGATGCGATCACCGATGACCAGCACCGCGCGCCGTTCTTCGACATGAGGGGCGCCGGGAACCATCGAGATCAACCGCACGTTGTCGAGCAACACGCCCGCGGATCGAGGCCGACCCGAGTCCAGTGCGTCGGGAAGATCGTGGATGGCAGACCAGAGACCCGCGGCGGCGATCGCGGATGCGAACACGAGCCCAAGGCCAACCCGCTTCAATCTCGTTCTCGCGGTACTGTTCAACGTGCGCACCCAAAGCTTGAATTAGTCGGTGCTGCGGAATGGCGACGTCCTGGACCACCTGCCAGGCGGCGGCTCGACGAACACCGTTTCGGCGCATTGCTGCTCGAAGGTGATGTTGACGGTGCGGCCGACGGCCCGCGTGCGATGGAGTGTGCCAGCGGGCACCACCATGCACTGCAGCGGCCCAAGGATGGCGTCCGGGCGGTCCGCGAATTCGATGTGGAGCTCGCCAGACACCACCAGGAAGAGCTCGTCACTGCGTGGGTGGTGGTGCCAGCGATAGTTCCCTTCGAATACCGCCAGCCGCATGCATTCGCCATTCGAATTCACCAGCACCTGGTTCTTGTAGGGCTCGGTGACCGCGCGTTCCAGCGCGTGGAGATCGACGAGCTCGAGCGCAGCGAATCGGGCGCGCTCAGCCGCATAGTCCTCTGCAGACGGTGTATCAGGGCCATGTGGATATCCCGGTTGCTGAAGACCGCCTCGCCGGCTGACGCGCGCGCCAAGCGGCCAGCGGAGGCCGGTGGAACACGTCATCAGGAATCCCCCGCCTCCGGATAGCGGCGCTGGATCGTCGCCACCGAGTTCGCGATGAGTTCTTCGAGAACGCCGGTGTCCAGGTGGGCGAGGCGCTTGAAGTACAGACACGCCTTGCCCATTTTGTGCGTTCCCAGCCTGGCCAGCAGTGCGCCCTGCCCAGGGTCTTCGCAGCTGACATAGACAACCAGCTCCCGTCCGCGGATGGCGAACCCCGTGAGCGGTGCTTCACCCGTGCGGCCGCTCTCGTACCGGTACGTGTAGCCCCCAAAGCCCACGATGCTCGGACCCCACATTGTTGCGGGCTGCCGCGTAACGCGCTCGCAGATGGCCATAAGCGCTCGGCAGTCAGCCAATTGCTCGGCACTGGCCTTCGATGCGAGGTACTCATCGACGCTGACACCGGTCGGTCTGGTCTTGGCTTCGGCCATGGGTCGTTCCTCGGCGGCGAACACGTGAGGGGATCGGTTGAGATGCCTGACGCGGGACACAGACCGGGCCGCAGAGCGGCGTCGGCCCGGGTAACTCACTTGCGCCCGAAGCCTAGCGCAAACACGACGCTCGCCTGAGCGCTGGACCATGCCCCGTTTGAAGCAGCAGGTACGGCCCCGGGAGCGCGGGCGAATTTCGTCGACAGCACGACGCCAAAAGTGCCCGAGGGATGGGCTGGCGGAAATGCGGATGGTCGAAGGCCCTGAGAACAACTCGCCTGTGAGAACGAACGCGAGCGTCGGCGAGCGGCACACCAGGTGCGCCTGACACCCCTAGCGAGGGCACCGATCTCGACAGTTGCCGTGCCCATCTCCAGGAACCCAGGGCGACTCGACGTCACATACGCAGTCGCATCATCCACTAGTCGCGAGCAGAGGATCTCTCGAGTTTGATCCTTGTCAGATACAGAGCCAGAACCAGCCGATGCATGATTGCGTAGCAGGCCACGGATATAAGGATGACGCCCCACTCGCTCGATGCCGTGTGCACTCCCACAAGGAAGCCAGCGGCGAACGTCGCCAATGCAATCAGCGCGTGGGACAGGCCGCGACCAAGGATCATCGTCTTGCAACGCGCGCATTCCAGTGACCAGCCACCCCGTGAAATCGAAAGTGACAGCACGGAGTCAAAGAAGAACACCGACTCGGCGCAGAACGGACATTTGGCAACCTTGGACATGCAGCAGACGCCAGGCAAGTGAATTATGGGAACCGTCAGTCGTCGACGAATCGTGATCTCACGCTTCGACTCCCGAGACGCTGCGCAAAACGAAGCAGGTAGCCATCAGGGTCTTGAACGAGAAACTCGCGCTGCCCCTTCTGTGCATTGGGCGCGACCGCGTACCACGTGTCCTTGACCTCTCTGAATATCGCCACGCCCGCAGCCACCAAACCAGAATGGACCGCCTGTGCGTCCGGGACCTCGATTTGAAAGTTGACGCCCCGCCCGAGCGGGCGATCCAGAGGCGTGACGTTCCATCCGCGCTCGTGCTGTTGTTCCAGCATCAGCTGAGCGTGCCCGAGCTCGAGGTAGGCGAATGCGGGGGCTTCTCGGTGAAATCGAACAGAGAACCCGGCAGCTGTGTAGAACCGAAGGGAGACCTCAATCTGGTCGACCGTGAGTTCGGGTACCAGAGCGTTCCAGCAAGGCTCTTCAAGCATGTGAGAATCCGTAGCAACTGATGCGAACGAACACCTGAACTAGGCCGACCCGCGAAGCGGGTTCGGCTTGAATGATTTGTCAGGCCACTGGCGAGCGGTTTGCAGCCATAAGCACCAAGACCCACATCCCGAGCACGGCCAAGAAGTTGATAGTGAAGACGATGCCTCTGAGACGAACGTTCTGGGTGAGGATCTGCACAGCACTGTGCAGCACCCGGCCTGCGACAAAGATCCAGGCCAAGACAATTGCGGAGGAAGTCACCTGGAGCTGCATCAGGATCAGACAAGCGGCGTAGAACAGCAGCGGCCACTCGAACTGGTTAGACAAGTTGGCGCTGATGCGCGGCTCGACGGACGCCCATGGATGGGCGCCGTCCGGCCTGCGACCGATGCCCCACACGGCGGGAGCCCGCGCAGCCGTCAGCAGCACGTACAGCAAGACTGCAAGAGCGACGTGTGCTGCCATGGGAATAATCAAAAACTGCGACATAGCCTGATCCAGTGGTCTAATCATCTGAGTTAAGCCGCGCCGAAGGCATCTGCGAGGTCCGCGGCTTCATGCCACCAAAAGGAACCCAGTTGAAGGGCCGACTTGTCAACGGCATCAACCACTGAACGAAAGCGATCCGCGTCGTGCTCCCACAGATAAGCCAGCAGGCATTCGCTCAGCTGCCAGATACTGGAATTGACGAATTGAAGGGTTCTGAAACAATCTTCATGATCCAGAATTACCACCCTGCCGTCGCCATCAAGACAAATTGGGCTTCCTGCGTCGTCGGACCCGATTACGGCGTACTCGTGAAGTCCTCGCCGATCATCATCTGTCCAGTCAGAAGGAATCCCGAACAGGTCATATATTGGCGCCGGATTAGCTGCCGCTGTAAAGTTCATGAAAGGTGCCGCCGAGTCTGGAAGATATGTGTTCGCAATCGGAATCATCTTCACAGGAGGGCTTGAATTGTCGCAATCAGCCACCTTCTGCTGCCATCGCTCTATGAACTTGTCCATTAAATTTCAATGCCGTCCAACGCCCGAATTAAGTAGAGCCGCGACGCGGCTTCGGCTTGAATGAATTGTTAGACCGCACCCATCATGGATGCAATCTTTAGAAGCAACAGCACGACCATCACAGCCGAAAACAAAATTATATTAGTTTTTATGCGCTTTGCCGTTAATGCTGCGTCCTTTATTTTCTTTGTCTGCTTCTCGGTTATACGTGCGAACTGAGCAAGATGGGCGACGCTCTCTTGGGTATACGCATCTGACACGTTCTTGGCGATGTCAGGTGGCAATGAAGGGATGTACCTGTCTAAAAACTCTTCTTGGGGTCGATAGGCTGCCGCGAGGTCACCTCCTGTAGCCGCAGCATGGTTGATCGCCTCCCAATGCTTCCGGGCAATCTCGCGCACGAGTTCAGGGTCGTTTCTATCCATCGCCAAATTCATAAGTAAACCTAAGGCCGGTCTAACGCCTGAGTTAAGCTGCCCCGCGAAGCGGGTTCGGCTTGAATGAATGGTTAGGCCACTCTAGCAGAAGTGTCCCGTGCACCCTATAAGCTCCTCACTTACGCTTCAAAACAAAATAGGCTGGGATGCCAAACATCAGTAATGCGCCAGCAACTAGAAAAGCAAGCCAAGACCACTTTTGTGAGAGGAACCAAAGTCCTAGCGCCGCGACCGCATAAAATATAGCCTGTGACGCAAAATCTCCGAAAAATTCCTCTAGAAGGCCCAAGTCGTCCATTTTTTTTGACTTGGTAGTGCTATCGAACTTTCCCGCCTCAGTGCGATTGATTGCTTCAATTAGATCATCCGGACTCATGGCCGCCTAACGCCTTATGTCTTCCAGTTTCCCTACTGTAGGCGCCGAGAGCCCGGCGTGTGCGCCCGATAACGCCTCGGTGTAGCAGCACCGTAATTCAGCAGGGGCCACACGCCGGATCTCGCGCCCTGCGCCCGGACAGTTGCACGAGGTCTCCCTCGAACTGATAAGCGTGGGCCCGGGCGCGATGCTCTCGACCGGCCAACTCTATCGGAGAATCGAGATGACGGCAGTAGGGGTCGACGTAGGCAAGGCGACGCTGGATGTCGCCATCGAGGGCGTGGCCAAGGTGACGCGGTTCGCCAACAGCGCAGCGGGCATCCGCAAGCTGGTTCGACGACTGGATGACGTTGCCGACGCGCGCATCGTCGTCGAGGCCACCGGCGGCTACGAGGATGCATTGCTCGAGGCGTGCTGCGATGCAGGCCTGTGGGTCGCACGCATCAATCCTCGCCAGGCACGCGACTTCGCGCGTGCGACCGGCGAGCTGGCGAAGACGGATGCAATCGACGCAGGCCTGCTGTGCCTGATGTCGAGACTGTTCGCAGACCGCCTGCGTCGCTACGAAGCACCTGCACCCTGGCAGCGGGAACTGCGGGATTGGCTGCGCCGGCGCGGCCAGGTCGTGACCACGCTGCAGGCGCAGAAGCAGCAGACCGCGCTGACATCGCCGGCGGTGCGCAAGGTCATGATGCGCACGATTTCCGCACTCACGCGCGAGCTCGCCGCCATCGATCGCGCGATGCGCGCCCTGCTCCAGGCTCATGCGACGCCGGCGCTGCAATCGTCGAAGGGCATGGGCCCGATCTTCCAGGCCACGAGCCTCGCGCTGCTCCCCGAGCTCGGCACTCTGACACGCCACCAAATCGCGAAGCTCGTCGGCGTGGCGCCGATGAATCGCGACAGCGGCCAGATGCACGGCAAGCGTCGCATCCGCGGTGGGCGGGGTCCGGTGCGCGTGGCGCTCTACATGGCCACGCTCTCGGCCGTGCGCTGGGACCCGACGCTGCGTGCGCACTACCAGCAACTCAGGGCGCGCGGGAAGCTCGGCAAGGTCGCGCTGGTGGCCTGCATGCGGAAGCTGCTGACGATCGTCAACGCCAGGCGGCGGGACGAATTGAAGGGCGCGGGAGATGCTGCGATCGCCGCCTGAAATCGACCCAGCTCAAGACAGTTGCTGAGTTAAGCCGAACCGCGAAGCGGTTTCGGCTTGAACGATTTGTTAGCCGCTTTGGCCGCGATGATCACACGACACCCCGCAGTTGAGTGGCGACCTGATTTAGAACCTTGTGGCGGAAGTCGAACAGGTCAGATTGCACGGCAACTACCTGCTCAAGGATTTGTCCGGCTTGCTCCGCTTTGTCCAGATGCCGCTTGCGAGTGCTGCCAAGGAACGCGCCGTGAGCGAGCGACCGCTGCTCGGCGAGGACGCGATGACACACCGCAATATGGTTGGATATTTCAGCAAGCCGCTTATCAACAATGTTGAGCATGCTCAGAGGATCTCGCTCTCCATTTCGTAGCATCTCGTCATAGATGGCGATGGAGTCTCGGAACTCATCAACAATCATCAGATCACCAAGTACGTGGCTGAACGGCTAACGCTTGACCGAATAGTTAGCCGTGAGTGCCACTGCTACGACACACAAACGGCGATATAACAGAGGACCGCAAAGCAAGCCCACCCAAGAAGTCGGAGCCCCTGCAGGCGACGAAGAAGTGCGTGCTGAATGACCAACGTAGCAGCAACATCCTCGCGCCCATGGCATGCGGCCCTCAGGCCCTGCTGCATTGTGTAGCGGCTCTCCCCGTATTCGTCGATGGCCGGATACAGATCATCGTGTTTGGCCCACTGAGCTGCCGAGTATGTGGCGCCGAACCAGTCACGATTTACAGAACCTTTTCTTGCGGCTTGCGCGGCCAAGGCCTCTGATTCGGATTGCCCTTGAGCACGTAAAGCGCGCCAATCGATAGATTCGCTCACGGATCCCCCTCGCGATGATGACTCATGCACGGCTAACACCTGAATTAAGCCGACCCGCGAAGCGGGTTCGGCTTGAATGAACTGTTAGGGGCCATCCCTAGATGCTTGGAAGGCAGCTATTGCCGCCTCCTCAGACACCTCGGGGATCTCCCCTACGATTGCTTGCAACCGCTCTACAGCGTGGAACAGCTCTTGATACTGCTGTCGAATCTCGCCGACTTTCAGCGATGTAAAGGATCTCTTCTGCCGCTTATCGTTCGGAGCCGCACCCGAGAAATTTGTGCCAAACATCTCTTCATCTGAAGCTCGCATCCAGCAGAAGTGGGCAAACTTGTTTCTAAGAGAGCGCAGTTGCTCGATCTTTCTGTTGAGTGTAAGAACCTCCTCGAGCAATTCGGTAGCCACAAGCTTCCCGCCATAGCGCTCTTTTTGAATGCCTACAGCTTGCCCAATCGCGTCCTGAAGTTGAGCAGCGCCCAAAGAGTCCGTATACGTTCGCGACAAGTACTCTGGGGCAAGTAGCAGTCTGCCCAAGACGAGGCCAAGATAGAACTCTGCGGTCGCCCATTCCGATACAAACATGCCGATAAGCATGTGTTGCTCATCGGTGAGCTTTGAGTACGGAGTCGCGTGGGAGAACGGCATGGGCCCTAACACCAAGTAGCGCTCAAAAAGCGCGATATGCACCGATGGTCCACAAGGCCAACCTCGGCGTCAATGACGAATAAATGCCCGCCGGTCAAGCGTTTGCATACCGGCGGCTCCGATCCGAGCCGCCCGCACCCTCTTTGCATATCGAACAATCTGAGCGGTTTGCCAGCAGGCAGCTCGAAAAGTGCGATATGCACACCGGGCCGCGCCGGCCGGGAGCAGAGCCGGCGTCGAAGGTGACGGATGAACCTGTGCCCCCCGGTCGGTTCGCGCTCCGGCAGCGCGCACCGGCGGGCCCGCCAGGCACTGTAAAATCGCCGTCTTTTGCGCGCCGCCCTCTTGGATTCCCCGCCCCGCCCCGCCGTTCACGGCCCGACCTTCATCCGGCTGCTGGCCCGCCTGACCGACGACACGCTGCCGCAAGGCGGCACGGCGCCGGCCGAGCGTTTGAGCCAGTGGATCGACTGGACACGGGCTGTGGTGCTGTCGAAAGTGCTCGATGCGAAGGCGCCCGAGGCTGAACACGGCGCGCAAGTGGTTGATCGGGATGACTCGGCCGTCTGCGCGAAGGCGCGGGCGACACTGCTGGCGTCGATCGCCGAGGCGCCGGAGCTGGCGATCCCGCAGCCGCAGGCAGCCGGGGCCTCGCAAGACGATGCAGCCGCACCGCAGCCCGCAATCGACTTCGCGCCGTTCCGCCAGCGGCATCTGGCGCTGCAGCGCTCGATGCTGATCGCCACGGGCCGGCTGCGCGGCGATCTGCGCGACCGGCTGGCGCAGCGCTCGGCCGACATGGCGCGGCTGGCCGAGGTCGATGCGGTGATGGAGGGCGCGCTAAGCCCGCGCGAGCATGCGTTGCTCGGCGCGGTGCCGGCCTTGCTCGAAACGCATTTCGAGCGGCTGCGCGCCGCCGCAGGTACGTCGGCCACGGATCCGTCCGCGGCCTGGCTCGATGGTTTTCGCAGGGACATGCAGGGCGTGCTGATCGCCGAGCTGGATGTCCGTTTCCAACCGGTCGAAGGGCTGCTCGCAGCACTTCGCACCCACTGACGCAGTGCTTATGTCCTCACGCAGTCGCACCACCGTTCTTCTTCCCGCGTTCGCGTTCGCCCTCGGCCTGGCCGTGGTCGGCTGGATCGCCATCGGCTACATCGGCTCGAACACGCTGGCCCTCGCGGTCTCGCTGTTGATCGGCGCCTGTTATCTCGCCGGTGGTCTGGAGCTGCTGCGTTATCGGCAGGCCACGACGACGTTGGCCGATGGTGTGGCGCACTTGAACGAGCCGCCGGCTTCGCTGGGCGCGTGGCTGGGCGGGCTGGATGCCGGTCTGCGCAATGCGGTGCGCCTGCGCATCGAGGGCGAGCGCGTCGCGCTGCCGGTGCCGGCGCTCACGCCGTACCTGGTGGGCATGCTGGTGCTGCTGGGCATGCTGGGCACGCTGCTGGGCATGACGGTGATGCTGCGCGGCACCGGCATGGCGCTGGAAACCGCGACCGACCTGCAGGCGATGCGCGACTCGCTGGCCGCGCCGATCCAGGGCCTGGGCGTCGCGTTCGGCACGTCGATCGCGGGCATCGCGGCCTCGGCGATGCTGGGCCTGGCATCGGCGCTGCTGCGCCGCGAGCGCGCGCGCACCGTGCAACTGCTGGACGTGGCCGCCGCGACGACGCTGCGCACGCATTCGCAGGCGCACCAGCGCGAGGAAACCCTGCGTCTGCTGCAGCAGCAGACCGAGGTGATGCCGGCGCTGGTCGAACGCCTGGGCGCGATGATGGCGACGATCGAGCAGCAGAGCGCCGCCAACGGCGAGCGCCACGCCGCCAGCCAGGAGGCATTCCACGGCCGCACCGAAGCGGTCTACACGCAGCTGGCGGCCTCTGTCGAGCGCGCCTTGCAGACCAGCGTCGCCGACAGCGCCCGCGCGGCGACGGCCGCGCTGCAGCCGGTGTTCGAAACCACGATGGCGGCGCTCGCACGCGAAACCGCAGCGCTGCAGGCGACGGTGTCCGACGCCGTCGAGCGCCAGCTGCAGACGCTGACCGCAGGCTTCGAAGCCTCGACCGCGACCGTGGCCGATCGCTGTCAGCAGGCGGTGGATGGCCAGCAGGCATCGAACGACACCCTGGCGCGCGATCTGCGCGGCGCACTCGAAGGCTTCAACGCGGCGTTCGAGCAGCGCGCGAGCGGCCTGCTCGGCGACGTCGCCACGCGTCTCGATGCGACGACCGCGCAGACCACCGCGCTGCACGACACCGTGACCGGCGCCGTCGACCGGCAGCTGCATGCACTGACCACCGGCTTCGATGCATCGACGGCGAAGGTGGCCGAGCGCTGGCAGGACGCGCTGACCGCGCAGCAGGCGGCGCATGCGGCGCTGACCGCGGATTTGCGCAGCACGCTCGACGGCATCGGCGAGACGTTCGAACAGCGCGCGACCGCACTGGTCGACGGCGTCGCCACCCGTCTCGATGCGACCGCCGGCAGCGTCAGCGCGGCCTGGACCGAAGCACTCGACAAGCAGGCCGCAACGAATGATGCGATGAGCGCGCAGCACCAGCAGGCGCTGACCGCCGCCGCGGCGACGTTCGAGACGCACTCGGCAGCGTTGCTGCAGAAGGTGGACGCCTCGCACGCCGAGCTGCAGACCGCGCTTGCTACGCAGGACGCCCAGCGTCTTGCCGCATGGACCGACAGCCTCACCGCGATGGGTACCGCGCTGCGCGAGGACTGGGCACAGGCCGGAGCCGAGACCACGCGACAGCAGCAGGCGATCTGCGACACGCTCGCACGTACCGCCGACACCATCGGCGCGCAGACGCAGGCGCATGCCAGCGAGACCATCGCCGAGATCTCGCGCCTGGTCGACACCGCATCGGCAGCGCCGCGCGCGGCCGCCGATGTCATCGCGGAACTGCGCCGGTCGCTGTCGGAGAGCATGGTGCGCGACACCGCGATGCTGGAGGAGCGCACGCAGATGCTGTCGACGCTCGACACCTTGCTGAGCGCGGTGAATCACGCCTCGACCGAACAGCGCGCGGCGATCGACGCGCTGGTTGCGACCTCGGCCGATCTGCTGGAACGCGTGGGCACGCGCTTCACCGATCACATCACTGCCGAGACCGGCAAGCTCGATGGCGTGGCGACGACGCTCAGCATCGGCGCTGCCGAAGTCGCGAGTCTCGGCGAAGCGTTTGGCGCGGCAGTCGAGGTCTTTGGCGAATCGAACCAGCAGCTCGCAACGCGCCTGCAGGGCATCGAGGACGCGCTGGAGAAATCGCTGGCGCGCAGCGACGAGCAGCTGGCGTACTACGTGGCGCAGGCGCGTGAGGTCGTGGATCTCAGCGTGCTGGCGCAGAAGCAGATCATCGAAGACCTGCAGCAGCTCGGCGCCTCGCGCGCCACCTCCGCATGAGCGTCGAGCTGGACGGCGATCACGAATCGTCCGCGCCGATCTGGGCGGCGTTCGGCGATCTGATGTCGGTGCTGCTGGGCGTGTTCGTGCTGATCCTGGTCGGCGTGATCGGCGTGCAGCTGCAGCTGGAAATGAAGCTGGACGCGGAGATCGCACAGCGCGAGGCCGAAGAGCAGCGCCGGCAGACGCTGGAGCAGGCCCTGGCCGCGCCGCTGGCCGCCGGGCGCATCACCCTGGTCGACGGCCGCATCGGCATCCGCGGCAGCGTGCTGTTCGCCGACGCATCCGACCAGCTGCAACCCGAAGGCCGTGAACTGCTGCAGAGCCTGGCCGCGCCGCTGGCCGAATACCTGTCTGCGCGCGACGAGATCCTGATGGTCAGCGGCTTCACCGACGACCGCCTGGTGCGTGACGGCAACCGCTTTTCCGACAACCTGGAACTCTCGGCGCAGCGCGCCTTGAACGTGACCCGCGGCCTGATCGCCGCCGGCGTGCCGGCCGAATCGGTGTTCGCCGCCGCGTTCGGTGCGCAGCAGCCGGTGGGCTCCAACGACGACGCCGAAGGCCGCGCGCAGAACCGCCGCGTGGAAATGGCGCCGGTGCCGCGCCCGCAGGCCGATGGCCGCTGATCGCATCGACATCGGTGCGGTGCTCGACGGTTGGCGTGCAGCCGGCGTCGACCGCGTGGACCCGTTGCGCTTCCATCGGGTCGCGGCGCTGCACCGGCGGGCGACCGTGCACGCGGGCGCCGCGCGTCAGGCGCTGGAGGCCAGACTCGTGGCGCTGGTCCAGGCCTATGACCAGCGGATGGACGGCCGCGTCGTCGCCTGCGCAGGCACGGACACGGACGCAGCGGATGCCGGGACATCGGCGTCAGCTGAGCCCTCGGCGCAGGACGAGGCACCGGCGACGCGCACACACGCCGCGGAGCATTCCGCACTCGGCGCGCTGATCGAGGCGATGGCGACGGACGCGCCGACGGCGACCGGACACGCGGCTCTCCGTCAGTCGCGCGCGGACTACCCCGAACTGCCCGCGCTCGACGAATTCCGCCAGCTCTGGTCGACGCTGCGCACCGGTAGCCAGGTGCGGCGCTCGCTTGCGCCCCCCACCGACGATGCCGGGCCCCTGAATTCCAGCCGCCTGGTGCACCGCTCGCTGACGCTGATGCGTGGCCTGTCGCCGGAGTACCTGCAGCAGTTCCTGGCCTACGCCGACACGCTGTCGTGGCTGGAAACGCTGCAGGACGCCGGCGTGCTGACGGGCAAGGAGCCCAGCCCGACCTCCAGCGGCAAACCGCGGGCGAAGGCCAAGCCGAGGAAGCGCAAGGGATAACGGGGCGAGAGACGGGCGCGTCGATTGCGGCGGCTCGCAGCGGCAGCGATCCAGTCGATTCCCGCGCGGACCGATCCACATCCCCCCACGCGTCGAACATGCAATGTAGGCGCGCGCTCGGGCGCGATGGGGCGTTCCCGCGAGGCCGGTTCGCGCGCCAGCGCGCTCCTACAAAAGCACCCGGACGACCCGCCGGCCCGGTCACGCCCCTGTAGGAGCGCCCTCGGGCGCGATGAGGTATTCCCGCGAGTCCGGTTCGCGCGCCAGCGCGCTCCTACAAAAGCAGCCGGACGACCCGCCGGCCCGGTCACGCTCCTGTAGGAGCGCCCTCGGGCGCGATGAGGCATTCCCGCGAAATCCGGTCGCGCACCAGCGCGCTCCTACAAAAAGCGGATGGGCGGCAGCACGCCGGGCATCCCATACGGCCGACTGCTTATGTAGGAGCGCCCTTGGGCGCGAGGGGCATTCCCGCGAGAGCCGGTTCGCGCGCGAGCGCGCTCCTACAGGCGCCAAAGCGGCCGCAGGGGGGCGATGCTTGCGGTGCGGAACGCTGAGGGAGGCGGCGGATCTCCCTCCGTCCACCCCCCGAATCGCCCAAGGCCTTGCACGGGAACAGGATTTTCAGCAGAATGGCCGGCTCGTTGCGTCCAGCCCATGGCGACATGGCCTGACCTGCCTCCCGGAAGCGCGATTCCCGGCAGCGTGCAGCAAGGTGTTCCACCCCTCCCGTACCGCGCGATGGCCACGCCATCGGGGCCGCCATCTCCCTGGCTAAGGGCGATATCAAATACTTCGAGGTGCGTAATGTCCCGAGTCTGCCAAGTCACTGGCAAGCGTACGACGCATGGCAACAACGTGTCGCATGCCATGAACAAGACCCGTCGCCGCTTCATGCCGAACCTGCATGAGCGTCGTTTCTGGGTGGCCAGCGAAAACCGCTGGATCAAGCTGCGTGTATCCACCAAGGCCCTGCGCACCATCGACAAGAACGGCATCGACGTCGTCCTCGCCGAGCTTCGTGCCCGCGGCGAAAAGGTCTGAGGAGTTAGAACATGGCAGGCAAGCGCGACAAGATCCGTCTGATTTCCTCGGCCAACACCGGGCATTTCTACACCACGGACAAGAACAAGAAGAACACCCCCGGCAAGATGGAGTTCAAGAAGTACGACCCCGTCGTCCGGAAGCACGTGATCTACAAGGAAGGCAAGATCAAGTGATGCAACGACCCGCGCTTCAGCGCGGCTGACGTTGCATCATCCCCGCGCAGGCGGGGATCCAGAAGCCCGCCGCAAGGCGGGCTTTCTTGTATCCACGGCCCGCGCGCAGAGCGCGTGGCTGCCGGAAGGTCATCCCCGCGGCTGTTAACAGACGAATGTCTGGTCAGGCGGGGATCCAGCGCCTCCATACAAAACCCGCCGCAAGGCGGGTTTTGTACGTTTTGCGCCCGCGCTTCAGCGCGGCTGACGTTGCATCATCCCCGCGGCTTTTAACAGACGAATGTCTGGTCAGGCGGGGATCAGCGCCTCCACACAGAACCCGCCGGAAGGCGGGTTCTGTGCGTCTGGGCCCAGCGTGGCTGACGTTGCAGCGTCCCTCCGGCTCTCGACAAGCGCGCGTCTGGCCGGACACGGATCCACAGGCCCGCCGCCGCGTGCAGGGGCAGACGCGCTCAGCGCGCGCGCCGGCCGGAAGATCACGCCCGCGGCTTTCGACAGGCGTGCCTCGACCGGCGGGAACCGCGCTTCGACAGTCCGGATGGCGGGTCATCCCGATATCGCCGGGCCGCGACCGGCTTTCCTCGGTGGACGACCGCGCACAGGGTGCGTGGCGTGCGGAAGGCTACCCTCGCGGCCTTCAACCAGCACATGCCAGATCGAGCGGGACACGCTGCCCAGTCACCGCCCGAAGCCTGCCCAGCCCGCGCCCTCGCCGGCCGCACGCCGCAGCACGGGTGGCGCAGCTCCGGCCCATCAGCGCGTGGTCACCAGGCCTGATTCGTCTCGACCGACCACGTCCACGCCGGCCGATGGCAGCCGCATCCCCTGCGACGCGCGCCTTCATCTCTGCGACATCAGGACCGGCGGTATGAAGCGCGCGCCCACATCGGCGCGCCTTCGCACCGAACGGCATACCGCAAAGGCATCCATCCGACATCCACAGCCCACCCGACCCCGCCCCGTCGCACAATCGGGCGATGAACTGGCCGGTACTGAATCTGGGCCTGTGGATCCTGGTCGCCGACTGGCTGATCCGCATCGCCGCCCTGCTGTGGATTCCCGCGCGCACCCGCCCGGCGGCAGCGCGCAGCTGGCTGCTGCTGATCGGCTTCGTACCGCTGGCCGGGCTGCCGATCTATCTGCTGTTCGGCCACCCCTGGCTGTCACGCACGCGCATCGAACGGCAGCGTCAGGCCTCGCAGGTGATCCGCGACGAACAGCGGCCGCTGGCCGAGCTGCGCTGGACACCGCCCCCACACGGCGCCGCGGCGGAGATGGCACCGCTGCTCGAGCGGCTGGGCGATTTCATGCCCACGCACGGCAACGCGGTGCAATTGCTCGACGACTACGCCGCCTCACTGCGTGCGCTGCTGGCCGACATCGACGGCGCGGGCACGCGAGTGCACCTGCTGTATTACCTGCTGTTCGACGACGCGACCGGCGAGGCCGTGGTCCAGGCGCTGGAACGCGCCGCCGCACGTGGCGTGACCTGCCGGGTACTGCTCGACGCCGTGGGCGCGAAACGCGGCCTGCGCCGCTACGCGAAACGCCTGCGCGCGGCGGGTGTCGAGGTGCACGCGATGCTGCCCGGCGGCCTGCAGTGGCGGCGCAGCGGGCGCATGGACCTGCGCAATCACCGCAAGATCGCCGTCATCGACGACACGGCGGCCTACGTCGGTTCGCAGAATCTGGCCGAGCCGGGCTTCATTCCGGGCTTCCCCAACCGCGAACTGGTGGCGCGCGTCCAGGGGCCGGCGCTGGCGCACCTGGAAGCGGTGTTCGCCAGCGACTGGTTCATCGAGACCGGCGAGCGGCTCGAGGTCGCGCCGACCACGGCACTGCCGGATGCCGACGTCGCGGTGCAGCTGCTGCCCAGCGGCCCGGCGTATCCGTTCGAGAACGCACGCGATACGGTCAATGCGCTGATCCATCTGGCACGTCGCCGGCTGGTGCTGGCGACCCCCTACTTCGTGCCCGACGACGCCACCCTGACCGCACTGCGTATCGCCGCGCTGTCGGGCGTCGAGGTGCAGCTGATCCTGTCGGCCAGCAACAACCAGCCGCTCACGGCCTGGGCGCAGAAGGCCTACTACGGCGAGCTGCTGGAGAGCGGCGTGCGCATCGCGCTGTACGCGCCGCATTTCCTGCACGCCAAGCACATGAGCATCGACGACGACATGGCACTGCTCGGTTCGATCAATCTCGACATCCGCTCATTCGCGCTCAACGCCGAGATCGGCCTGCTGGCCTACGACCGCGACGTGGTCGCGCACATGCGCCGGATCGAGGCCGATTACCTGGCCCACGCCACGCCGGTCACGCTGGACGACTGGAACCGCCGGCCGGCCTGGCGGCGCAGTCTGGAAGGCATCGCGCGGCTGGCGGATTCGTTTCTCTGAAGCCTGGCGGATCGGGTGCGTGTCGCATTCGCACGCGGGCATGCGGTCGCGCGATGGCGGGCGCGCCGCTACACGGAGAGGCGCGCTGACGCTGTGTTGTCCAGCTCGGCGGGTGAGTCCGGGACTACGGGACAGCCATCGCGCGCGAGCGGGCTTCGACAGCAGGAGTGCTTGCTTGACGGGGAAGCTTACGGCGTCATGCCTGTGCCTCGTAGCAGGAAATCCCTTACGCACACACGCGAAATCGGCGCATTGCTATTGCCCCTCACCGATGGGACGGCGAGCGCATACTTCGAGGACAGACGGGGAGCGCCTGTGAAACGGAACGCTTTATCACCTAATGGAGTAGAACCATGCACAAAGCAGCAGGCAGGGGGCTAAGGGCCCGTCTGGCTGTAGGACTGGCAGCGCTTGCCATGATCGGGAGCGGTGCAACCGTAAGCTCCCCCGTCAAGCAGACACTTCAAAAGTAGAGCTTTCGGCGTGGTGTCTGCGGTACTAGAGCGGGGTCATTCCGCCGAGCGAGTCGTGGGGTCGTGCTTCGTTGTAGTCGATCATCCACCAGTGGGTGGCTTCGCGAACGTCGTCGACTCGATCGAGCAGGTGCAGGACAAGGCCACCCGTTGGCTATGGACGTACAACCACGAGCGACCGAACATGGCGCTCGGCGGCATCACCCCGATGCAGAAGTTGGCAATGGCCGCTTAGCTCCACTTTTGGCGACTGCTAAAAATGGGGGGATTACCCCGGCCTGGCGGGCGCGTCCGGATCGCAGTACGGCCCTCGCGCGCCAGCGCGCTCCTACAGGGGCACGCCTGGGGAGCGATACACGCGATGTGCTGCGATCGCCTGGCGCGGGGGTGCGGTCAGAAGCCGCCGCCGGCATCGAGCCAGGCCTGTTCCTCGGGTGTGTTGATGCGGCCGAGCGCGTGATTGCGGTGCGGAAACCGGCCGAAGCGGGCGATGACGTCGAGATGCGCCTGGGCGTACTCGCGGTATTGCGCGTTGTCGACGTCGGCGAAGAGCTGCACCGACAGGCGCTGGTCCTCCATCGATTCCGAGTGCTCGAACGGCAGGTAGACGAAGCCGCGCAGGTCGGCGTCGAAATCGCGATCGAAGCCGGCGTCGACTATCGTGCGCGCATGCCGCAGCGCCAGGCCGTCGGTCGCGAACGCATGCGCGCTGCCGCGGAAGATGTTGCGCGGGATCTGGTCGAGCAGGATCAGCAGCGCGAGGCCGCCTTCGGCGGCGCCCAGCCAGTCGTCGTGCTCGCGACGCGCCGCGGCGAAGTGCGCGTCGCGGAAGCGCTGATCGCATTCGCGGTCGAAGGCCTCGCCGCCCTTGAACCACTTGGCGGGGCCGGCGTCGGTCCAGAAATCGAGGATGTCGTGCGGGGATGTGCTCATGCGCCCAGCCTAACCCGTGGCCGGGGGCCGTGATGTCGCAGGCGCGGAAAGCGCGGTTCTATACTCGCGACTGCCCTCTGCCACGACCTCCGCCATGCGCCCCACCCGCCTGCTCGCCGCCGCCGTTCTGTTCACCGCCACCTTCGCGCTGGCGGCATGCACGGGGACGAAGGATGCCGAGCTGGCCCTGATCACGGCGCCCGCGACCGGCGATGTCTATGCCGCCGAACTCAGCGGATTCTCCGGCTACGGCTTCACCGACGAGGCGGGCAAGACGATCGAACCGGCCTACGGGCTGATGAAGGTGGTGGCCGTGGACGGCCGCGATGTCGTGGTGATCACCGAGAACCGCGCGGTGGACGAGCCGTCGACGTCGCGCGACGCGCTGCGCGGGGAGCTCGACACGGTCGCCTTCGACGACAGCGAAGAGATCCCGCTCAGCGGCGCCCAGCTGCGCGAGGCCTACGACGCCGGCCGTATCTACGCCGTCCATCGCCCCGCCGCGCCCTGACCGCGGCGCGGCAGTCGCCGCGCGCGTGCGTCGCCTGCCTGACGCAGGGTGACGCGCCGGCGGCGGACCGGCCTATTCGTCGAACCGCAGATGGCGCACGGACTTGCCGTGCCGGCGGATCAGCTTCAGCGCCTCGATGCCGATGGTGATGTGGCGCTCAACGAAATCGGCACTGACCAGTGCGTCGGACGCCTCGGTCTTGACGCCTTCTGGAATCATCGGCTGATCGCTGACCAGCAGCAGCGCGCCAGCGGGAATGCGGTTGGCGAAGCCGGCCGCGAAGATCGTCGCGGTCTCCATGTCGATCGCCATGCAGCGCATCGCGCGCAGGCGGGTCTTGAACGCGTCGTCGTGTTCCCAGACCCGGCGGTTGGTGGTGTAGACGGTGCCGGTCCAGTAGTCGTGGCCTAGGTCGCGGATCATCGTCGACACCGCACGCTGCAGTGCGAACGCCGGCAGCGCGGGCACTTCCGGCAGCAGGTAGTCGCTGCTGGTGCCCTCGCCGCGGATCGCCGCGATCGGCAGCACCAGATCGCCGAGCTGGTTCTTGCGCTTCAGGCCACCGCACTTGCCGAGAAACAGCACCGACTTCGGCATCACCGCCGACAACAGGTCCATCATCGTCGCGGCATTGGGGCTGCCCATGCCGAAGTTGATCATCGTGATGCCGTCGGCCGTGGCGCTGGGCATCGGCCGGTCCAGGCCGACGACCTCCGCCCCGGTGAGCCGGGCAAAGTGGTGCAGATAGCCGCCGAAGTTGGTCAGCAGCACGTGCTCGCCGAACTGGTCCAGCGGCACGCCGGTGTAGCGCGGCAGCCAGTTCTCCACGATCTGGTCTTTTTCTTTCATCGTCGTCTCCTCGTGTCCGCACATTCTCGCATCGACGTGGCGGCATCACGATTGCGCACCCGGTCCCAGCGTCGACGCGACGCCCGCGGGTACACTCGACCGGCTCCACGCCGTCGCCCGCCCCGGCCCACGCGCCGCGCCGTCGACGACCATCACCATCGCACCGGGGAAATTGCCGATGTATCGCGTCCTGTCCGCCGCCCTCGCGGTTGCACTGTTCGGTGGCTGCGCCACCGCCTCCACGTCCGCGCGCAGCGATGCTGCGCCGGCCACCTCGTCGTCGGCGGCCAATGCGTATGCGAGCACCTACGCGCCGATCGCCTCGGCGCCGGTGCTGATCAGCGGCGCCACCGTGCTCACCGGCGATGGCGGCCGGCTGGAGAACGCCGATGTACTGCTGCAGGACGGCCGCATCGCGGCGGTCGGCACCGGCCTCGACGTGCCGGCGAACGCGCAGCGTGTCGACGGCACCGGCAAGTGGGTCACGCCCGGCATCATCGACGTGCATTCGCACCTCGGGGTGTATCCCAGCCCCGGCGCCAGCGCGCACAGCGACGGCAACGAGGCGACCGCGCCCAATACCGCGCAGGTGTGGGCCGAACATTCGGTGTGGCCGCAGGATCCGGGCTTCGGCGCGGCCCTCGCCGGCGGCGTGACCACGCTGCAGATCCTGCCCGGCTCGGCGAACCTCGTCGGCGGACACGGCGTGACGCTGAAGAACATCGCCGCGACCACCGTGCAGGACATGAAGTTTCCCGGCGCGCCCTACGGCCTGAAGATGGCCTGCGGCGAGAACCCCAAGCGCGTCTACGGCGAGAAGGGCGGCCCGGCCACGCGCATGGGCAATGTCGCGGGCTATCGCCAGGCGCTGATCGACGCCGCCGACTACCGCAGCAAGCAGGCCGGTGATTCGCCGGGCAAGCGCGACCTGAAACTCGAAACGCTGGCCGGCGCGATGGACGGCGACATCCTCGTGCACATCCACTGCTACCGCGCCGACGAGATGGTGCAGATGCTCGACCTGGCGCAGGAATTCGGCTTCCACGTCACCGCCTTCCACCACGCGGTCGAGGCCTACAAGATCGCCGACCGCATGGCCGCCGACGGCGTCTGCGGCGCGCTGTGGGCCGACTGGTGGGGCTTCAAGATGGAAGCCTTCGACGGCATCCAGGAGAACATCGCGATCGTCGACCGCGCGCCGAACGGCTGCGCGATCGTGCATTCGGATTCCGACGAGGGCATCCAGCGTCTCAACCAGGAAGCGGCAAAGGTCATGGCCAGCGCGCAGCGCGCCGGGCTCGACATCACGCCCGAGCACGCGATCCGCTGGCTCACCGAGAACGCGGCGAAGTCGCTCGGCGTGCTCGAACGCACCGGCACGCTGACGCCCGGCAAGATGGGCGACGTGGTGCTGTGGAGCGGCAATCCCTTCAGCGTCTACGCGCTCGCCGAACAGGTCTGGATCGACGGCGCGCACGTCTACGACCGCACCGATCCGGCCCGTCAGCCGGTCTCGGATTTCATGCTCGGCCAAGGCGCCGCGGCCACCGGAGGTGCACGATGAGCCGCCCTGTTTCGAACCGCCGCGCGCCGCGCGCACTGGCGCGCCTGCTGGTCGCCGGCGCCCTGCTCGCCGCCACCCTGCCCGTCGTCGCGCAGTCGCTGCTGATTCGCGGCGCGACCGTGCACACTGCCGGCGCGCAGGGCTCGCTGCAGAACACCGACGTGCTGGTGCAGGGCGGCCGCATCGCCGCGATCGGCACCGGACTGTCGGCGGGCGACGCGCCGGTGATCGAAGCCAACGGCCGTCCGCTGACGCCGACGCTGTTCGGCGGCGTGACCGGCATCGGCATCGAGGAAGTCTCCGGCGAAAGCGGCACCCGCGACGATCGCCTGTCGCTCGGCCCGGCCAGCGACATGGCCGTGCGCCCCGAGTTCGACGTCACCCTGGCCTACAACCCGGACTCGATCGTCATTCCGGTGGCGCGCGTGGAGGGCATCGGCTTCACGCTGATCTCGGCCGGCAGCGCGAGTTCGATCATCGGCGGCCAGGGCGCGGTGATGCGGCTCGACGGCAGCGTGGACCCTGCCGGCCCGAAGGTGCTCTACCTCTCGCTGGGCAGCGCCGGCGCCGGCCAGAGCGGCACCTCGCGCGCCGCGCAGTGGATGCTGCTCGACCAGCTGATCGACGAGGCGCGTGGCCGACTGCCGGCGGATTCCCACGTCGCCGCGCTCACTCCGGCCGGCAAGCGCGCATTGGCGCCATACCTCGACGGCCGCGGCACGATCGTCGTCGGCGTCAACCGCGCGTCGGACATCCGCCAGCTGCTGCGCTGGTCGCAGCGCCATGGCCTGCGCATCGCGATCCGCGGCGGCGCCGAGGCCTGGCGCCTCGCGCCCGAGCTGGCTGCGGCGCAGGTGCCGGTGTTCGTCGATCCGCTGGCCAACCTGCCGGCGGACTTCGACCAGATCGGCGCGACGCTGGAGAACGCTGCGCGGCTGCAGGCGGCCGGCGTGCGCGTCGGCTTCGCCCAGGCCAGCGACGCCTCGCACAACGCGCGCAAGCTGCGCCAGCTCGCCGGCAACGCGGTCGCCCATGGCCTGCCGTGGGATGCAGGCTTGGCCGGCCTGACCCGGGTGCCGGCCGAGACCTTCGGCGTGGGCGAGCGCATCGGCACGATCGCCGTCGGCCGCACCGCGGATCTCGTGCTGTGGTCGGGGGATCCGCTGGATGTCGCCAGCACCGCGGACCAGGTCTGGTTCGACGGTCGTGCGATCCCGATGCGCTCGCGCCAGACCGAGCTGCGCGACCGGTATCTGCATCCGGTGACGCCGGCGAACGAAGGCGGTTTGCCGCGGGCGTACCGCACGCGGTGATGGACCGGGCGCGTCGGGAACGACGCGCCTCCTTCCTTCGCGATACGCCGGTGCCGTGCCGTGCCGTACCAGCCAGCGGCATGGTCACATGTGTCGACGCGCCGTCGGCGATCGCGACGATGAGCACACCGGCGGGTTGTGGTGTCCAGGCAGAACCATTTCGCGCGCAAGCGCGCTCCTACACGGGTACAGGCCCGGCATATCGAGGCGGCTGCGCGCGCGCGATGCCGTTCCCAACGGGCGCCGCGCGGGCGCGGCCGGGACACGCTGACGGCGCACGACGTGATGCTGCGACGCCGCGACGCCGCGCGGCGAACCTCAACGCGCGTCGGGCGGAATCTCGTCCGGATCCGGATCGACCGCGAGCTTGCCGGCGATCAGCACCGCCTGGGTGCGGTTGGACGCACCGAGCTTGCGCAGCACGGCGGTCATGTGTGCTTTGACCGTGGCTTCGGAAACATGCAGTTCGTAGGCGATCTGCTTGTTGAGCATGCCGTCGCCGAGCATCTGCAGCACGCGGAACTGCTGCGGCGTGAGGTCGCGCAGGCGCGCGGCGACGTCGTGCTCGTGCGAGGTCACCGCCGGCGCCGACACGGCCGCCTCGGGCACGAACCGGTCGCCGTCGAGCACCTGCACCACTGCGCGGCCCAGTGTTTCCGCATCCGCCGACTTGGGCACGAACCCGGCGGCGCCGTGGTCCAGCGCGCGGCGCATGACCGCCGGTTCCTCGCGCGCCGAGACCATCAGCACCGGCAGTTGCGGGTACTGCGCGCGCAGATGCACCAGCGCGCTGAAGCCGTGCACGCCGGGCATGTTGAGGTCGAGCATCAGCAGATCGGCATCCGGTTCGGACTCGACCATCGCGTAGAGCGCATCCACGTTGTGCGCCTCGCGCAGGCGTGCATTCGGCACGGCGCGCGAGATTGCCCCGCGCAGGGCCTCGCGAAACAGCGGGTGGTCGTCGGCGATCAGCAGGGTGGTCATCGGCGCGGGTGATGCTCTCGGAAATGGCGTGCGGGCGGCGTCGGGACAGCGCGGCGGACATCGCGGACCGCGGCGCCGAGCGGCCGCCGGGGCACGACACGCGTCGCACGCCCGGGCCCACCGGTGGTCGCCCCGGAAAGACGCCGGGCGGCGCCCGGCATCGCACGCCTGTCCATGTGCATCACCCGCTCCACGATCAGTCCTTCGGGATGTAACGGTCCTTGACCAGCGCGTCGACGACGCCCGGATCGGCCAGCGTGCTGGTGTCGCCGAGCTGGTCGGGCGCGTTCTCGGCGATCTTGCGCAGGATGCGACGCATGATCTTGCCCGAGCGCGTCTTCGGCAGGCCCGGCGCCCATTGGATGTGGTCGGGCGACGCGGTCGGACCAATCTCGGTGCGCACGTGCTTGACCAGTTCCTTGCGCAGCTCCTCGGAGTAGTCCTCGCCGGCCTTCAGGGTCACGTAGGCATAGATGCCCTGGCCCTTGATGTCGTGCGGGAAGCCGACGACCGCGGCCTCGGCGACCTTGGGATGCAGCACCAGTGCGCTTTCGAGCTCCGCGGTGCCGATGCGGTGGCCGGAGACGTTGATGACGTCGTCGACGCGGCCGGTGATCCAGTAATACCCGTCCGCGTCGCGGCGGCAGCCGTCGCCGGTAAAGTAGCTGCCCGGATAGGCCTTGAAATAGGTGTCGATGAAGCGCTGGTGGTCGCCGTAGACCGTGCGCATCTGGCCGGGCCAGGACTCGGTGATCACCAGGTTGCCCTCGGCCGCGCCTTCGAGCACGGTGCCGTTGGCATCGACCAGCGCCGGCTGCACACCGAAGAACGGCTTGGTCGCCGACCCCGGCTTGGCGTCGATCGCGCCCGGCAGCGGCGAGATCAGGATGCCGCCGGTTTCGGTCTGCCACCAGGTGTCGACGATCGGGCAGCGGCCGTCACCGACGACGTCGGCATACCAGCGCCAGGCCTCGGGGTTGATCGGCTCGCCGACGCTGCCGAGCAGACGCAGCGACGCGCGCGAGGTCTTCTTGACCGGGCCCTCGCCCTCGCGCATCAGCGCGCGGATCGCGGTGGGCGCGGTGTAGAAGATCGTCACCTTGTGCTTGTCGATGACGTTCCAGAAGCGCGAGACGTCGGGATAGTTCGGCACGCCCTCGAAGATCAGCGACGTCGCGGCGTTCGCCAGCGGTCCGTAGACGATGTAGCTGTGGCCGGTCACCCAGCCGACGTCGGCGGTGCACCAGTAGACGTCGTCGTCGCGCAGGTCGAACACCGCCTCATGGGTGTAGCTGGCATAGAGCAGATAACCGGCCGTGGTGTGCAGCACGCCCTTGGGCTTGCCGGTCGAACCGGAGGTGTAGAGGATGAACAGCGGATCTTCCGCGTTCATGCGCTCCGGTTCGCAGGTGTCGGGCTGACTGTCGACAACGGCGTCGTACCAGCGGTCGCGCGGCATCTGCATGTCGACCGCGCCGCCGGTGTGGCGCACGACGAGAACCGTCTCGACGGTGTTGGTGCCGGGCAGCTTCAGCGCCGCATCGACGTTGGCCTTCAGCGGCACGGTCTTGCCGCCGCGCAGGCCTTCGTCGGCGGTGAT
Organism: Luteimonas sp. WGS1318; assembly: GCF_043187535.1. GTDB lineage: Bacteria > Pseudomonadota > Gammaproteobacteria > Xanthomonadales > Xanthomonadaceae > Luteimonas. The sequence goes on from NZ_CP171131.1 coordinate 3,329,564, forward strand.
GATCAGCTTGCTGCCGCAATCACCGACGCGATCGGCGATCGAGTTCGGCGAGAACCCGCCGAACACCACGCAGTGCACGGCACCGATGCGGGCGCAGGCCAGCATCGCCACGGCCGCCTCGACGATCATCGGCAGGTAGATCGTGACCCGGTCGCCCTTGCCCACGCCGAGGTTGCGCAGCGCATTGGCCAGTTTGCAGACGCGGGCGTGGAGCTCGTTGTAGCTGACGTGCAGCGACTCGGTGTCGGGCCCGTCGGCTTCCCAGATCAGCGCGGTCTTGTCGCCCTTCGTCGCCAGATGGCGGTCGAGGCAGTTGACGCTGACGTTGAGCTCGCCGTCCTCGAACCAGCGGATGCGGAAATCGGCCGGGTCGAAACTCACATTGCGCACGATCGTCGGCGCGCGGTCCCAGTGCAGGCGCTTGGCGGCTTCGCCCCAGAACGCATCCGGGTCCTGCACCGATCGCGCGTAGTCGCGGTCGTAGTCGGCGCGGGTGATGGTGCCTGGGCCGGCAAATCCGGCCGGCACCGGGTGGATTTCTGCGGAATTGGACATCGCGGGGTACCTCCTTCTGACGCGTCCGACCAGTGTGCCGCATTCGCCGGAATGCCGGCCTAGACCTTCGTCTAAGCGGGCCCGGCACCACCGGGTATCGACCAATGGCGAATGGGCGTGCCCCCCGCATCGGTGCAGTCTCCGTGACGGACCGGGCTGCGGCGCGTTGCCGTTGGCCGATTTCCAGTTGACCCGTGGGAGGGGAGCGATGACACAGACAAACCAGGCACGGCCGCGCCTGCTGGCCACCGCGGTGCTTGCCGCACTCATGCTGCCCGGCGCCGCATTCGCACAGACCGCCAAGGAGCGGGAGCTGGAAGCACGCGTCGCGCAGCTCGAACAGATGGTCCAGCAGCTGGTGTCCCAGCAGCAGCAGACCGAAACCGCGGTGACCGAGGTGCGTACGGCCCAGGCCGCGCAGCCGGCACCGGCCCCGGTGGCCGCCACCGGCACCGGCGCCGCCGCGCCGATCCAGAGGACGACGATCGTGCCGACCTCCGGCTCGACGTTCACGCTGGGCGGCATGATCCGCACCGATGCAATGGTCACCAAGACCACCGACGGCGACATCGCCAAGAACACCGCAGGCCGCGATTTCTACGTGCCCGGCGCGATTCCGGTCGGCGGCGACGGCCCGGACACCTACTCCGACGCGCATCTGAAGTTCTCGCGCCTGTGGTTCGACGCCAGCACCGTGCTGGATTCGGGCGACAAGCTCGGCGCGCGCGTCGAGCTCGACTTCTTCGGCGGCGCGCTCGGCAACTCGGCGGCGACCAACACCTACGGCGCGGCGCTGCGCCACGCCTACCTGACCTACAACAACTGGCTGGTCGGCCAGACCTGGTCGAACTTCATGGACACCAACGCGCTGCTGGACGCGGTCGACTTCGTCGGCCCGACCGATGCGGTGGTGTTCGTGCGCCAGCCGCAGCTGCGCTACACCAACGGCCCATGGGCGATCTCGATCGAGAGCCCCGAGACCACGGTGCAGCCGTTCGGCGGCGGCGCCCGCGTGATCGCCGGCGACAACAGCGCGATTCCGGACGTCATCGCCCGCTACACCCACAAGGGCGACTGGGGCCATGTCAGCTTCGCCGGCATGGCGCGTCAGCTGAAGTACGAACCCGTCGCCGGCGCCGAAAGCACCGACACCGGCTACGGTGCGACCGTCAGCGGCCTGGTCAAGCTCGGCGACAGCACCGACCTCCGTTACCAGGTCAGCGGCGGTGACGGTATCGGCCGCTACATCGGCCTGGCCACGATCCAGCAGGATGCGATGGTCGATTCGGCCGGCAACATCGACGCGCTCGGCGGCTGGGCGGGGTATGTCGGCCTGCGCCAGGTGTTCACGCCGCAGGTCCGCGGCAACCTGTTCTACGCGCAGTCCCAGTGGGACAACAACACCGCGTTCACCGGCCTCGGCGTGACCCGCAAGGTGCATTCGCTGCACGCGAACATGATCTGGTCGCCGGTGCCCCGGCTGGACTTCGGCGTCGAGGCGATCTGGGGCGAGCGCACGCTCGAATCCGGCGTCGACGGCGAGCTGATCCGCCTGCACACGATGGCGCGCTACACGTTCTGATCGGGATACGCGGACCCGCGACCGGGTCCGCGTCCCGCCCGTCCGCCGGGACGGGTCAACGTTTCCAGCGCCGCGCCCGGCAGCGGCGCGGTACCGCACCGCTGCTTCGCCATCGCCCATCACGCCTTTTCGAGGGGGAACGAACATGTTGGACAAAACCGCACAGAACTACTGGAAAGCCAATCTCAGGATCATCGGCATCTGCATGTCGATCTGGGCCCTGGTCTCGTTCGGATTCGGCATCATCCTGCGGCCGCTGCTCAGCGGCATCCGCATCGGTGGCACCGATCTGGGTTTCTGGTTCGCGCAGCAGGGCTCGATCCTGGTCTTCATCGCCCTGATCTTTTTCTACACCTGGTACATGAACCGGCTCGATCGCGAGTACGGCGTGGACGAGCAATAAGGACCGCGACCCATGGATCAGTTCACCATCAATCTCATCTTCGTCGTCGGCACATTCCTGCTCTACATCGGAATCGCGATCTGGGCCCGTGCCGGCTCCACCTCCGAGTTCTATGCGGCCGGACGCAGCGTCAACCCGATCGTCAACGGCGCGGCCACGGCCGCGGACTGGATGTCGGCGGCATCGTTCATCTCGATGGCCGGCCTCATCGCATTTGTCGGCTACGGCAATTCCACCTACCTGATGGGCTGGACCGGTGGCTACGTGCTGCTGGCCTTGCTGCTGGCGCCGTACCTGCGCAAGTTCGGCCGGTTCACCGTGCCCGACTTCATCGGTGACCGCTTCTACAGCCGCAGTGCGCGTCTGGTGGCGGTGGCGTCGCTGCTGATCATGTCGGTCACCTACGTGATCGGCCAGATGACCGGCGCAGGGGTGGCGTTCTCGCGGTTCCTGGAAGTCGATGCGACGACCGGACTGATGATCGCCTCGGGCGTGGTCTTCGTGTATGCGGTGCTCGGCGGCATGAAGGGAATCACCTATACGCAGCTGGCGCAGTACGTCGTGCTGATCATCGCGTACACGATCCCGGCGGTGTTCATCTCGCTGCAGCTCACCGGTAACGGTATTCCGCAGCTGGGCCTGTTCTCCACGCATACCGAATCGGGCTTGCCGCTGCTGGCCAAGCTCGACCAGGTGCTGCTGGAGCTGGGCTTCCAGGACTACACCGGCAACCACGGCTCCACGCTCAACATGGTGCTGTTCACCATGTCGCTGATGATCGGTACCGCCGGTCTGCCGCACGTGATCATCCGCTTCTTCACCGTTCCGAAGGTCTCCGACGCACGCAAGTCGGCGGGCTGGGCGCTGGTGTTCATCGCCCTGCTCTACACCGTGGCCCCGGCCGTGGGTGCGATGGCGCGTCTGAACATCATCACCACGATCTATCCCCAGGGCACCGAGAACACGGCGATCACCTACGACGAGCGTCCGGACTGGATGCACAACTGGGAACAGACCGGCCTGCTGAAGTTCGAGGACCTCAACGGCGACGGTCGCATCCAGTACTACAACGGTGCGAACGAGGAGTTCGCCGCGGTCGCCGAATCGCGCGGCTGGGCGGGCAACGAGATGGTGACGTTCAACCAGGACATCCTGGTGCTGGCCAATCCCGAGATCGCGCAGCTGCCCGGCTGGGTGGTGGGCCTGATCGCCGCGGGTGGTCTGGCGGCGGCATTGTCGACGGCGGCGGGTCTGCTGTTGGCGATCTCGTCGGCGATCAGTCACGACCTGATCAAATCGACCTTCAAACCGAACATCTCGGAGAAGGGGGAACTGCTCGCGGCACGCATCTCGATGGCGGTGGCGATCGTGGTGGCGACCTGGCTGGGACTCAATCCACCCGGCTTCGCCGCACAGACGGTCGCACTCGCATTCGGACTCGCGGCGTCCTCGCTGTTCCCGGCGATCATGATGGGCATCTTCTACAAGCGGATGAATTCCAGCGGCGCCATCGTGGGCATGCTGGTGGGTCTGATCTCGACCTGCGTGTACATCTTCACGTACCTCGGCTGGTTCTTCATTCCGGAGACCAACATGCTGCCCAACACGCCTGAAAACTGGCTGTTCGGCATCTCGCCGCTGTCGTTCGGTGCGGTGGGTGCGATGCTCAACTTCATCGCCGCCTACGTCACCATGCTGTTCACCAAGCCGACGCCGGAGCGGATCCAGGAGCTCGTGGAGAGCATCCGTGTCCCGCGCGGTGCAGGTGCCGCCGTGAACCACCACTGATCCCGGTTCCGGTATGACCCACGGCCCGTCCTTCGCTTTGCGAGGGGCGGGCCGTTCCATATCCGCGGTTCCGTTCCGGCCCACGGGACCGACCGCCCTGCACCGGGTGCGTCGACGGATGCGAACATGCGGTCCGCACCGTCATCGCCGATCCAACCGATACTCCGACGACCGCCCTCGCCTCACGGCCCGCACATCGCGGTCGCACCCTGACAGGACACATCATGCTGCTGGAATTCATCGCCATCATCGCCGCCGGCTTCGGCATGGGCGGCGTCGCCCTGATGCTCAACTTCATCGTCGGCAAGCGTCTGCCCGGCTGGGCGATGCCCGCCTCGGCCGGCGTCGGCATGCTGGCGATGGCGGTCTGGCTCGAGTATTCGTGGCTCGACCGGGTGACGGCGAACTACCCGCAGGAGGTCGAGATCGCCTCCACCAACGAGGTGCGCGCGTGGTATCGCCCGTGGACCTACGTGGCGCCGCAGGTCAACCGCCTGATCGCGATCGACCACCGTTTCGACCGGCGCAATCCCGCACATCCGGACCAGGTGCTGACCCAGGTGCTACTGGTCGGGCGCTGGGAACCGGCGCGGCAATTCGGCGTGGTCTTCGACTGCGCCGGCCGGCGACGTGCCGACCTCATCGACCAGGTGCGCTTCGCCGATGACGGCTCGCTGGACAACGCGCACTGGCGCGTCCTGCGCGAGGACGATCCGGTGTTGCGCGCGGCCTGCGGACGCTGATCGATCACGCGCAGGACGGGGCCGGTGACGACGCATCCATCGCCACCGTCTGCGTCGCGGGCGCCCGCGATGGCCATCGGACGTGGGCGCCGCGCACTGCCTGCGGGTGTCACACCTGACGGGCGCCGGACGCGCCTCGGAGCGTCGCTGACCTGGCGTCGGTCCGCGGCCATCGAAACGTGCGATCGAACAGCGCACTCGGACAATCGCCGCGCCAGGCCGGCGCGTCGTCCAGCCGCTCAGCGTTGCGGTGGTGCCGCGAGCTCGCGCGCGTCGAGATAGCCGTCGCGGTTGGTGTCCTGGCGGTTGAAGGCGGCCGCGAGCTTGGCCATGTGCTCGGCCAGCGTGACCGGGCGGCCCTTGCCGCCCGGCAGTTCGGCGGGTGTCAGCACGCCGTCGCCGTCACGGTCCATCTGGTCGAAGGCGTAGCGCATCCAGGCCTGGTATTCGGCCAGCGAGACGCGTCCGTCGCCGTCGGCGTCCATGCGCTCGAGATAGTCACGCGTCTGGGTGACCTGGGCCGATGCCACACCGGCCAGCCCCAGCGGCAGCAGAAGGGCAAACACCCACGCGGCCCGTCGACCGCCCGGTGCACGCAGCGCGCGGGGCTGCTGCGCGCTCAGGCGCGGACGCTCTGCAGCGAGTAGCCCTTCAGGCGCGCCGAATAGTCCTGCAGCGCGCGAATGCCGGTCGCCTCGGCCTCGCGACACCAGACCTGCAGGTTGTGCAGCGCGTCGCTGGCGTTCTGCGAACGCGCTTCGAGCAGCGCCGACAGCCGCGCACGGTGTTCGACCAGGGTGCGGATGCGCGGACGCTGATCGACCCACTGCTGCAGCTGCGCGCGCGCATCGGGCTGCAGCCAGCGGCCGTCGTCCACCAGGCCCTTGCGCAGCTTGCGCGGCAGCAGCGAACGCAACTTGGCGCCCGCGGCCTGCGCTTCCTCGCGCAGGGCCGGGGTCAGCACGTTGCGCTGGTAATCGGTCATCGCCTGGAAGCGGTGCGCGAGCAGCGCCTTCATCGTGTCGGTATCCGGCACGTGGATGTTCGGGCGCACGTCGAGCGACGGCGCGACCCGCAGCACCTTGGCCAGGCCGACGGATTCGAGCCCCTTGATCACCATCCAGCCGATGTCGAACTCCCACTTGCGCAGCGCGAACTTCGCCGAGCTGGGAAACGCATGGTGGTTGTTGTGCAGTTCCTCACCGCCGATCCACACGCCCCACGGCGTCAGGTTCGTCGCGGTGTCGGTGGTTTCGAAATTGCGATAGCCCCACCAGTGGCCGAGACCGTTGACGACGCCTGCGGCCCAGAACGGAATCCACGCCATCTGGATCGCCCACACGGCGATGCCCTTGAAGCCGAACAACGCGAAGCTGACGAACAGCAGCAGCGTGGGACCAAAGGTCGCCCAGGGGGTGTAGAGCTTGCGCTCGATCCAGTCGTTGGGCGCGCCCTTGCCGTACTGCTCGATGTCGGCGCGCATGCCGCGCGCTTCGCGGTACAGCTCCACGCCCTGCCAGAACACCGTCTTGATGCCCTTGAAACGCGGGCTGTGCGGATCGTCCTCGGTCTCGCACTTGGCGTGATGCTTGCGATGGATCGCCACCCACTCGCGGGTGATCATCGACGTGGTCAACCACGTCCAGAACCGGAAGACGTGCGCGATCACGGGATGGAAATCCACGCCGCGATGCGCCTGGCTGCGATGCAGGTACAGGGTGACGGCGAAGATCGTCAGCTGGGTCGCCGCCAGCAGGTACAGCAGCATTGCGCCCCAACCAAACTGGAGCAGGCCGCCGGACAGGAAGTCGAGCATCGAAGCAGGCATAGGGCACGTCTTGGACAGGTGAACATTCCAATGATGCGGCCGCCCTGCCGGCTTTGCCATCCCTGCGAATCCGTATGGGCCGCCAGGGGTTCAGGCTCGCCAGGCGATGCGCGCATTCACATGTGATGCGGCGTGCGGCACTGCCCGGAAGGCCGGATCGACCGCCACCGCGCGCCCCGCGGCGCAGCACGCGTTGCGGCCGACCCTGTGCGATAGTCGGCGCGCATCACCGCTGTTCAGTCTTGGCATCACGACTCTGGGAGGGGTTCCATGCTCGAGCAACACGGTTTGTGGCTGGCACTGGGGTGTGCCGCCATCGCGATACTCTACGGTGTCATTTCCGCCCTCTGGATCAACCGGCAACCTGCCGGCAACGCACGGATGCAGGAGATCGCCGGTGCGATCCAGGAAGGCGCCCGCGCCTATCTCAACCGGCAATACCTGACCATTTCAGTCGTCGGCGTCGTGCTGTTCGTGTTGATCGGGGTGTTCCTGGGCTGGGCCACCGGTATCGGCTTCCTGGTCGGCGCGGTGCTCTCGGGCGCGGCCGGCTACATCGGCATGAACGTCTCGGTGAAGGCCAACGTGCGCACGGCCGAAGCCGCGCGTCGCGGCATCGGGCCGGCGATGGACGTCGCGTTCCGCGGCGGCGCGATCACCGGCATGCTGGTCGTCGGCCTCGGCCTGCTGGGCGTGGCCGGGTACTGGATGCTGCTGCCGCGCTTCGGCATCGCCGGCGAGGCCGCGCTGCATGCGCTGGTCGGCCTGGCCTTCGGCAGCTCGCTGATCTCGATCTTCGCGCGCCTGGGCGGCGGCATCTTCACCAAGGGCGCGGATGTCGGCGCGGATCTGGTCGGCAAGGTCGAAGCCGGCATTCCCGAGGACGACCCGCGCAATCCGGCGGTGATCGCCGACAACGTCGGCGACAACGTCGGCGACTGCGCCGGCATGGCGGCCGATCTGTTCGAGACCTACGCGGTCACGGTGATCGCGACGATGCTGCTCGGCTTCCTGATGGCGCCGACCGTCGGCGGCAACGGCGTGCTGTATCCGCTGGTGCTCGGTGGCGCGTCGATCCTGGCGTCGATCGTCGGCACGTTCTTCGTCAAGGTGCAGGCCGGCGGCTCGATCATGGGGGCGCTGTACAAGGGCGTCATCGTCTCGGGCGTCATCGCCGCCGCGCTGTTCTGGCCGATCACCCAGCAGCTGATGGCCGACAACGTGCACGGCGCGACGAATCTCTACTGGTGCGCGCTGATCGGCCTGCTCCTGACCGGCGCGATCGTCTGGATCACCGAGTACTACACCGGCACCCAGTACGCGCCGGTCAAGCACATCGCGCAGGCGTCGACGACCGGCCACGGCACCAACATCATCGCCGGCCTCGGCGTGTCGATGAAATCGACGGCGATGCCGGTGATCGCGGTGTGCTTCGCGATCTGGGCGTGCTTCTCGTTCGCGGGGCTGTACGGCATCGCGATCGCGGCGACGGCGATGCTGTCGATGGCCGGCATGATCGTCGCACTCGACGCCTACGGGCCGATCACCGACAACGCCGGCGGCATCGCCGAGATGGCGGAACTGCCGTCTGAAGTGCGCGATGTCACCGATCCGCTGGACGCGGTGGGCAACACGACCAAGGCCGTGACGAAGGGCTACGCGATCGGCTCGGCCGCACTCGCGGCGCTGGTGCTGTTCGCCGACTTCACCCACAACCTCGAAGCGAAGTATCCGGGCACCGAGTTCCGCTTCGATCTCGCGGATCCGGCGGTGATCATCGGCCTGTTCATCGGTGGCCTGATTCCGTACCTGTTCGGCGCGATGGCGATGGAAGCCGTCGGTCGCGCGGCAGGCGCGGTGGTCGAAGAGGTGCGTCGACAGTTCCGCGAGATTCCCGGGATCATGGCCGGCACGGCGAAGCCCGACTATTCGCGCGCGGTCGACATGCTGACCAAATCGGCGATCAAGGAAATGATCGTGCCCTCGCTGTTGCCGGTGCTGGTGCCGGTCGTCGTCGCGCTCGGCATGAACGCGCTGATGGGCCCCGGCGCCGGCATCCGCGCGCTCGGCGGCCTGCTGATCGGCACCATCGTCACCGGCCTGTTCGTCGCGATTTCGATGACGACCGGCGGCGGCGCCTGGGACAACGCGAAGAAGTACATCGAGGACGGCCACTTCGGCGGCAAGGGCAGCGAAGCGCACAAGGCTGCAGTGACCGGCGACACCGTCGGCGATCCCTATAAGGACACCGCGGGCCCGGCGATCAATCCGCTGATCAAGATCATCAATATCGTCGCGCTGCTGCTCGTCCCGCTTCTCTGACGGGCGCCGATCCACGACCGAATCCCCGCCCTCTCCCAACGTCCGGGAGGGGGATCGGGGGATGAGACGCACCGCAGCGGCGGATCAAGACCAGCTGGAGCGTGGTGCGTCTTCGCGTTGCGCTGCGGTAGCACGCGGATGGTCGTCCGCTCCTTTCCCGTCGATCGAGGCAGCCGCGGGCCGTGCGCGCGGATCCGGACCACCGGCATCGGCCGACGCGGTCGCCCGGCCGCATCACGCATCGGCCGAACTGGCTGGCTGGCAGGCTTGTATCCGTCACAGGCCGCGTCGGCATGCGCATCGCGGGTCGCGCGCCATACACTCGCGCAGCGATCGACCACGGGGGGCGTCGCGCTGGCGGCGGACGGATGTCGTATCCGGTCCGGTGACCACGTGCCCGCAGAGTGACCCGACACCATGCTTTTACTGGCCGGGCGCGAAGACCCGTCGGGCCATGTCGAACCACGGCGTGCAGATCAGCACCTGCACGTCGGCGAATGCAAAGTCCGCCTGCCAGACCTCGATGCCGTCGACGGTCTCGGGTGCGAAGAGGCGGGCGGGATCGAACGGCGCGACACCCAGGCACCAGCGCACCTGCGCCGGGGGGGCGCCGAGCCACTGCGAGAAGGCGAAGGCGCCCTCGATCTCCGCGTCGGCATCGAGCCGGCGCGCGAGCGGCGTGGGTGGCACCGTCGGCGAAGGCGTCGGCAACGCCTGTGCGACATGCAACAGCGTCACACGACCGACCGCCTCGTCGCGCAGAAACGGCACGCCGACTGCGCCGGCCGCCTGACGCTTCGTCAGGACCGCACGGCGATCGCCGCGGTCGAACACCGCAACGGCATCATCGCCGGCGTTGCGCAGGCGATAGCGGACCTGCAAGGCCTCGCCCTGCAGCTCGAAGACGGCATCGAGCGCGATGCCGTCTGCCTCGATATGCACGCGGTTGGACACGCTGGACACAGCATCACCACCTGTCTGTGAAGGATGGGCCAGCAGCAGCGGTACGCACGCCGACAACGCGCAGCCCACCCACCACCGGCCCACACGATGATGCGCAGCCCGGCGTGACTGCGCCGCGCAGGCCGGGGCGCTGCTCATGCGCCCGCTCGCACGGCCCTGCCGCACACGCGGCGCGACTCGACGCCCGCACGCGTCAGAGTGCGTAGCTCGGCCGGTCAGGCAGCCCCAGTTCGCGTCGGAAGCCGTTTTCGGTCAGCGCGATCGGATTGTGGGTGATCGCACCACTGCCATCGAAGTCGTACGGCGTGGCGGTGGTGTCCAGCCCCACGGCCTGTCGTTCGGCATTCGGCACGCGCCCGCCATCCGGCCCCTCGCCGCGGTAGGTGCCCGGCAGGAAGGTGCCGTTGACGCCGTTGTAGGCATGCGACATCTCATGGAACAGCACCACCGACGGCGCCGGGAACGCGTCCATGTGGAACGAGGGGTTGTAGCTGATGGTCACATCGCCGCCCGCGCCCGGCCGGCCGTTGATGATGTCGGCATCGTTGCTGAAGGTCTGCGCATAGCCGTTGTCCTCGTTGGACAGTTCCTGGATCGTCACCGTATTGCGCTTGGCCGTCGCGGCGGTGTCGAACTCGGCCAGCATGCGCTGCCCCGCGGGCGAGGCCTGCAGGAAGTCGAGCTCGGACTGGATGCGCTGCACGAACGCGTCGCTGCCGCGCACGGCGATGCCCTGCTGCCCGGCAGTGCCGTCGATTTCGACATTGACGCGGGTGGGCCGGGTGCCGGTGGCGGCGTTGATGATGTCCGACGCTTCGACGTAGGCCGTGGTGCCGGCGTTCGCACCCTCGATGGTATCGGCGCCTGCGCCGCCGTAGACCGTGGTCTGGCCCGCACCGACGTGCACGATGTCGTCGCCCTGCCCGGCCGAGAGGATGTCGAACGCGCCCCCGCCGTGGATGACGTCGTCGCCGCGCCCGCCCTCGATGTAGTTGCTGCCGCTGCCCGCGTGGATCGTGTCGCGGCCGTCGCCGCCGTAGATCACGTTGACGCCGCTGCCACCGAAGATCTCGTTCGTGCCGCCGGTGGTGTGGATGTCGTTGCGACCGCTGCCGGTGAGCCGGATCGTGTCGTCACCGTCGCCGCTGGTGATGCGGTGGTCGCCATCGCCTTCGACGAGGATGTCGTTGTCGCCCTGTCCGGCATCGACGACGACGTTGACGTCGACGTTCGGCGCCACGCGGATGGTGTCGTTGCCCGCGCCGGTGCGCAGCGTCAGCTCCTGGCCCTGGGCCAGCCGGACTTCGTAGCGCTCGCCGTTGACCGCGACGTCCAGGGTGCCGTCGTCGCGCTGGGTGATGCCGACGTCGTCATTGCCGCCGCTCGTGGTGAACACGACCTGGTCGCGGCTGACGTAGCCCTGGGCCTGGGTGCGCTCGCGGGCAATGTCCACGGTCTCGTCCTGGTGCAGCGGATCGACCAGGATCGGCTTGCCGTCAGGCGTGCGCCCGGTCGACTGGCCGGTACCGGAGGTTGCGCCGCCGTCGATCTGCACCGCGCCGTCGCGCTCGCGTCGCGGCGCCTCCCGGGTCGGCGCCTGTGTTGCGTCGGAGGCGTCGAGCCCGCCGCCGTGGCCGACGCCATCCGCGTTCGGCCCGTCGTGCCGATGCGGCGTGGGCGCGAGCGGATTGTCCCAGTAGGCCTGGGACGGAACGGACGAGGAGGCGGTCAGGGCATCGAACGAGGTCATGGCGCGGCCTGCGGCTGGAGATTGGCGACCATATGTACGCCTGCGTATGGAGCCGCCGTACTAGGGCGTACCCGAGGCCCGGGCGCGGCGACATGGTTGCCTTGGAAACCGCCCGCCGTTTTCCCGCGTCGTTTCGCGGACGGCCTTCGCGCTGCGACGCAGCATCGTTGCGCGTAGAATGGCGCCCCTTCCTACGTCAATGGATCGCAGCAGCATGGGCCTCGACTCCGTCCCCACCGGCAAGAATCCGCCGGACGAAATCAACGTCATCATCGAGATCCCGAAGGACGCCGAGCCCGTCAAGTACGAGGTCGACAAGGAAAGCGGCGCGATCTTCGTCGACCGCATCCTGTCCACGCCGATGCGCTATCCGTGCAACTACGGCTACGTGCCCAACACCGTCTGTGGCGACGGCGATCCGGCCGACGTGCTGGTGGTGCTGCCGCTGCCGCTGATCCCCGGCTCGGTGATCCGCTGCCGCCCGGTCGGCGTGCTGAAGATGACCGACGAGGCCGGCAGCGACGAGAAGATCCTCGCCGTGCCGGTGGAGAAGGTGTTCGGCGGCTACGCCCATGTCGACGACCTGGACAAGGTCTCGGGCCACTGGCTTGAGCGCATCGGTCACTTCTTCGAGCACTACAAGGATCTCGAGAAGGGCAAGTGGGTGAAGATCAGCGGCTGGGGCGACGCGGCCGAAGCCAAGGCCTTGCTCAACGACGCGATCGCCGCCTACGCGGCGCAGTAACGCCGCAAGGGCGCAGCGCCCGTCACAGTTCGCGACATCGCGCCGGTGCACAACCGGCGCGATTGTTACTATCGCTGCAGCCGCCGCCACCCGGTGCGCGCCGCGGTGATCAGGGGGTTCCATCGTGCGTATTCTGTTCGTGGGCGGCGAAGACAGCCTGCCGTCCGATCTCATCGCCCTCGTGGCCGACATGGACGACGGCTGGCAGGTCCAGCGCGCGGCCGACGGCACCGCCGCCACCGCCCTGATCGCCGACGCGCCGCAGGACGTCGTGGTCGTCGCACCTTCGCTGCCCGACATGCCGGTCGCCACCCTGCTCGGCCAGATCCGCACGCTGCGGCCGGAAACCTCGCGCATCGCGGTATTCGGCGGTCAGCCGCCGGCACGCGTGCTGTCGCTGGCACACCGCTTCCTGCCGCTACCGGTAGGCGAGGCCCAACTGCTCGAGGCGATCGGCAGCCTCGAGGAACTGCGCGAGCTGCTCGACAACCCGGCGCTGCGCGAACGCATCGGCCAGATCGAAAAGCTGCCGTCGCCGCCGCAGACCTACATCGCGCTCGCGCATGCGCTCGAAGCCGAAGACGACACCAGCGCCAACGACATCGCGCAGCTGATTGCCGGCGACCCCGCGATCGCGGCGAAGGTGCTTCAGCTGTGCAACTCGGCCTATTTTTCGGCCGGCCGCACGATCACCGACCTGCGCTCGGCCGTGACCCGGCTGGGCATGGCGACGATGCGCGATCTGGTCCTGGCCAGCGAAGTCTTCGCCCATGGCACCCGCAGCGACCTGGACCGCCCGGCGATGCAGCAGCGCGCACTCGTGGCCTCGCAGCTCGCACGGCGCATGCTGCCGGACTCCAGTGCCGAACTCGGCGCCACCGCCGCACTGCTGGCCGACATCGGCCTGCTGCTGCCGGGCATCCGTGACGAACGCGCAGCGCCCGACACCCAGCCTGCCGATGCGCCCGGCCACACCGAGGCCGGCGCGTATCTGCTCGGACTCTGGGGTCTGCCGATGCCGATCATCGAAGCGGTCGCCTTCCAGCGCGACCCGGCCCGCGCCGGCACGCGCAGCTTCTGGGTGACCGGCGCCGTCCACGTCGCGACGGCCCTCGCCGCCAGCGAACCCGTGCGCGAGGACTATCTCCAGCGCACCGGCGTGCTCGAGAAGCTCGACGGCTGGCGCGGGCATGCCGAGCGCCTGCTGGGTCTCGACGAGACGCAGCACGCCTGAGGCTTCGCCCGGCAGCGGCGCGCCACGCGGCTCTTCGCCTGACGATGCCGACGTTCGCGTCGGGAGTCTGGCCACCGTGGCCCTTCCCGAACCCCCCGCCGCGAATTTCGTCGGCGTCGAAGTTGGTGCATCAGGCCACCTGCGCCATTTCCTATCTGCATGCGGGCCTGGTCTACCTGCACCCGTGACTGCCGGGCGCCAGCCAATGGCCTTCGCCGATGTCGCCTGCTTTCCTGCATGTTGCATGGTTCCGACTTCCGGGATCGACACAGGCGCGTCGGCACGCAGCATCAACGCGGATCTACGCATCGTGTCACGACGGCCTGGCAACCGGGAATGCAGGACTCGCAGCCAATCCATGATCGCGCGCGGGGGCGTTGAATAAGCTGCCGCCGCCATAAAAAAGACGGACCCGAAGGCCCGTCTTTTTTGCTTCAGGATCGCGAAGCGATCAGAAGCGCTGCTGGTACTTCATGTACATGAAACGGCCGATGTCGAAACCCCCGTAGTACGGGAAGTTGCTGTTCGGCTGGCTGTACATGATGGGCCCCTCGTGATTGAACACGTTGTTTGCACCGACCGAGACTGTGGCATTCCACGGCGTGTTGTAACGCACCTGCACGTCGTGGAACGTGTTCGAGCCCTGCTTGTGGCTCGGCTGCTCAAGCGTGTAAGACGACGAGAAGTCGGGCAGATTGCACTCCGGACCTCCATCGAGATCGTAGGTGCAGGCTTCCTTCATGCTCGAATAATAACGAACGCCCCAGTTCACACCGAAATCGTCGTTTGGAGACCAATCGAGCGACAGGTTCGAGCGGACACGGAAATTGCCGCCCCAGCCTGCGAACTGTTCGATCGGTGTCTCTGCCTCGTTGTCACGCTTGTATTCGAGGTAGTCGACGTAGGTCGTCTTCCAGTCGACAACGAAGTTGCCCACTGCGGTTTCAGGCAGGCGGTAACGGATGCCAAGGTCGTAACCCGCCGTCTCCTGATAGCCACCGTTGATCAGCGTGCGCGTCACGTCGACCACCTGTCCGGCACCGGAGCGCACGAAGCGATCACATGCGGAATCGATGCCCAGGACGTAGCACTGGTTGAGGATGGAGGTCACAGACTCAGCCGCGATGACGTCGTTGATCCGGATCTTCCACCAGTCGAGGCTTACGTCGAAGCCATCGAGGAAGCTGGGGCTGTAGACCACACCCAGTGTCCACGTGCGCGACTCTTCCGGCAGCAGTTCGGGATTCGAGCCGGAGAGATAGGGGACGGCCGACTGCGAGCCCGGCCCGGTGGCCTGCACGTTGCCCGACGCGATCTGGCGGAAGTTGGCCGGCAAACCATCTGCCCCGCAAACGGCGGCGACCGAAGGATTACGCACGGCTGCACCAAAGAGCGTATCGCAAGGATCGGTATAGAAATCGAAGGTCTGCGAAGTGCCACCGAACAGATCGCCCACGGTCGGCGCGCGGAAACCCGTCGCGAACGTACCCCGGACCAGCACATCTTCAATCGGCTTCCACTTCAGACCGGCCTTGCCGTTCGTGGTGTTCCCGAACGTGTCGTAATCGGAGTAGCGGCCCGCCAGATCCAGCGAAAGCTCTTGCGCCAACGCGACATCTGCCAGAAGCGGAATCTGGAATTCGACGAACGCCTCATTCAGCGAATAGCCGCCCTGGGTCGGGCCGCCGGCCAGGCTCGTGGTCTGACCGGACTGAAGAAGGGCATCGGGTTCATAGACTGCCTCTTCCTTGCGATGCTCCACACCCACTGCCATACCCAAGTCGCCCGCAGGCAGCGTTGCGATGACGCCGCCGAGGTTGGCGCTGAAGATCTGGGTGGTGGTTTCCGAGGTGTCGTGCGTCGGCAGCAGCAGGAAGCTCTGGAGCGCCGGATCGGCGAGCGTGTTCGAATAGCCGCCGCCCACCGGCGCAAGCGGATTCCACGGCGTGCAACCCGAGATCACGGCACCCGCCGCACCACACTTCACGACGCCGTCGGTGTCCATGAACGAGGGACCAAGCGCGGCGCGAACGTTCGGCAGGAAGAGATCGCCACGCCCAGTGACCGTGCCCTTGTTCTGGTTGTAGACATAACCGACGTCCCAATCCCAAAAGCGCTCACCGATATCGAACGAACCCTCCAGACCGCCGCTGAAGCGGTAGGTGGTCAGCTCCCGGGTCGTGCGACGCGGGACTTCGGAGGTCCGGCGAATGAAGTCCGAGTCTTCGCCCGTGGGATTGAAATAGCTGCCCGCTGACAGAACGACATCGTCGAACGCGTAGTTCTGGAATGGGTAGCCCGCGATCTGCTGCAGCGTTTCACGATGTGTGTAGAGGAAGTCACCCCGGAGACGCACGTTCTCGTTGAAGTCGAAGGTGCCATTGGCGAATACCGAGCGGCGCTCAAGCCCAGTCTGCAGGAACATCTCCTGGCTCGGGTTGGTGTAATCAGTCAGCGGGTCGGTCGGCCGGTAATCCGCGAAATTGCGGGGATCTCCACCGGGTGCCAGGGTGAAGGCGTCATCGCCCACGAACAGGATGCCCTTGTTCGTCGCAGCGCTCCATCCATTGGTTCGCGGATCGCCCGTTGCCGGATCGATGTCCGGAACCGGATGGTACGGGCCATTCGGGAATGCACTAAAGCTTCGGTCCGCGGCGCGAACCGGATTTTCCTTGCTGAACTCGGCGCCGAGAGTGAACGAGCTGCGCTCGCCCGTCGTACCAGCAAGAAAGTTGTAGCTCTCCTTAGAGCCGTCGCCCTGACCGAACTGACCGTAGTAAGCGCTGGCCTCGAAACCGTCGAAGTTACGGCGAGTGATGATATTGATCACGCCGGCGATTGCATCGGAGCCATAGATGGCCGACGCACCGTCAGTAAGAATCTCGACGCGCTCCACGACCGAGGTGGGGATCGCCGCTAGGTCGGAATAGCCATCCGACGTGATGCCCATTCGCCGACCATCCAAGAGAACGAGCGTACGCTGCGGGCCCAGGTTACGCAGATCAACGTACTGGCCGCCGACGTTTTCGCCCGACGCGAGTGCGTCCGCCCGGCTGATCGCAGGCGATCCGGACGTGCTGATGTTCTGAATGATGTCGGCAACGCTGACGAAGCCCTGACGTTCGATATCGGCACGCTGCATCAGGATGACCGGCTGCGCGGTTTCGAGGCTAGCCTGGCGGATGCGCGAGCCGGTGACCTGGATGCGGTCGAGGTTGGTGGCACCAGTGGCGGTCGCCTGTTCCTGGGCGGACACGGCCGCCGGCACGAGGGCCGTCAGCACCGCGAGGGGCAACAGGCCCTTGCGCAATGCGGGAGTGCGAAGATTCTTCAAGTTCTCTCTCCAGAGTGTGTGTTGCGTTACTGACGCGTTAAAAACGCCTCCAGCACGGTACGGGTGCAGCCTCGGTTCATGCCTTGCCGTCACCACCCGGTGTGTTTGCGGAATCTGGCGCCCCACGTGAAAGCGCCCCGGCGACGGGCATCCGTCACCGGGGCGCAACAGTTTCGATGTATCGCTGCCGTCAGCCGGCGTTCGAACTCGGCGTCGCCGCGCGCGCAGCGCGGTAGCGACTGGCCGACATCCCGTGGTGGCTCTTGAACGCGCGCGCGAAGCTGCAGCAGTTGTCGAAGCCGGTCGACGCAGCGACCTCACCGATCATCATCGACGTGGTTCGCAACAGCAGCCCGGCGCGCTCCAGGCGCAACCGTACCGACAGCGCCTGTGGACTTTCGTCATAGAGCGCATGGAAGGCCTTGGAGAAGTACCAGCTCGAGAAGCTGGTCAGATCGGCGAGTTCGCTGATGCGAACCACGCGATCGCTGTTGCCTTCCAGATACAGGCGCGCGCGCTGCATGCGCCCGAACACCTGACGCTTGCGCAGACGCGAACGGCCGGGACAGCGACGCACGCGGGCGGCCAGGTCGCGCTGGACCGCGGCGAGCTGCAGCAGCAACGGCCGCACGGCGACGCCGTCGTCGCCCGCCGCGGCCGCCTCACGCCAGAGGCGCAGCAGCATCCGCAGATCCTGGGCCGGCACCCGGCCACGGCCCGCATACAGGCTGCCGTCGTTGAGCGCCTGCAGGCTTTCGAGCGCGCGCGCATCGAGCGCGACACCGATGCAGACACCGCGCGGCCCGGTCTGGATCAGCGGGGCGGATTCCTTCTCGAACGCCATCCAGTCGCCGCAGCGCATGCGAAAGCGGCCCTCGCGCGATTCGATCCAGCCGTCACCGCGCACCTGCACCCAGATGTTGAACACCGGCGCAGTCACCTGCACGGCACCAAGTCGTGCACTGCCCACGCACTGGGCGGACCCGTCCGCCGATTCGAACTGCAACACGTGACCGCGGGTCGACCAGAGAGGCGCTTGCATGGACACACCATTCACCGAGAGGGGACGGTGTTATGCCTGCCTGCCCAGCGCATTACCCGACATCGCACGAAGACTTTGCCGAAATTGTTGCTACGCCTGATCCGAAAGAGTTACGAAACCTTTTTCCTGATGGATAACAACCACTTGGCAACGACCTCGTCGGTATGACGTACGCCCGGCAAGGGCATGAAACCGATGTCTGTGCCGTCTTCGGAGGCAATCGACACGGCCCATCCGCCGGTGGCGGTGCTGTAGCCATTGGTCGCGCTGCGATGCGTCTTCGAAATGCAGTGCATTGCGTCGGGCTCGAGTGCGTCCGGGCCGACATCGAAGAACGTGAGCCGGGTTCGGCAGCCGGGGTCTCCATCGAGATAGGACAGACGGCCATCCGGATCCACCGACCACATGCGGTAACGCCAGCGGCTCGGCAACGTATCGCTGAGCTGACGGACGCTCGCGGGGGTGAGATCGGCATCCGCCGACCACAGGCCATTGCCGTCGAGCCGGGTGTACAGCACCCGGCCGTGCCGTGGATCGAAACGCACCTGTGACACGCCATCGATCCGGCCAAGGACCTGCCAGCCCTCGCGCGCGTAAGCGACCAGCGCGGCCCGGCCGTGCCGATCCTCTTCGATCACCAGCAGGCGGCCATCCGCGGCATAGGCGGCCTGCATCGGCCGGTTGCCGGGGACCGGCAGCGGCATCGCATGCCCCGTGGATGGCTCGATCTCCATGATCGACGCGGCGCCGCTGTCGTCGAGCACCGAGACCAGCAAGCGGCGTCCATCCGGCGACCACACCGGTGCCTGGCGGGTATCCGGACGCACGCCCTCGATCGGGCGCAGCGAATCGGCACGACGCAGATCGGCCCACCACAGTTCGAAGCGCCCGGCGCGGTCCGAAGTGAATGCGAGCTGCTGGCCGTCGGGCGACAGGGTCGGCTGGGTATCCCGACCCGAGGACGCGAACATCGGCGCGTCCTCCCCGCTCGCCGCGTCGATGCGACGGATGCCGAAATGCGGCCGACGGTGCACGAAGGCCAGCATTCCGGTCTGCGCCGACACGGCCGGCGTCTGCGCATCCTCGATACCCAGATCGGCGAACGTGCCCGTCTCGGAGTCGAGCATGTACAGCCGCGATTCGTGATCGACACGGATCCCGAACACGATGCCGCGACTGTCGGGCGCCCAGGCCAGCCCGCGCATCTCGGCGCCCAACCGGGTCAGCTGCTCCGCCTCACCACCCTCAACGGGGACGCGCCAGATGTCACCCATCTGTGGGTTGCGCACGAAGGCGATCCAGCGCCCGTCGGGCGAGACCTTGGGCGCGTAGTCGAGGTCGCCGGGCATCGCCGGGTAGACGAGCGCGCGCCAGCGCCCGTCCACCGGGTTGAGCACGCGCATGCGCCCGCCATCCGCGGCGCCGGTCAGCGTGCCGAACAGCAGGCCGCTGCCATCGGGCAGCCAGTCGAAGCTCAACAGATCGCTGCCGTCACAGCGCGCGATCTCGCGCTCGTCACCTGCGCCGGTGGCCGCGATCAGCAACACCCGGCAGCCGCCATCGCCGCTGCGCCTCGAAAATGCGATCTCGCGCCCGTCGGGCGACCAGGCGGGCAGGTCGTCGCGATCGCCCGGGGCCGGTCGGCTCAGAATCCGCGGCGCGGCGCTAGTCGTCGTCTGCACCAGAATCGCCGCGCCGTCTTCACCGTCCGCGGTCAAGGCCGCCGCATAGGCCACCATCGACGCATCGGGTGACAACGTGGGCGAGAGCTCGAAGCCCGCAGCATTGGTGATGAGCCTGTACGGACGGCCCGGTCCCGCCATCGGCTCGACTCGCGGCCCAGCGCCGGCGCCCGGCACCGAGACGAGGAACAAGCCGGTCACGACACCGACCAGCAGGGCCACTGTCGCTACACCGAGGAGCCAGCGCGCCTGCGGCCGGGCCACCGGTGTGTCCGCCGCGCGCGCATTCGACGCAATCCCTGCGGCCGGCTCGAGGGCGGCGAATGCAGGGTCGGTCACCCGCACCCGATCCACCGCCAGCGCGGTCGTTGCCGGCAGCTCGTCGATGACCTGCACCGGCACCGTCAACCGGTAGCCGGTCTTGGCGATCGTCTCGATGTAGCGCCGCCCTTCGGCCGCGGTTACGCTGCCGGCGCCGAACGCCTTGCGCAGTTGAGTCACGGCCTGGGTCAGGACGTCGTCGCCCGGCAGCGTGTCGGGCCACGCGCGCGCGAGCAACTCGCTGCGGGTCAGCACCTCACCCGGCGTCTGCGCCAGCAAACGCAGCACCGCAATCGACTTGGGTGTCACGCGCGCGGCATCGCGCGCCTCGGGCATGGTGATCTCGCGGGTCGCGAAATCCACCATGCCGGCACCGATGCGCAACCTAAGCGGCGCCTGATCGTCGAAAGGAGGACTGGAACTGGACATCGAGGGGCCGAACGAACTCGGCGCACACAATAGCCACCACCAACTGAATCGAACGCAAGCCCGACAGCAGATTCGGCAAAGGCGACGCGGTCAAACTGCTGAACAGGCTGGCGACGCGTGTCCCGGCGCCGGCGGCGACGGTCTCGATGTCATGGGCGCCGATTGGGTGCGGGCGGATCATGCCGGCGTGCGCCTACCTGCGCGGGAACGCCGCACACGCGCCGGGCTGCTGGAACGCGCCGGCCCAGGCCTCACACCCACCGCGTTCCTCTGAACAAAAAAAGCGGGCCGTGCGGCCCGCCTTCTGCTCGTCACATTCCCGCCGCGGGCGGAAATCCAGGCAATTACATCGGCGCGCCGCGCATCCCCGCCTGGTGCGGATAATTCGCGAAGATCTCGGCAATGGTCGAGTTCACCCGCTGTGCGCGCTGGTCAGCCCGCAGGTTGGCGACGCGACCCACGGCGATGCCCTCCCACACCAGACGCTTCTGCCGGGCGTCGACCAGGTCGACATTCATCGTGCCCTCGGTGTAGCGATAGACCTGCGTCCGCTCGTTCCAGTACGGCACCGCGAGGTACGCGCGGTGGCGATAGCTGTAGTAGTAGCCGTAGTCCACAGTGGGATAGCTGCTGACGTCGGTCCGGCGCTCCAGATAGGCATTGATGTTCACCCACAGGTCCGGATTGGTTTCGGTGTAGGTATAGCCGCGACGCTCCATCTCGCTGCGCACGGCCGCCTTGGCCAGAGCACTGGTCTGGGTCTCGTAGCCTTCGCTCTCGATCGCCAGCGGCGTGTAGAACGACCAGGTGCGGTAGGCCGAGAAATCGGCGCGCGGGTCGGCTTCGGTGGTGATGCGCGGCCCGGTTGCACAACCCGCGAGCAGCACGAGACCGCAGAGCGCCACGAGCCAGGCGGCGACGCGTTTGGAGGTGTTCATATCGGATCTCTCCCTGTTGACTGGCGGATCGTGAGGCGCGGCCTCGATACCGGTCCTGAACATACGCGGGCTCCGGTCGAGCGGATGCGAGGGCGGAGGCAACGATTCAGCCACCGCCCTGTTCACCTTATCCGGGACGATAGACCTCGGCGCCCTGCGCACGGAACTCGGCGGACTTCTCCGCCATGCCCGCCGCCAGGACGTCCTCGGTCCCGACGCCATGTTCGGCCGCATAGTCGCGCACATCCTGGGTGATCTTCATCGAACAGAAGTGCGGGCCGCACATCGAACAGAAGTGGGCGGCCTTGTGGGCGTCCTTGGGCAGGGTCTCGTCGTGGAAGGCTTCGGCCTTCTCCGGATCGAGGCCGAGGTGGAACTGGTCCTGCCAGCGGAACTCGAAGCGCGCCTTGCTGAGCGCGTTGTCGCGCACCTGCGCACCGGGATGACCCTTGGCGAGATCGGCCGCGTGCGCGGCGATCTTGTACGCCATGATCCCGTCGCGCACGTCCTCGCGGTTCGGCAGGCCCAGGTGCTCCTTCGGCGTCACGTAGCACAGCATCGCGCAGCCGTACCAGCCGATCATCGCGGCGCCGATCGCGCTGGTGATGTGGTCGTAGCCCGGCGCGATGTCGGTGGTCAGCGGCCCCAGCGTATAGAACGGCGCCTCGCCGCATTCGGCGAGCTGCTTGTCCATGTTCTCCTTGATCAGCTGCATCGGCACGTGGCCGGGGCCTTCGATCATGGTCTGGATGTCGTGCTTCCACGCGATCTTCGTGAGCTCGCCCAGCGTCTCCAGCTCGCCGAACTGCGCGGCGTCGTTGGCGTCGGCGATGCAGCCCGGACGCAGGCCGTCACCGAGGGAGAAGGCCACGTCGTAGGCCTTCATGATCTCGCAGATGTCCTCGAAGTGTGTGTAGAGGAAGCTCTCGCGGTGATGCGCCAGACACCACTTCGCCATGATCGAACCGCCACGCGAAACGATGCCGGTGACGCGCTTCGCGGTCAGCGGCACGTAGCGCAAGAGCACGCCGGCATGGATCGTGAAGTAGTCCACGCCCTGCTCCGCCTGTTCGATCAGCGTGTCGCGGAAGATCTCCCAGGTGAGTTCCTCGGCGCGGCCGTCGACCTTCTCCAGCGCCTGGTAGATCGGCACCGTGCCGATCGGCACCGGCGAGTTGCGGATGATCCACTCGCGCGTTTCGTGGATGTGCTTGCCGGTCGACAGGTCCATCACCGTGTCGCCGCCCCAGCGGATCGACCACACCAGCTTCTCCACTTCCTCGGCGATGCCGGAACTCACTGCGCTGTTGCCGATGTTGGCGTTGATCTTGGTCAGGAAGTTGCGGCCGATGATCATCGGCTCGCTTTCGGGATGATTGATGTTGTTCGGCAGGATCGCGCGGCCGCGGGCGATCTCGTCGCGCACGAATTCCGGCGTGATCACCTGCTGGATATTCGCGCCGAAGGCTTCGCCGGGATGCTGCTGGCGCAGCAGCGCATCGCGCACCAGGTCGAGGCGCTGGTTCTCGCGGATCGCGACGTATTCCATCTCCGGCGTGACGATGCCGCGGCGCGCGTAGTGCATCTGGGTGACGTTGGCGCCGGCCTTCGCCACGCGCGGCAGTGCACGCGCGGGGAAGCGCACATGGTCGAGAATGGGATCGTGCTCGCGGCCGCGGCCGAACATCGAACTCAGGGCCGGCAGCGCCTCGGTGTCGCCGCGTTCCTCGATCCAGCGCGCGCGCAAGGGCGCGAGGCCCGCGGCGAGATCGATGGTGATGTCCGGATCGGTATACGGGCCCGACGGATCGTAGACCGTGACTGGCGGATTTTCCTCACCGCCGAACAGCGTCGGGGTGCGCGTCTGCACGATCTCGCGCATCGCCACGCGCAGGTCCGGGCGCGAGCCTTCGACGTGGATCTTGCGCGAACCCGGGATCGGGCGCGTCACCGATTCGGACAGCTGGTCGGTCTGCTGGATCAGCGGGGAGGGCACTGCATTCATGGTCTTCGTCCTGTACGAGCCCGGGCGGGCGGGACGAAGCGGCGGCGCATGCCGCGCACCGCATCCGGAACACGGATGCATGGCAGGGCTGCGAAGCTTCCCTACGCCGGTATCAGCCGGATCAGGTTCGAAGGGACTGTCTCAACCGGCGATGCCGGTACCCCCGCTTCAGCGCGCATTAGACCGCGAAAGCCGGAGCGGCACCAGCACGCCGCCGCATGCGGCTCAGTCGAGTGCGTAGCCGAGTCGGAAGCCGCCCCAGTGCCGGCCGTTGACGAAGATCGGCACCGACAGGTCGAACATGATCTCGCCGGTGTCGCGCCGGTAGACCTGCAGCCGGAAGGGATCGGTGTGCGCGCCGACGCTGCGGCCGACACGATCGCCGAAGATGCGCTTGGTGCGGTTGCCGACGAGGTCGATGTCGCGGTGCCCGGTCAGCGGCTTGGAGAAGCGCTGGTTGTGCGTCGGCACGTAACCGTCGGGATTGGCGCAGATCGCGAACGCGATCCACGGATGCGCGTCCAGCACGGGCTCCTGCAGCGGCGGCAGCAGCTGGTCGCACGCCGCGTCGAAGGCCGTGCGGAACCGCGGCGGCTCGATGCCCGGAATCGGCGTGTAGCTGCGGTCGAACAGCGCGTCGTGCGCGATGTCGCCACGCGCGACCGCCGCGTCCAGGGCGCGCCCGATGTCGGCCGCCGTCGTGCATGCCAGATCCCGCACCTGCGCATGCCGCGCCACGCACATCGGATCGGGCGGCAGCTGGAACAGACCAACGCAGTCCTGCAGTTCGGCGACGCTGCGCCCCAGCGCCTCGCTGCGCTCGGCCACGCACGCGGCCCGCTCCAGATTGCTCCGGCCGAGGCCGGTCGCATGCTCGACGGCACCGTCGATCGCGGCGATTTCGGCGTCCTGCGCGCCGATGCGCGTGGCCACCGACGCCATGGCGCCACCGGCACGCGCCAGCAACTCGCCGACATCGGCCAACACCAGACCTGTCTGCTGCGCGGACGCGGTACCGTCCCCGAGCGCGGCGACGGTGCTTTCGACGATGTCGCGCACTTCGCGCGAGGCCTTGGCCGCACGCTCGGCGAGCAGCCGGATCTCGGTCGCCACGACGGCGAAGCCGCGTCCAGCCGGTCCCGCATGCGCGGCCTGGATGCCCGCGTTGACCGACAGCAGGTTGGTCTGCATCGAGACCGCGTCGATCACCTCGATGACCTCGGTGGCGCGCGCGACGCGGCGCTCCACCTCGCGGATCGCTTCGCCGAGGTCAGCGGCGGCCTGATGTCCGGCGCGCACGCTGGCATCGGCGCGCGCGGCTTCGGCGCGCACTGCGGACAGCTCCGCCGCCGCGGCCTGCACGCCCTCCGCCAGACGCCGGCTGGCCGCCAGCACCTCGCCGAGTGCGTCGACCTGCGCCTGCGACTGCTGCACGAGCCGGTCGTTGTCCTCGACCACCTGCGGGACGGCGCCGGCGATCTCCACCGACAGCGACACCGCCTGGCGGATCGCCTCGGTGAGATTTCCGAAGCCGGCCGACAGGTGGCAGTCCGCCGCCAACGCGGCCTCGTCGGCCAGATCGAGATCGAGGTCGCACGCGGCCAGCCCCGCGCCGACCCGGGCCAGCAGCCGTCGCGCGCCGGACGCATCGTCCGCGGGCGGCGTGGCCGCTGCCATCCTCGTGAGCATCGCCGCACCGGCGGTCGGCGACGCCTGGTCCCGCAGCAGCGCCGCAGTCTCCGCGTGCGGCAGTGACACCTGCCAGCCCTCGCCATCGCGCCGGTAGCGCAGGCGCCGCGCCGGATCGTCGCCGGCCGCAACCCACACCCCGTCGGGCCCGCGCAGGGCCTCGCGCGTCACGCCCCACGGCGCGGGCCAACCGCCGTCGGGTCGCGCGCCCAGGCCGAGCAGATCGCGGGCCACGGCATTCGCGGCGACGATGCGCGCATCGCCTGCCAGCCGCAGCAGACCGACCGGCGCATCGGGCAATGCCTCGATCACCGACGTGCCCGCAACACTCCTGCACTCCGACATGATGCTCATCCGCAGCCCTCCCGCTGTTGACGTTAGCGGCCGAAGCCCCGCGAAATTGAGGCACGCGGCCTGTCGGGCGCGCCCACGGCAGCGATGCGTCGTCGCAGGACGCCCGACGGTTTCAGCGCAAACCGTTGACACCGCCCGAAGCGCCGTGCTGTTCTGCGTCCATGACGCATCGCACAACGCCTTCGCTTCGCAACGCCGCCACCGGTCATTCCGACCGGTCGGCCGGCGCGTCTGCGGCGTGTGCCGTCATGACGACGATTACGACCACGACCACCACCGGCACCGGTACCACCGGCCCCGGGATGTGGACGCGCGCCGCCAGTTGACCTGACCTCGCCCGCTCCGCATCCCCGCCCGGGATGCGGATCCGCGATCCCAGCCCGAGCGAAGACGCGGAGCCCCACCGGAGCTCCACGATGTCCGCTGTCCTGTCCGAATCCGCCGCGGCCGATGCCCCGGCCGTTGCCGCCCTCGCCTGCCATGTCCACAAGTTCGGCGGCAGCAGCCTCGCCGATGCCGCGTGCATCGGTGCGCTGGCCGCCCTGATCCCGGGCGATGCGCGGTTGCGGCCGGTCGTGGTCTCGGCGATGCACGGCGCGACCAACGCGCTGGTGGCCCTCGCCGATGCGGCGGTGGCCGGCAGCGACTGGATGCCCGGCTGGGACGCGCTGCGCCAGCGCCATCTCGACACCGCGCACGCCTTCGAGGCCGGCGAAGGCGGCCCCTTGCGCGCGGCACTCGAAGCCGAATTCCTGCAGCTCGCCGACGACCTGCAGGCGCTGACCCGTGGGGATGGCGACGCAACCGAGCTCGCCGCGCGCGTGCACGGTTGCGGTGAACTGTTGTCGTCGCGGCTGGTGCAGGCGGCCCTCGGCGACGGCTGGCTGCGCCTCGATGCGCGCGACGTGCTGGTGGTGCAGCCCGGCGAGATGGGCGCGGTCGTCGACTGGGACGCGAGCCGGTCCAGGCTCGCGCAGTGGCGGCTGGCGCAGGCCGCGCGCGATGTCGTGATCACCGGCTTCGTCGCCCGCGACGGCGAGGGCCACGCGACCACGCTGGGCCGCAACGGCAGCGACTACTCCGCGGCGATCTTCGCCAACCTGTTCGATGCCGACGCGCTGACCATCTGGACCGATGTCGACGGCGTGCTGTCGGCCGATCCGCGCCTGGTGCCCGACGCCGTGTGCCTGGACGCGATGTCCTACGCCGAAGCCTGCGAGCTGGCCTACTTCGGCGCCAAGGTGCTGCACCCGCAGACGCTGGCCCCGGTGCAGGCGCGCGGCGTGCCGGTGCGCATCCGCAACAGCCGCAACCCCGCCGCGCCCGGCACGCTGATCGCACCCGACGGCGTGCCGGCGGCGTCGCCGGTCAAGGGCCTGACCCTGGTGCGCGATGTCGCCGTGCTCGAACTCGTCGGCAACGGCATGGTCGGCGTGCCGGGCATGGCCGAGCGCCTGTTCGCGGCGCTGCACGGCGCCGGCGTGTCGGTGACGATGATCTCGCAGGGGTCGTCGGAACACTCGATCTGCTGCGTGGTGCGCGCCGACCAGGCCGAACGCGGCCGGGTCGCGATCGCCGGCGCCTTTGCCGACGCGATCGTCGACGGCCAGGCGCAGGGCGTGACGGTCACCCATGACCTGTGCGTACTGGCGGCGGTCGGCGACGGCATGGTCGGCACCCAGGGCGTGGCCGCGCGGCTGTTCGAAGGCCTCGCCCAGGCCCGCGTCAACATCCGCGCGATCGCGCAGGGCGCGAGCGAACGCAACATTTCGGTCGCGATCGCGCAGGACGATGCCACCCGCGCGCTACGTGCCGCGCATGCCGCGTTCTGGCTGTCGCCGCAGACGGTTTCGGTCGGCGTCATCGGCCCCGGGCATGTGGGCTCGGCGCTGCTGGCGCAACTGGCCGAGGTGCTGCCGGGCCTGAAATCGCGCTCCGGCGTCGACCTGCGACTGCGCGGCATCGCGTCGAGCCGACACATGGTGCTCGATGCCGCGTCGATGGACCCGGCCTCCGCGGCCACGCGTCTGCACGGGCACGATGCCGTGCCGTGCGACCTGGACGCGTTCGCCGCGCACATCCGCGCCGAGCATCTACCGCACGCGATGATCGTCGACTGCAGCGCCAGCGACGCGGTGGCGGCGAAGTACGCCGACTGGCTCGCGGCCGGCATCCACGTGGTCACGCCGAACAAGCATGCGGGCAGCGGCGACTGGGCCCGGTATGCGGCAATCGCCGATGCCCGCCGTCGGGGCAGCAGCCGCTTCCTGTACGAAGCCACCGTCGGGGCGGGCCTGCCGGTCGTGCTGACGCTGCGCAACCTGATCGACACCGGCGACACGCTGCACGGCATCGACGGCATGCTCTCGGGCACGCTGGCCTGGCTGTTCAACAGTTTCGACGGCCACCGGCCGTTCTCCGAGCTGGTGCGCGAAGCCCGCGCGCTCGGCTACACCGAGCCCGATCCACGCGACGACCTGTCGGGGCTGGACGTCGCGCGCAAGCTGGTGATCCTCGCCCGCGAGGCCGGTCGACCGCTGTCGCTGACCGATGTCCAGATCGAAAGCCTGGTCCCCGAATCCCTGCGCGATGTCGATGTCGACACCTTCCTCGCCCGCGCCGGCGAACTCGATGCCCCGATGCAAGCGCGTCTCGACGCCGCGCGCGCCGCCGGCTGCGGCCTCCGCCACATTGCCAGCCTCGACCGGGACGGCCGCGCCACGGTTGGCGTGCAGGCGCTTCCGGCCGATCATGCGTGCATGCATACCCGCCTGACCGACAACCTGGTGCAGTTCACCACCACCCGCTACGCCGAGAATCCGCTGGTCGTGCAGGGCCCGGGCGCCGGCCCCGAAGTCACCGCGGCCGGCGTATTCGGCGACGTGCTGACCATCGCCCAGTCGCTGGGCGCGGGCCCGCGGAGGTCGGCATGAGCCCAAGCGCCACCGCGTTCGCTCCGGCCAGCGTCGGCAACATCGGCGTGGGTTTCGATCTGCTCGGCCATGTCATCGAAGGCCCGCGCGACATCGCGACCGTGCGGCGCATCGACGCGCCCACCGTGCGCATCGCCGCGATCCACGGCACCGTCACCGGCGCTGATCGATTGCCGCTGGAGGCGTCGGCCAACACCGCCGGGGGTGCGCTGATCGCGCTGCGCGAGGCGCTGGCACTGGATCACGGCTTCGAGATCGAACTGCACAAGGGCATTCCGCTCGGCTCCGGACTCGGCGGTTCGGCCGCGTCGTGTGTCGCGGCGCTGGTCGCGGCCAATGCACTGCTCGACACGCCGCTGGCGCGCGAGGCGCTGTATCCGTTCGCGCTCGACGGCGAGGCCGTCGCCAGCGGCAGCCGCCACGGCGACAACGTCGCACCGATGCTGCTCGGCGGCGTGGTCATGGCGACCGCGGATCGTGCGATCCGGCTGGACACGCCGGACTGGCTGCATGCGGTCGTCGTGCATCCCGACCAGATCCTCGAAACCCGCCGCTCGCGTGCGGTGCTCGCAGAGCCGTTCGAGCTGCACACGGTGGTCGCGCACAGCACGCATCTGGGCCTGTTCCTGACCGGTTTGCAGCGCGGCGACATCGCCCTGCTGCGCGCTGGCCTCCGTGACGTGCTGGTCGAGCCGCGCCGGGCCGCACTGATTCCCGGGTTCCGCGCGGTGCAGGCCGCGGCGTTCGATCACGACGCGATCGGCGCGAGCATTTCCGGCGGCGGGCCGAGCGTGTTCGCGTGGTTCGCGTCCGAGGCAGCGGCGCGCGCCGCGGCCGGCGACATGCGCGCGGGCTTCATCGACGCGGGCATCGATGCACGCGCCTACGTGTCGCCGGTTGCCGGGCCGCGTGCAGCGCTCGTCGACGCCGCGTCGGTGCACGCGCCGTCCACAGGCGCAGCCGCATGAACTTCGTCAGCACGCGCGGCGGTGTGGCGCCGACCCCGTTCGATGCCGCGCTCGTCGCCGGCCTCGCGCCGGACGGGGGACTCTACGTGCCCGAATCGATTCCGCGCGTCGATCTAGAGATCCCGCGTGCAACCCTGGCCGCGACCGCCGAAGCCGTCCTCGCGCCGTACCTGGCCGGATCGCAACTGCGCACGCATCTCGCCGCCCTGTGCCGCGAGGCGTTCGCCTTCGATGCACCGCTGCGGCCGATGCGCGGCGCCGGCGATCATGTGCTCGAGCTGTTCCACGGGCCGACCGCCGCGTTCAAGGACTACGCCGCGCGGTTCCTGGCCGCCGCCCTGGGCGCATTGCGCGCGCCCGGCACGCCGGATACCACGATCGTCGTCGCAACGTCGGGCGACACCGGCGCGGCCGTCGCCGCCGCGTTCCATCGCCGGCCGGGGTTCCGCGTCGCGATCCTGTACCCCGACGGCAAGGTCTCGCCGCGCCAGTCGCATGGCCTGGAATGCTGGGGTGACAACGTGCAGGCGTATCGCATCGCCGGCAGCTTCGACGACTGCCAGCGCCTGGCCAAGCAGGCTTTGGCCGATACCGCGCTGCGCGCCGAGCGGCCGCTCGGTTCGGCGAACAGCATCAGTCTGGGCCGGCTGCTGCCGCAGGCGGCGTACTACGCGCACGCCGCCGCGCACCACCATGGGGCGCATGGCCGGCCACTGCACGTCATCGTGCCGACCGGCAACCTCGGCAACGCCTGCGCCGCCCTGCTCGCCCAGCGCATGGGCGCCCCGATCGGCAGTCTCCACCTGGCCTGCAATGCCAACGACACCCTGCCGCGGTTTATCGCCGGCGCGGCCTACGCCGCCCAGACGACGCGCGCCACGCTGGCGAATGCGATGGACGTCGGCGCGCCCAGCAACATCGAGCGCCTGCGTCACTGGTTCGCCGATGACGACGCGCTGCGCGCGGCGCTGCGCGCCACCCCCGTCGACGACGCGACGATCCGCGACACCATCGCCGCCGCACCCGCGCAGCACGGCATCGTCGCCTGCCCGCACACCGCGACCGCACTGCACGTGCTGGAGACGCTGCGCGCCGCGGGCGACACCCGTGACTGGGCCGTCGTCGCAACCGCGCATCCGGCCAAGTTCGACACGATCGTCGAACCGTTGATCGGACGCACCGTCGACGTACCCGACGCGCTGGCCGACTGCCTCGCGCGGCCGGCGAGCGCGATCACGCTGGCGACCGATTTCGAGACCTGGCGGCAGGCCCTGCGCGCGGGCTGAAACACGACACGCGCCAGCGGGCGATCGCGTGCGGTCCTCACGCAACGCAAGGCGCATATCCACGCGCAGCCACGGCGGCACAGCAGCGCATCGGTCGCTCAGCGCAGCGACGCGTGACCAGTGCCTGGCCGACGCCCGTGTCTCCACCAGCGATTGGGGACCGGAAGCACCGCGCATCATGAGCGCGCGTGGGCCCGGACGCGTCCACCCGGATGCAGACACGAAAACGCCTCCCGCCCCAAGGGGACGGGAGGCGTCGTGGGTCGCGATCAGCGGTTGGCGTTGACCTTCAGCTGCTTGGCGTCGATGGCGCGCACGCCTTCGATCTCACGGGCGACCGCAGTGGCGCGATCAATCTGCGCCTGGTTGTCGACGTCGCCCGACAGGCTCACGGTGCCGTTGGCGGTTTCGACGCTGATGTCGAGGCCCGACACATCGCTCTCGGCGAGCAGACCGGCCTTGACCTTGGTGGTGATCCACGTGTCGGACATCGGCTGGTTCGATTCGGTATGCGCCGCGGTCGTGTGCTCGGAGCGGTCGGCGGTTTCCTGCGCGGCAGCGGCGCCGGCGAACACCAGTGCGCCCGCCATGGCGGAGGCGATCAGGGTCTTGCTGAGCTTGGTCGCATTCATCGTTTGGGACTCCAGACAGTTCGAGTGGTGGCGAGTGTCCGCACGCCGCCGTGCCAGCGAGGTGAAGCCATGGCCCGCGGCGTGTCCCACGTTCACGAACCGCTGATCGCCGCGTTGCTATCTGCCTGCCATGCCCAAGACCATCCCCAAGGCCGACTGCCCGGCCGACGATCCCGTCCGCATCGCACGACTCGCCGGCCTGCGCTGGGTCAGCGACACCGAGCCCGGCCTGCGCCGCATCCGCGCGGGCAAGGGCTTCGCCTACCGCGATCCCGACGGCAGGGCGGTGCGAGACGCCGCGACACTGGACCGCGCGCGTCGGCTCGCGGTGCCGCCGGCCTATACCGACGTGTGGATCTGCGCACGCGAGAACGGGCACCTGCAGGCCACCGGGCGCGACGCGCGCGGACGCAAGCAATACCGCTACCACCCCGACTGGAGCGAGGTCCGCGGCGACGGCAAGTTCGACCGCATCGTCGCGTTCGCCACCGCGCTGCCGAAACTGCGCCGGGCGTTGCGGCGTGATCTCGGCCTGCCCGGCCTGCCGCGCGACAAGGTGCTCGCGATCGTCGTGTCGCTGATGGCGCAGACCTTCGTGCGCGTCGGCAACGACAGTTACACGCGCAGCAACGGCTCGTTCGGATTGACGACGCTGCGCAACCGGCATTTCGAACTTGCCCGCGCCGGACGCGCGCGTCTGAAGTTCCGCGGCAAGAGCGGACAGGAGCAGGAGATCACCCTCGACGACGCCAAACTCGCGCGTCTGGTGCGCAAGGTGCAGCAGCTGCCGGGCCAGGCGCTGTTCCAGTATCTCGACGACGATGGCGAGCGCCGCGGCATCGATTCGGGCATGGTCAACGACTATCTGCGCGAGGCCATGGGCGGCCCGTTCACGGCCAAGGATTTCCGCACCTGGGGCGGCACGCTGATGGCGTTCCGGCGGTTCGCGGCGATGCCGTTGCCCGAAGGCAGGCAGGGACGCGAGCCGAGCGAGCGCGCACTGGCGACGCAGGAGAAGATCGTCGTCGCCGATGTCGCCGATGCGCTCGGCAATACCGTCGCCGTCGCCCGCAAGGCCTACATCGACCCGGTGCTCTACGTCGCGTGGCGCGACGGCAGCCTGCAGCGCGCGGCCGGAAACGCGCGTGGCGCCCGCCAGTGGGAAGGCGCGTGCCTGAAACTGCTGCGACGCAAACACCGCGCCGCGCGCAGCCGTTGAACATGCGCCACGCCGGCGCATTGGTTGGCGACGTAACTGTTGACACCCCGTGCACGGCCGTGGTTTTCTCGAACCCATGACGCAGCGCAGCACTCCCACGCAGAAGACCCAGGTCGCCGATTCCGGCGCCGGTCTGCGTGCGCTCGCCATCACGACCAGCCTCCTTCTTCTCGTACTTCTTATTACCGTCCAGACAGGCGCGGGGATGGGGTTTGCGTAGCAGTTAGAAGCAGACACCCAAGGTCGAAAGAACCGAAACCCCGTGCCGAAAGGCGCGGGGTTTTTTTTCGCCCGCCACGCCGCCCTCCCATCGCACTCCACCAACCGGATCCCGTCCATGTCCCAGTCCAGACCCACCATCGCCATCGTCGGCTACGGCAGCCAGGGCCGCGCGCACGCGCTGAACCTGCGTGATTCCGGCTTCGACGTCACCGTCGGCCTGCGGCCCGGCGGCCCGACCGAGCAGAAGGCCAAGGCCGACGGCTTCATCGCCAAGCCGCCCGCCGAAGCCGTCGCCGACGCCGATCTGGTCGCGGTGCTCACCCCCGACATGGTGCAGAAGCAGCTCTATGCCGACGTGCTGGCGCCGCACATGAAACAGGGCGCCTGCCTGCTGTTCGCGCACGGGCTCAACGTGCATTTCGACATGATCGCGCCGCGTGCCGATCTCGATGTCGTGCTGGTCGCGCCCAAGGGCCCGGGCGCACTGGTGCGCCGCGAATACGAGATCGGCCGCGGTGTGCCGTGCATCTACGCCGTGCACCAGGACCCCAGCGGCCATGCCGAGCAGCTGGCGCTGACCTATGCCGCGGGTCTCGGCGGCGCGCGCGCGAACATCATCAAGACCACGTTCAAGGAAGAGACCGAGACCGATCTGTTCGGCGAACAGGCCGTGCTGTGCGGCGGCGCGTCGTCGCTGGTGCAGGCGGGCTTCGAAACCCTGGTCGAGGCCGGTTACCAGCCCGAGATCGCGTACTACGAAGTGCTGCACGAGCTGAAGCTGATTGTCGACCTGTTCTACGAAGGCGGCATCACACGGATGCTGGAATTCGTGTCCGAGACCGCGCAGTACGGCGACTACGTCAGCGGCCCGCGCGTCATCGACGCCAGCGTCAAGGCGCGCATGAAGGACGTGCTGACCGACATCCAGAACGGCACCTTCACCAAGAACTGGGTGGCCGAGTACGAAGCCGGCCTGCCGAACTACAAAAAGTACAAGCAGGCCGACTTCGATCATCCGATCGAGCAGGTCGGCCGCGAGCTGCGCGCCAAGATGGTCTGGCTCAATGCGGAGGCGGATGCGAAGGCCGCCACGGCCGATCCGCGGAAAGAGGCCGCCTGATGAACGGCGCCCGCTGGCTGGTGCAGGCCCTGGAGGCCGAAGGTGTCGACACGATCTTCGGGTATCCGGGCGGCGCGATCATGCCGTTCTACGACGCGCTGCACGGCGCGTCGCTGAAGCACGTACTGGTCCGCCACGAGCAGGGCGCGGCGTTCGCCGCGAACGGATTTGCACGGGCCAGCGGGCGCGTCGGTGTGTGCGTGGCGACCTCGGGGCCGGGCGCATCGAACCTGGTGACCGGCATCGCCGACGCGATGCTGGATTCGGTGCCGATGGTCGTCATCACCGGCCAGGTGGCGACGCCGCTGATGGGCACCGATGCCTTCCAGGAACTGGACGTGTTCGGCATGACGCTGCCGATCGTCAAGCACAGCTTCCTGCTGCGCAGCGTCGACGAGCTGCCGCGCGTCGTCACCGAGGCGTTCCGCATTGCGCGCTCGGGCCGTCCCGGTCCGGTGCTGATCGACCTGCCCAAGGACGTGCAGATCGGCGATGCCGCGCATCTGCACGCGCACGTGCCGTCCCAGGCCGACACCATGGCCGCCTGTGCGGACCACGCCCTGCACCAGGCGGCGGCGCTGATCTCGCAGGCGGAGCGGCCGGTGGTCTACGGCGGTGGCGGCATCGTACTGGGTGAGGCGCTGGACGCGTTCCGCGAATTCGCCGACCTGACCGGCATCCCGACCGTGCTGACATTGCGCGCACTGGGCGCGCTGCCGCCGGCGCACCCGGCGAACCTGGGCATGCTGGGCATGCACGGCACGCGCGCAGCGAACCTGGCGGTGCAGGAATCCGATCTGCTGATCGTCGTCGGCGCGCGCTTCGATGATCGCGCGACCGGCAAGCTGGGCGAGTTCGCGCCGCATGCGCGGATCGTGCATCTGGATGGCGACGTCTGCGAGATCGGCAAGCTGCGCGCGACCGATGTCGCGGTCTGCGGCGATGTCGCCGCCAGCCTGTCGCGGCTGGCGGCTCCCTGTGCGGCGCAGATGACCGGACGCCATGCCGCGGCGCGCGAGGCCTGGCGCCAGCTGTGCGACCAGCGCCGTTCGCAGTTCGCCGCGCGTTACGACGCGCCGGGCGACACGGTGTTCGCGCCCGCGCTGCTGAAGCGCATGAGCGAACTGGCACCCGATGCGACCGTCGCCTGCGACGTCGGCCAGCACCAGATGTGGGTCGCCCAGCACTGGCGCTTCGACCATCCGCGCAAGCACCTGACCAGCGGCGCGCTGGGTGCGATGGGCTTCGGCCTGCCGGCCGCGATCGGCGCGCAGATGGAGGACCCGTCGCGGCGCGTGGTGTGCGTCAGCGGCGACGGTTCGTTCCTGATGAACGTGCAGGAGCTGGCGACGCTGCGTCGCTACCACCTGCCGGTGAAGATCGTGCTGCTCGACAACCAGGCGCTGGGCATGGTGCGCCAGTGGCAGGAACTGTTCTTCGAACGCCGCTATTCCGAGATCGACCTGTCCGACAACCCGGACTTCGCCGAAGTCGCGCGTGCGTTCGGTATCGCCGCGCTGTCGGTCGACAAGGCGGTCGATGTCGAAGCCGCGCTGCAGGCCCTGCTGGACACCCCGGGTCCGGCGCTGCTGCACGTCGCCATCGACACCGCCGCGAACGTCTGGCCGCTGGTGCCGCCGAATCACAACAACGCGCAGATGCTCGATGCCGACGAAGCGACCTCGCTCGACGTCGGACCAGTGCCGCCCGCCGCTCCCGTCAAGGACCCCCGCCATGCGCTACCAGTGTGAGATGACCCTGCGCCGTGCCGAAGGCGCGCTGGTGCGCGTGCTGGGCACGACCGAGCGGCGGGGATTTCGTCCGCTGTCGTTCGAAGGCGATGCGCACGACGACGGCGAACACTGGCAACTGCGGATGACCGTGGAAAGCGATCGCGCGCCCGCGGCCCTGCAGGGCCAGCTGGCCAAGCTCTATGACTGCCTGTCGGTGGAGGTGTCGCCATGTCGTTGAACGCGGTGGCCGAGGCCGCACCGGCGCAGGTGCCGTCGATCGCAGAGCCCGCCGCGCCCGCGCGGGCGCAGGCCTGGTTCGACGGCAGATTGTGCGACATCGATGCGCTGCAGGCCGGACTGACCACCCATGCGATGCACTACGGCAGCGGCGTGTTCGAGGGCATCCGCAGCTACGCCACCGCCGACGGCGCGGCGGTGTTCCGCCTGGCCGACCACATGGCACGCATGCGCCAGGGCGCGGCGTTGCTGGGCATGGCCTTCGACCCCGCCGAGGCGACCGGGGCCGTGCTGGCGACGCTGCGCGCGAACCAGCACCGCGACGCCTACATCCGCCCGCTGGCCTGGTTCGGCGAGGGCGGCTTCGGTCTCGACGTCGAAGGCCACACCGAACACCTGATGGTCGCCACCACCGCGACCCGGGTGCACCTGGCCGGCACGCGCGCGCGGCTGGGCATCAGCACGTGGCGGCGCAATCCGGCCGATTCGCTGCCGCCGCTGAAGCTCTGCGGCGCCTACATCAACTCGATCCTGGCCAAGCGCGAAAGCAAGGCACGCGGGTTCGACGAGGCCCTGTTCACCGATGCCGAGGGCTTCGTCGTCGAGTGCACCGGCGCCAACGTGTTCGTGGTCACGGGCGGCCGGGTCACCGCGGTCACGCATCGCGACGCGCTGCCGGGCATCACCCGCGACACCCTGATCGCGCTGACCGGTGCCGAGGCACGCGCGGTCACCGTCGAGGAATTGCGCGATGCCGACGAGGTGTTTGCCTGCGGCACCGCGGCCGAGGTCGCGCCGGTACAGGCGATCGAGGACCGCATCTACGGCGACAACCCGGTCACCCGCGAGCTGGCCGCACTGTATGCGCGCGTGGTGCGGGGCGAGGCCGAGACCGGTCGCGGCTGGCTGACGGCAGTCTGATCCCATGATCGATACCGAGGTACGTCGCGCGTATTCCGTCACCGCCAGCGATGTGCTGGCGGCGCAGGCGCGGCTGCGTCGGTACCTCGACGTGACACCAATGCACTACGCCGAGCGCTTCGGCTGCTGGCTGAAGCTGGAAAACCTGCAGCGCACCGGCTCCTACAAGGTGCGCGGCGCGTTGAACGCGCTGCTGGCCGCGCGCGAGCGTGGCGACGACCGCATGGTGATCACCGCCTCGGCCGGCAACCACGCCCAGGGCCTCGCCTGGGCCGCCTACCGGCTCGGGGTGCCGGCGATCACGGTGATGCCGAGGAACGCACCCGACACCAAGGTTGCCGGCGTCGCGCATTGGGGCGCGACCGTGCGCCTGCATGGCGACACCTACGACGAGGCCAAGGCCTTCGCCGCCGAACTGGCTGCGCAGAACGGCTTCCGTCTGCTGTCGGCCTTCGACGATGTCGACGTGATCGCCGGCCAGGGCACGGTCGGGCTGGAGATCGCATCGCACCTGACGCCCGATGTCGTCATCGTGCCGATCGGCGGTGGCGGCCTGGCATCGGGCGTCGCGCTGGCGTTTAAGTCGCAGGGCGTGCGCATCGTCGGTGCGCAGGTCGAGGGCGTGGACGCGATGGCGCGCGTACTGCGCGGGGACGACAGCCCGTTCGATCCGGTCGCCACGCTGGCCGACGGCGTGCGCGTCAAGCACGCCGGCCACATCACCCGCGCGCTGCTGGCGGACCTGCTCGACGACATCGTCATCGTCCGCGAGGCCGAGCTGCGCGAGACGCTGGTGCGGCTGGCGCTGGAAGAACACGTGATCGCCGAGGGCGCTGGCGCGCTGGCGCTGGCCGCCGGGCGTCGCGTCGCCGGCAAGCGCAAGGTGGCCGTGGTGTCGGGCGGCAATGTGGACGCGAGCGTGCTGGCGCGGCTGCTGTCCGACGTGCGCCCGCGTCCACCGCGCAAGCCGCGTCGGCGCGTGCGCGACACCGATGCCACGCGGGTGCCGGCGGCGGTCGTGCCGGTCGCGGTGCCGCGCCGGCGCAACGATCTCCCCCCGCGCACCTCGACGGCCGCGGCCGGCGGTGAGCCGCGACTTCGGTCGCCGACGCCGCCTCCCCGCACGACCGACCGCACGCCGCGCCGCATTCCCGAGGACGTTCCCGCATGAGTTCACCCGACACCATCCGAATCTTCGACACCACGCTGCGCGACGGCGAGCAGTCGCCCGGCTGCAGCATGTCGCCGCAGCAGAAAGTGGTGATGGCGCGTGCGCTCGATGCGCTGGGCGTCGACATCATCGAGACCGGTTTTCCTGCCAGCTCCGAATCCGACCGCGAGGCCGCGCGCCTGATCGCACGCGAGGTCAGCCGCCCCACGCTGGCGGTGCTGTCACGCTGCCTGCCGGCCGACATCGAGGCCTCCGCGCGCGCGCTCGAGGGCACGGCGAATCCGCGGCTGCACGTCTTCGTCTCGACCAGCCCGCTGCACCGCGAGCACAAGCTGCGCATGAGCCGCGAGCAGGTGCTGGACATGACCGCGAGCAGCGTCGCCCACGCGCGCCGGCTGGTCGACGACGTGGAGTTCTCGACCGAGGACGGCACCCGTACCGAGGAGGATTTTCTTGTCGAGGTGATCACCGCTGCGATCGCCAACGGCGCAACCACGATCAACGTGCCCGACACCCTGGGCTACACCACGCCCGACGAGATGCGCGCACTGTTCCAGCGCCTGATCGCGACGGTCCCCGGCGCGCGCGACGTGGTCTTCAGCGCGCACTGCCACAACGATCTGGGCCTGGCCGTCGCCAATTCACTGGCCGCGATCGAAGGCGGTGCGCGCCAGGTCGAATGCACGGTCAACGGCATCGGCGAGCGCGCCGGTAACTGCGCGGTCGAAGAGCTGGCGATGGCGCTGAAGGTCCGCCAGGCGTTCTACCAGCTCGACACCGCACTCGACACCCGCCTGCTGGTGCCGACCTCGCAACTGCTGCGGCGCCTGACCGGCATGGGCGTGCAGCGCAACAAGGCGATCGTCGGCGAGAACGCATTCGCCCACGAATCCGGCATTCACCAGCACGGCATGCTGCGGCACCGCGGCACCTACGAGATCATGAATCCGTCGGATGTCGGCTGGCCCGATTCGAAACTGGTGCTCGGCCGGCACAGCGGCCGCGCCGCGGTGTCGCATCGCTTGCGCGCGCTGGGCTACACGCTGGAGGACGACCAGATCGACCAGGTTTTCACCGCGTTCAAGGCGCTGTGCGAGCAGCAGCGCGTGGTCGACGACAACGATCTCGAGGCGCTGATGCACGGCGATGTCGACGGCCAGGGCTGGCGTCTGGCGTCGATGACCGTCAGCGACCGTGGCCAGCGCGCCAGCGCACAGATCGAGCTGTCGGATCCCTCGGGCGCGACGGTCAGCGAAAGCGCCCTCGGCGACGGCCCGGTGGATGCGCTGTTCGCGGCACTGGCCGCGGCCACCGGTGTCGACCTGGCGCTGGACAGCTACCAGGTCCACAGCGTCGGCATCGGCCGCGATGCGCGCGGCGAGGCCAACCTCAGCGTCCGCCACGATGATGGCGCCGGCGCGATCGCCGCCTACGACGGCACCGGCACCAGCCGCGACATCATCGAAGCGAGTGCGCTGGCCTGGCTCGACGTCGCCAACCGCATCCTGCGGCGGCGGTCCGAGGCTGCGCAGGGTGCGCAGCGGACGGCGGCGCATGCCTGATCGGCCAATTCGATATGCCGGTGCGCGAGCACGCCCGCACCGGACCACATCTTTC
Organism: Luteimonas sp. WGS1318; assembly: GCF_043187535.1. GTDB lineage: Bacteria > Pseudomonadota > Gammaproteobacteria > Xanthomonadales > Xanthomonadaceae > Luteimonas. Next base: position 3,369,330 of record NZ_CP171131.1, read on the forward strand.
TGTAGGAGCGCGCTCGCGCGCGAGTGCGCTCCACAGGTCAGACCCCATCGCGCGCCAGCGCGCGCCTACACACGACACGCATCCAGATGACCACCACTCCACCGAAAACCCTGTTCGACAAACTGTGGGACGCCCACGTGGTCGTGCCCGAAAGCGACGCCGCGCCGGCGATGCTGTACATCGACCTGCACCTGATCCACGAGGTCACCTCGCCGCAGGCCTTCACCGCGCTGCGTGAGCGCGGCCTCGCGCCGCGTCGCCCGGACCGCACCAAGGCGACGATGGACCACTCCACGCCCACGCTGCCCGCCGACGCCGACGGCCGTCTCCCGTACGCGAACGATGCCGCACGCGCGCAGGTCGACATGCTGGCCGCGAACTGCGCCGAATTCGGCATCGAACTGTTCGACATGGCCTCGGACCAGCGCGGCATCGTGCACGTCATCGCGCCCGAGCAGGGTTTCACCCTGCCCGGCATGACCATCGTCTGCGGCGACAGCCACACCTCGACGCACGGCGCATTCGGCGCGCTGGCGTTCGGCATCGGCACCAGCGAAGTCGGCAACGTGCTGGCCACCCAGTGCCTGCTGCAACGCAAGGCCAAGACGATGGCGATCACCGTCGACGGCGCGCTGGCCCCCGGTGTCGGCGCCAAGGACGTGATCCTGCATGCAATCGGCGTCATCGGCGTCAACGGCGGCACCGGCCACGTCATCGAATACCGCGGCAGCACGATCGACGCGATGGACATGGAGCAGCGCATGACCCTGTGCAACATGTCGATCGAAGCCGGCGCGCGCGCGGGCATGGTGGCGCCCGACGCCACCACGTTCGCGTGGATCGCGCGCACGCCGCGCGGCCCGAAGGGGGCCGAGTTCGATGCCGCCGTCGCGCGCTGGCGCACGCTGCGCAGCGACGCCGGCGCGCGCTTCGACGTCGAGGTCCACATCGATGCGGCCGATATCCGCCCCACGCTGACCTGGGGCACGCACCCGGGTACCGCGATCGGCGTCGACGTGCCGATTCCCGCGGCCGCCGACGTCGCCGCTCAGAAGGGCCTCGACTACATGCAGCTGCGCGCCGGCGACACGTTGGCCGGCACGCGCGTCGACGTCGTGTTCGTCGGCTCGTGCACCAACGGCCGACTCGGCGACATGCGCGAGGTGGCCCAGGTGCTGCGTGACCGGCGCGTCGCGTCGCATGTGCGCATGCTCGTCGTGCCGGGCTCGGAAATCGTCAAGCGCGCGGCCGAGGCCGAAGGCATCGACACCATCGTGCGCGCGGCCGGCGCCGAGTGGCGCGAGCCCGGGTGCTCGATGTGCATCGCGATGAACGGCGATCTCGTCGCGCCGGGCCAGCTCGCCGTCAGCACCAGCAACCGCAATTTCGAAGGCCGCCAGGGGCCGGGGTCGCGCACGCTGCTGGCCTCGCCGATGACCGCCGCATGGGCCGCGATCCGCGGTGTCGTGGCTGATCCGCGCGAGCTGTCCGCCAACCGCAGGGAGGTGGCGTAATGGCGCTCTTCAATCGTCACCCGTCGACCGGCGCTTCCGATGCGCGCGAGGATGCGATCCACTGCGCACCGGATCGCCGCGCGAGGCTGCTGCCAGTGCAGGAGTGGCGCCGGGTTCCCGCATGCGCCGGAACCGCAGACGTGGTCAGCGCGCAATTCCCGGTGCGAGGCCCCATCGCCATCGGCGACGCGAGCCACTGCGTTGCGACAGCCCGCATGGAGCACCGAGCATGACCGCCTTCGCCTCCATCGTCTCCGCCAGCGTCGTGCTGGGCGAGACCAATATCGACACCGACCAGATCATTCCCGCGCGCTTTCTGTCGACCACGGAACGCAAGGGTCTGGGCCGCTACGCGTTCAACGACTGGCGCTGGCGCGAGGACGGCGCGCCGAATCCGGCGTTCGCGTTCAACCAGGCGCACAACGCCGGGCGCGAGATCCTGATCGCCGGGCGCAACTTCGGTTGCGGCTCGTCGCGCGAACATGCGCCCTGGGCGCTGCGCGACCTGGGCCTACGCGCGATCGTCAGCAGCGAGATCGCCGACATCTTCCGGGGCAACGCACTGAAGAACGGCCTACTGCCGATCGTGCTGCCCGAGGCCGACGTGCAGGCGCTGATGGCGCGGCCCGACGACGTGCTCGAGATCGACATCGTCGCGCGTCAACTGCGCACGCCGGGCGGCACTGTTCACGCCTTCCCGCTCGACGCGTTCGCGCGCACCTGCCTGCTCGAAGGCGTCGACGAAATGGGCTATCTGCTGGCGCGCGACGCCGACATCCAACGTTACGAGGAACGCCACCATGCACGCTGACATCGTCGTATTGCCGGGCGACGGCATCGGCCCCGAAGTCACCGCCGCCGCCGTCGAGGTGCTGCAGGCGGTCGCACGCCGTTACGGCCACCGGTTCGCGCTGCACGAGCACCTGATCGGCGGCGCCGCGATCGACGCCACCGGCACGCCGCTGCCCGATGCCACGCTCGCCGCGGCGCGCGATGCCGATGCGGTGCTGCTGGGCGCCGTGGGCGGGCCGAAATGGTCCGATCCGAATGCGACCGTCCGGCCCGAACAGGGCCTGCTGGCGATCCGCAAGGCGCTGGGGCTGTACGCCAACCTTCGCCCGACCCGCCCGCACAATGCCGCCATCGGCGCCTCGCCGATTAAGCCGCATCTGCTGGCCGGCGTCGACCTGCTGGTCGTGCGCGAACTCACCGGCGGCATCTACTTCGGCGAGCGCACGCGCACCGAAACGTCCGCCAGCGACCTGTGCACCTACACCGTCGCCGAGATCGAGCGCGTCGTGCGCCGCGCCTGCCTGCTGGCACGCGGCCGCCGTGGCCATGTGACCTCGGTCGACAAGGCCAACGTGCTGGAAACCTCGCGACTGTGGCGCGACGTCGCCACGCGCATCGCCCGCGACGAATTCCCGGACATCACGCTGGAACACCAGTTGGTCGACTCGATGGCGATGCATCTGCTGTCCAAGCCGCGCGCGTTCGACGTCATCGTGACCGAGAACATGTTCGGCGACATCCTCACCGACGAGGCCTCGATGTTGGCCGGTTCGCTGGGCCTGCTGCCCTCGGCCTCGCTGGGCGATGGCAGCGTGGGCATGTACGAGCCGATCCACGGCTCAGCGCCCGACATCGCTGGCCAGGGCATCGCCAATCCCTACGGCACGATCCTCAGTGCGGCCTTGTTGCTGCGCTACTCGCTGGGGCTGTCGATGGAGGCGGGCTGCATCGAGCAGGCGGTCGATTCCGCGCTGGAGGACGGCGTGTTCAGTGCCGACCTCGCGGCCGGATACGAGGCGCGCTCGACCCGCGAGGTCACGGCTGCGGTGCTGGAGCGGATCGAGACGACCTGCCAGGTCGCCGAGCTGCGGGATTGAGCGCCATGACCCGAAGCCGCGCCGGGCGCTGCTGTTTCGATGACCGCTTCAATGCGGGTCGCGTCTGGCCAGGACCAGTGGGGCACACGGATCATCGTCGCGCCCGCGCAGGCTATGCGTCCAGACTGTGCGGAAGACGGGTCTCTCCGCGTCTCCGCTCTCGTGACCATCCGAACACGTCCCTTCCTGCTCGTCATTCGCGCGAAGGCTGATGCGATTTTTCAACAGCTGAACGGCGGGTCAATCCAGTGCCTTCTGCTTCGATCGCATAAAGACGCGGAAATCGCGCTTCGCGTGAACGACGGACGTGTTCGAAGTGCCACAAGACTGCGCTCACCGCTAAACGTGTCACCGATCAACCGCGCCCACCGCCCCGAGTGTCCGAATGCCCGACTACCGCTCCAGAACCTCCACCTTCGGCCGCAACATGGCCGGCGCCCGCGCCCTGTGGCGCGCGACCGGCATGACCGATGGCGACTTCCACAAGCCCATCGTCGCGGTCGCCAACTCGTTCACCCAGTTCGTGCCCGGCCACGTGCATCTCAAGGACATGGGCCAGCTGGTGGCGCGCGAGATCGAACGTGTCGGCGGCGTGGCCAAGGAGTTCAACACCATCGCCGTCGACGACGGCATCGCGATGGGCCACGACGGCATGCTGTATTCGCTGCCGAGCCGCGAGCTGATCGCCGACGCCGTGGAGTACATGGTCAACGCGCACTGCGCCGACGCGCTGGTGTGCATTTCCAACTGCGACAAGATCACGCCCGGCATGCTGATGGCGGCGTTGCGGCTCAACGTGCCGGTGGTGTTCGTCTCCGGCGGCCCGATGGAAGCGGGCAAGACCCGGCTCGCGAATGGCGATGCAGGCCGCAAGCTCGATCTCGTCGACGCGATGGTGCTGGCGGCGGACCCGGCCGCGAGTGACGAACAGGTCGCCGCCGTCGAACGCAGTGCCTGCCCCACCTGCGGCTCGTGCTCGGGCATGTTCACCGCGAATTCGATGAACTGCCTGACCGAGGCGCTGGGGCTGTCGCTGCCCGGCAACGGCACGCTGCTGGCAACGCATGCCGATCGCGAACAGCTGTTCCTGCGCGCCGGCCGCACCGTGGTCGAACTCTGCCACCGCTGGTACGGCGCCGAAGATCCGGCCGCGCTGCCGCGCGGCATCGCCACGTTCGAGGCGTTCGAGAATGCGATGACGCTCGACATCGCGATGGGCGGCTCCACGAATACGATCCTGCACCTGCTGGCGGCCGCGCAGGAGGCCGAGGTCGACTTCACGATGGCCGACATCGATCGCCTCTCGCGCCGCGTGCCGCAGCTGTGCAAGGTGGCGCCGAACTCGCCCGACTATCACGTCGAGGATGTGCACCGCGCCGGCGGCATTCCGGCGATCCTCGGCGCGCTCGCGCGTGGTGGCCTGCTGCACACCGGTGTGGCGACCGTGCACGCGCGCACGCTGGCCGACGCGATCGCCGCCTGGGACATCGATGCGACCGACGACGCCGCGGTGCACACCTTCTTCCGCGCCGGCCCGGCCGGCATCCCCACGCAGACCGCCTTCAGCCAGGCGACGCGCTGGGACACGCTGGACACCGATCGCGCGGGCGGCTGCATCCGCGATGTCGCAAACGCCTATTCGGCCGAAGGCGGTCTCGCCGTGCTCACCGGCAACCTCGCCGTCGACGGCTGCGTGGTCAAGACCGCCGGCGTGGATGCGGCGATCCACGTCTTCGAAGGCCCCGCGCGCGTCTTCGAAAGCCAGGAGGACGCCGTCGCCGGCATCCTCGACGACGTGGTGCAGCCGGGCGACGTCGTCGTGATCCGCTACGAAGGCCCCAAGGGCGGCCCCGGCATGCAGGAGATGCTGTATCCGACCAGCTATCTGAAATCCAAGTGCCTCGGCGCGAAGTGCGCGCTGCTGACCGATGGCCGCTTCTCCGGCGGCACGTCCGGCCTGTCGATCGGGCATGTCTCACCCGAAGCCGCGGCCGGCGGCACGATCGCATTGGTGCGCGACGGCGACCGCATCCGCATCGACATTCCCGCGCGTTCGATCGCGCTGCTGCTGGACGACGCTGAACTCGCCGCACGCCGCGACGCGCAGCACACCCGCGGGTGGAAGCCGGAGCGCACACGCCCGCGCCGCGTCAGCACCGCACTGAAGGCCTACGCCCTGCTCGCCACCAGCGCCGACAAGGGCGCGGTGCGTGACCGGGCGTTGTTGACGGACTGACGCGGCGCGCGCCTTGTGCTCAGCCCGCACCCGGCGCCGGCAGCCGGTCCAGTGGGCTCGGCACCGCATTCGCACCGCGCCCCAGCACGTGCGTGTAGATCTGCGTGGTCGCGACATCCTTGTGGCCCAGCAGCTCCTGCACCGTGCGGATATCGTGGCCGCGTTCGATGAGATGCGTGGCGAAGGAATGACGCAGCGTGTGCGCCGACACCCGCTTGACCAGCCCGGCACGTGCGCTGGCGGCCTTGAGCGCACGCGAGAGCATGCCGTCGTCGACATGGTGCCGCCGCTCAACACCATCACGCGGATCGACGCTCCTGCGCGGAGCCGGAAACACGTACTGCCAACCCCATCCGGTCGACGCGTTCGGCAGCTTGCGCTCGAGCGCATACGGCAACCACACGCGGCCGAAGCCGGCGGCGAGATCCGCCTCATGCAGCATCCGCGCACGCACGAGCTCCCGCTGCAGCGGCTCAACGAGTGAGGTGGGCAACATGGTGCGGCGATCCTTGCCGCCCTTGCCGTCCCGCACCACGATCTCCCGCCGCACCAGATCGAGATCCTGCACCCGCAGCCGCAAGCCTTCGAGCAGGCGCATCCCGGTGCCGTACAGCAGCGACGCCACGAGCCAGGGCCGGCCCTCCATCTGCGCCAGCAGACGCGCCACCTCGTCTTCCGACAGCACCGTCGGCAATCGCCGCGGGCGCTTGGCGCGTACGACATCCGCCATCCACGGCAGCTCGATGTCGAGTACCTCGCGATAGAGAAACAGCAGCGCCGACAGCGCCTGGTTCTGCGTGCTCGCCGCGACCCGTCCCTCGACCGCCAGCGACGAAAGGAAGGCCTCGACCTCAGGCGCGCCCATATCGCGAGGATGGCGACGGCCGTGGAATCGGATGAAGCGCAGGATCCAGCCGACGTAGACCTGCTCCGTGCGGAGGCTGTAATGCCGCATCCGCAAGCGCGCGCGGACCGCATCGATCAACCGCGGCGACGCACGATCCGGTGCATATCCCACATTTCGAGGCGATTCCTGCACAACAGCGCATTTCCTACGATATGCACCGGACGCTAACCGAGTATTCTCGACTCCTGAAGTCGGGCAACCCCTTGATTCGGCGTCCGTTTTCCCGCATTGACAGTCGCCGACCGGTCAAAGATGATCGGTGCATATCGCGCTTTTTGAGCGCTACTTAGTGTTAGACCTGCCATGAAGACAGTCTCGGATCTGATATTTTTACTTCTTGGCATCACACTCGGCGCATGTTCAGCTGCAGAGTTGCCGCCCGCCTGCTCTGCCGGCCTTGCTCCCACATCGACAGTTGCACCAACGCTCCCGCTCCGGCTACACAACGAGTTCTCTGGCGTGGCCCAAGTTGCGTTTGTCATCAGCCCTTCTGGTCAGGTGCAGTCGCCCGCCATCATCTCGGCGGATTGGCGTCCTGTTGGTCGTAGCAGCGGCCAGCCCGTCGGCTACAACGAGGCCGTTATTGCTGCCGTTGCCCAATGGCGCTACCCACATCGGCGGCAAGCTTGCCGCCATCAGGTTCCGGTAGAGTTTCAAGCAGGCAGCGTTAGCGCCACAGCTGGCAGGTCTAACAATTCATTCAAGCCGATGCCGCTTCGCGGCACGGCTTAATTCAAACGTTAGCCGTATGGAAGAACTCGCGTCGATTATCAATAAGCCACTCACCTCAGTTGAGGTGAAACGTGCGCTATCGCGTTTCAATTTGATCGACAGAGTGTTTAAGCCGCTTGAGGAGGGCATGTCTACAGAACGCTTCCTGACAGATAAGGCAGGCGGTGTTCAAATTGAGATTCAGCCGGATGGTCGCATCGGTACAGTATTCCTTCACTCGTTTGGCAAGGACGGCTTTGGGCAGTTCCAGTACCCGTTAGTGGGCGGGCTTACGTTCTCCTCCACGCTGGCGGATGTTCTGAAGTGCCTCGGTAGTCCATCCGCGCGCGCTGCACTCGACTCTCCATCATTCGGCGTTACTTCCTGGGCCAAGTATGAGACGCCGTTGCATGCGACACATTTCAGCTTTGGAGCTGGCGGCATCACACTCGTTACCATCCTTCCCGCCGAGTGGCAGCCCGGAGGGCGCGTTGACGGCTAACAATTCATTCAAGCCGACGCCGCTTCGCGGCGCGGCTTAACTCAGGTGTTAGCCCGCATGAAATACGACGCAGCAGCTTGGCACTACGGCGGCAGCTTCCCAGCCGATCTCCCGCAAGAGGCTGGCGCAACTCACACAGGCATGTTCATTGCATGGGCACTGTTGTCGGGGCTCTCTGGCAGCCTTCATGCCTCAGATTTCCCCGACGACATACCTGCGCTTCGGGAGCGATCGACAACACCTGGAGCATTCTTCTTGTCGGCCTGCGACGGGAAGTTCACAGATGAGGACTTGTCGGAGGAGGGTAATGCTTTCGCCGGCTTCTACTACGACGTTGAGTCGGGCGGCTATCTTGCAGACTACGAGAAGACTCTCGGCAAGGACCTTCCTCCTGGTCAAGACAGCCTGTACCACATTGCCGACACTTGGGAAAACTTCGATGAGCTCAAGCCTGTATTGGATCGCCGCTTGGCTGAGTGGCGATCCGGTGCGGGCTAACAATTAATTCAAGCCGATGCGGTAGTTCCTTCGGTTTAGTGGACACCCTGACCTAACGATCAGGAGTGTCTTCATGCCAGCACCAGGCCCCAGAACGACGTATCGCTACAGCGATCATTTCAAGGCCACCGCAGTCCGACTGAGCGAGCTTTCAGGCGTGTCCGTACGCGACGTCGCCGAGTCGCTTTACATCCATCCCTTCATGCTGTCTCGTTGGCGAAAACTGGCCCGCGAGGGGGTGATCGTGACCAAGGGAATCGAACTCGACAAGACCGTGGCCGCAGAGCTCAAGGCGCTGCGCGAAGTGAAGCGCAAGTACGAACGGCTGCAGGTCGAGCATGACCTTTTAAAAAAAGCCATCGCGTTCACTTCCAGTCCAAGGCCGACATCTTTGCCTTCATCGCGCACCACCAGGAAGCCGCCCCGGTGAGGACGATGTGCCGGCTGCATGGTGTCAGCGCGTCCGGCTTCTATGCCTGGCAACAGCGTCCGCGCAGTACACGCGCTGTCGAGGACGCCGCGCTGGTCGAGCGCATCAAGGGCGTGCATGCACAGAGCCGCGAGACCTACGGCAGCCCGCGTGTGCACGCCGCCTTGCAGCAGGCAGGTGAACAGGTCGGCCGTCGCCGGGTCGAACGCTTGATGCGGGAAAACGGCGTGCGCGCCTGCTCATCGCGTCTGTACCGAAGGCGCCCAGGGCTCGCGGCGTTTCTCGCCAGCGTGGAAAGTCGCGCGCATGCCGAACGGGTCGAGCGCGTGGACCAAGTCTGGGTTGCGGATGTGACCTACCTCAAAGTGCAAGGCCAGTGGCGCTATCTCGCCACGATCATGGACCGCTGTTCGCGCCGCCTGCTGGGCTGGGCATTGGGCAGGGACCGCACCAGTGCACTCACGCGTCGCGCCTTGGCATTTGCGCTGCGCACGCGACGACCGGAGGCGGGCACGCTCTTCCACAGCGACCGCGGCATCGAGTTTATGGCGACCGACTTCAAGCTGCAGCTGCAACGCGCCGGCTTCGTGCAATCGGCCAATCGGCCGCGCCGCATGACCGACAACGCGCACATGGAATCCTGGAACAAGACGATGAAGTCCGATCTGTATCACCGGCACACCTTCACCAGCGACCACGCGCTCCAGGCCGCCATTCGCGGCTACGTGGATTTCTACAATCACCAGCGCCTACACTCGGCACTCGACTACCGCACACCCGCCGATTACGAACGCGCATGCGCCTAACCAACGGGTGTCCACTTTTTCGAGGGAAGTCCCAACCGCTTCGCAAGTCGAATTAATTGAGGCGTCGGGCCTCACTAGACCCATCCATGAACACACAAAAGCTCGCAGGCGGCACGGTTCATGAGCTGCCCGCAGATTTCCGAGAGGCGATAGAGCCTGATGTCGCGGCCGCGAGGCTCTGGGCCGATATCACGCCTTTGGCGCGAAACGAGTGGATCTGCTGGGTCAGCTCGCCCAAGCAGGAGGCGACCAGGAAACGCCGCATCGAGGTCGGTATCGATAAGATGCGAAAAGGCATGAGGCGGCCTTGCTGCTGGCCCGGATGCCCGCACCGCTAAGGCGCGCTCTGCATCAGCGGCCTGTGGTTGGGGTCCGGCAATACGCTCAAGCCGTGCCCGCATCGTGACGGCATGAATTTGACCGTTGGCCAAGGCGGGCTGGCTTGACTCGAGTGTCAGTCCGAAAGGGGAATCACGTGGAAGGCCCAGCCAACAGGTTCCTGATCGCCGGCGGCGCATTGAGCGGCCTTGCAGCACTGACGCATCTGGCGTGCCTCGTGGTGGGAGCGCCCCTCTTCCGCCTTCTGGGTGCCGGAGAGCAGATGGCACAGCTTCACGCCACAGGCCACTGGTCCCCCACGGTGATCACGCTCGCGATCACCGCCGTCTTGGCCATCTGGGCTGCGCCGGCGTACTTCGTGCGCTTCCGCTGCCTCGAACAGTCCTGAGTGCGGTGACAGCCATGTATCTCGTTCGCGGTGTCGCGTTCGTTCCGGTCATGGCCTACTTCCCGGGTAACAGCATCACGTTCTGGGTGGTGAGCTCTTCGATCTGTCTCGCCATTGGTCTGGTACATCTAGCGGGGCTTCGCCAATCCTGGGGCAGGCTCCGCCGGCGTGCGGTCTAGCGGTTCTCTCAAGCGCCGCCGCTAGGCCGCGTGGCTCAACGAGAGCCGGCTGGATGCCCACAGCCCGCACCTCACTCAAGTCCGCCGCGCCCCGGCCGCTAGTGGAGCCGGGGAGCACGATCTGAAGGCAGCCGTGCCCCGTGCCTGGCCGCATTGCGTGCCGGCACCGCCCGACTGCCGCACCTTGCCGACCTGCCGACGCACATGCTCCGCACGATCCGCACCGACCAGCTTCGCCCGGGCATGTACGTGCAGCGGCTCTGCGGCTCGTGGCTGGATCACCCGTTCTGGCGGGGCTCGTTTCTCGCGGATCCGGTGTCGGTGGCGCGCGTCCGCGACAGCGGCGTGCAGACGCTGGTCATCGACAGCGCCCTGGGCCTGGACGCCGAGGCGGAGGCGGGCGGGCATGCGACCGACTGCGATTCCGCGGCGGCCCCGTCCACCGCCTCCGCGGCGGACGCGCCCTCCACTGCCGCCCGTCAACCGTCGACGATGGCTGCCGCGTCCGTCAAGCCTGGGGCCACCGAGCCGGCGGTGAGCACGTTCGACGCCGAGGTGAAGCAGGCGCGTCATCTGCTCGAATCCGGACGCGCGGTGGTCGAGGCGATGTTCAGCGAGGCGCGCCTGGGGCGCAGCGTCGATACCGAAGCGGCCACGCCGCTGGTGGAGGCGTTGTGCGAGTCGGTCCTCCGCAACCCGCATGCGCTGATCAGCGTGGCCCGGCTGAAGACCGCCGACGACTACACCTATCTGCATTCGATGGCGGTCGCCGGGCTGATGACCGCACTCGCCCGGCAGATGGGGCTGCCCGAAGACGAGGTGCATGCGGCCGCCAAGGGCGGACTGCTGCACGACATGGGCAAGGCGGTGACGCCACACGAGGTGCTGAACAAGCCGGGCAGCCTGACCGAGGCGGAGTACACGGCGATGCGCCGCCACCCCGAGGACGGCCATCGCCTGCTCGTCGAGAGCGGCGTGGACAATACCGCCGCGCTCGACATCGCGCTGCATCACCACGAAAAGATGGACGGCTCGGGCTATCCGCATCGCCTGAGCGGTGACCAGATTTCGCGGATGGCGCGCATGGCGGCGGTCTGTGACGTCTACGACGCGATCACCTCCGACCGGCCGTACAAGCGCGGCTGGTGCCCGGCGGAATCGCTGAAGCGCATGGCCTCGTGGACCGGGCATTTCGATCCGGTGATCTTCCAGGCTTTCGTCAAGAGTCTCGGCATCTATCCGGTGGGGACACTGGTGCGGCTGCAGTCGCAGCAGCTGGCGGTGGTGATCGAACAGGCGCCCGGCGCGCTGCTCAAGCCGCGGGTGCGGGTGTTCCATTGCCTGCGGCGCCAGTCGCGCGTGCTGATGCACGATCTCGATCTGGCCACGCCCGGCTGCGACGACCGCATCCTGCAATCCGAATCGCCGGCCGATTTCGGGCTGCGCGGTCTCGACAAGCTCTGGCTGCCGTAACCGCGCGCAGCCTCACGGCGTCGCAGGCAGGGTCACCGTCGCGCGCAGGCCGCCGAGTGTCGGCGAGACATCGAGCGCGATCGAGCCGGCATGCAGGTCCAGCACCTGGCGCACGATCGACAGGCCCAGGCCGCTGCCGACGACGCCGGTGCCCAGCTCGCGGTGGAAGCGGTCGAAGACCCGTTCGCGGGCCGCTTCGGGAATGCCCGGGCCATCGTCCTCGACGACCAGCTGCACGTGTGCGTCCACGCGCGTGACCGATACCCGCACGCGTCCACCGTCGGGCGCATAGCGGCAGGCGTTGTCGACGAGGTTGCCGACCAGTGCATCGAGCGCGGCCTCGTCGCCGACGACCTGCTGCGCATCGCCGTCCAGCGTGATCGTCAGGCTGCGGGCGGCATCCAGCGCGCGCCGCTCGGCGACGTGGCTGTCGGCGAGTGCATGCAGGTCCACGCGCCGGGGCGTGGCGACGGCGGCGCCCGGTTCCACACGGCTGAGCGCGAGCAGCTGTTCGACCAAGCGTTCGATGCGCTGCACACCGGCGTCGAGCAGCGCTTGCGCGGCGCCGCGTTCGTCGGCATCGCGCGCGGTGCGCTGGTTGTCGGCATGCACCTTGAGCGCGGCGATCGGCGTGCGCAGCTCGTGCGCGGCATCGGCGGTGAAGCGGCGCTCGCGCTGGAAGGCGGCGTCGAGTCGCGCGAGCAGCGCGTTGATCGCCACCACCAGGCTCTGCACTTCGAGCGGCACACGGCCCGGCTGCAGCGGCGCGAGACGGTCGGCGGTGCGCGCCTCGACCTCGCCCGACACGCGCGCGAGCCCGCGCAGGCTCCAGCCGACCAGCAGCCAGACGAACACCGCCATCAACGGAATCGCGAGCAGCAACGGCAGCAGCGTGCCCTCGGCGATGTCCTCGGCCAGTTCCATGCGGATGTCCGATAGCTCACCGGACTGGTACCAGCGCCCACGCGGCGAGCGCAGGGTGAACGTGCGCCAGTGCGCGCCGTCGATGACGACATCGGCGTAGCCGGCCACCAGCGGCGCCAGCGGGATGTCCGGGCCGCTGTCGGAGCGCAGCAGCAAACGGCCGTCGGCATCGCGCGCCTGGAAGGCGAGCTTGGTCTCGTAGGCATGGCCGGTTGGAAACGCGAGCGCGTCGCCCACGCCGTCGGCGCTGCCCTGCCACACAGCGATGATGATCGGCGCGCCGCCTGCATGCACGGCCACATCGCCCAGCGGTTCGTCGACCAGACTCATCAGCACGCGCGAGGAATGCGCGAGCTTGGCGTCGAACATCTCGCCGGCTTCCTGCAGGCCGGCGCGATAGCTGAAGGCCGCGGCGATGATCATCACCAGCGACATCACGCCGATCAGGCCGACCAGCAGCAGGCGGCGGATCGATCTCATGCGGCGTCGCCGGCGGGATCGTCGAGCGCGTAGCCCACGCCGCGCACGGTGCGGATCAGCGCCGGATGCAGGCGCTTGCGCAGGTGGTGCACGTGCACGTCGACGGCGTTGCTGGCGACATCCTCGTCCCAGCCGTAGAGCCGCTGCTGCGCGGTCTCGCGCGAGACGATGCGGCCGGGGTGTTCCATCAGCAGGCGCAGCAGCGCGACCTCGCGCCGCGGCAGATCGACCACCCGACCCTGCCAGGTGACCGTCAGCGAGGCGGGATCGAGCGCCAGACCGGCGAAGGCCAGCGTGGGACTGGCCTGACCGCTGCTGCGGCGGAGCAGCGCGCGCACGCGAGCGAGCAGTTCGCCGTTGTCGAAGGGCTTGCCGACGTAATCGTCGGCGCCGAGGTCCAGCCCCAGCATCCGGTCGGCCGCACGCTCGCGCGCGCTCAGCACCAGGATCGGGACGGTGGCGCCGGCGCGGCGGGCCTCGCGGATCACCTCGAGGCCGTCCTTGCGCGGCAGGCCCAGATCGAGCACGACCAGGTCGATGCCGCCGGCGCGGATCGCCGCGAGCGCGCTTGCCCCGTCCTGCAGCCAGTCGACGGCATAGGCGGCGCGACGCAGCGCGGTGCGCAGTCCCTCACCCAGCGATGGATCGTCCTCGACCAGCAAGATGCGCATCGCCGCAGTCTGTGGCGGCGCTCAGCGGCTGGCAAGGTGCTGGCGCACCTCCGCGAGCTTGCGCGTGGCCTCGGCGCGGCGGCCCCGGTCGGCGACATCGCGTCCGGGGCGCGCCGGCGCGGCGATCGCCTTCTCGAACGCCGCCGCGGCGCCGGCCCAGTCGCCCTGGTCGCGGAGGAAGTCGCCATAGAAATAGTTGGCGTCGATGTCGCCGGCGTCGATCGCGAGTGCGCGCTGCAGGTGCTCGCGCGCCTTGGCGTCGTCGCCGAAGCCGACCGGCCAGCCCGGCACCTGGTAGTACAGCGCGCCGAGACTGGTGTGCGCGGCGCCACCGAGCGCGGCGTCGTCGAGCGCGATCGCGGCTTCGAAATCGCGCCGCGCCTGCTTCACGAGAGAAAGCGCGCCCAATCCGCCGCGCTCGCCGGCGAGGCTGGAGCGGACGATGCCGTCCCAGATCAGCGCATCGGGATCGCGCGGTCGCGCGGCAATCAGCGCTTCGGATTGGCTGGCGAGCGTCGCGAGCGCCGCCTCGCGTTGGGCCTTCGGGGTGACGTATGCCGCCTGGGCCCACTGGTCGCGGACAACGACGACGGGCGCGGCAGGTTCGGCGGCCGAGGCGAACGCCGGCACGGCCAGGCAGGCGGCGAGCAGGGCGGCGGCGAGGCGGTCAGAGCGGAAGCGGATCATGGCGGTGCTCCTGGGACGGGGTGGTGGCGGCGGTGGCACCGCCGGCGTGGAGGCGGATCAGCGGGAGTTGCCGCGCGAGGCTGCGGTCGATCAAAGCCGGCAGCAGCCCGTTGAGGCGTGCGAACAGCGCCTCGGGCCAGCCGAGCTGACGCCGCCGGGTGCCACGTTCGATCGCGCGCACCAGGGTCTCGGCGACGGGCTCGGGCGCGTCGACGTGCGTACCCAGCGCCTGGTTCAGGGCATCGACGGCCGGCGCGTTGAACGGCGTCTTCGTCGCGCGCGGGGCGAGGTACTGAAAGCGCACCGGGCCGTCGGCGTGTTCACGGCCGAGCCCTTCGATCAGACCGCGCAGGCCGAACTTGCTGGCGCTGTAGGCCGAGAAGCCGGGGAACGCAAGGCTGCCGAACGTCGAGCCGATCGCGACCACGGCCGCCTGGGTGTGGGTCTGCAACACCGGCAACAGGCAGCGGATCAACTGCATCGGCGCGGTGAGGTTGGTGCGCACCAGCGCGTCGAACTCGTCGTCGCCCTGCGCGGCGAACAGGCCGAATGCGGGCCGCGCGTGGGCGAGCACCAGCACCGACGGTGCCGGCAGCAGCCTGCGCGCATGGGTGAACAGCGCAGCGCGATCGATGGCGTCGGTGAGATCGGCGGCGAACGGCGTGACCGCGCCGGCGGGATGGCGGCGCGCCAGCGCGTTCAACCGCTCCGGATGCCGCGCGACCGCCAGCACATGCGCCCCACGCGCAACCAGTGCTGCCACCATCGCCGCGCCGATGCCACCGGTGGCGCCGGTCAGCACGACGGTTCTGCCTTCGAGGTCCATCACGCGGCCTCCGCATGACGCACGTCGAGGGCGGGCATCTGCAGGCTGCGGAACACGTTGCCGTACAGCAGGTAGAAGCGGCGCGCGGCGTGGATCACCGCCGCCTGGTCGTCGGGATCGTCGAGGCGGTTCATCAGGCCTTCGAAAAACCCGGCGTGTTCCACGTCCAGATCGCCGTGCGACAACAGGTAGGTGAAGGCGTTGCGCGGCAGGTCCAGCGCGACCTCGATGCTGGTGGCCGCGCGCGTGGCCAGCGCGACGCTGGTGCCTTCGAGCACCAGCACCATGCCGAAGAAACCCACCGGATTACCACGCGCGATGATGTCGTAGGCGTAGGCGACCATCAGCTCGGTCGCCAGCGACGGCTCCGATGCCGCCGCGGCCGCGCGATCGGCGCCGCAGGCGGCGATGTCGTCGAGGATCCAGTCCTGGTGCCCCATCTCCTCCTCGATGTATTCGCCGATCGCGGTGCGCAGCCATTCCAGCCGCGCCGGCAGGCGCGCGCCGCAGGCCATCAGCAGCGGCACGGTGTGGCGCACGTGGTGATAGGCCTGGGTCAGGAAATCGACGTAGGTCTCGCGCGCGATGTCGCCGGTGAGGGCGCGCTGGATGATCGGCAGGGTGACGAGTGTGGCGCGTGCATCGGCGGTCTCGGCCAGCAGGCGGTCGTGGAAAGTCATGCGGGCAGTTCCTGTGTGGGGGCGGAATCAGGGAAGACGCTGGCGTCGTCGTAGACGCGTGCGATGGCATCGGCGTAGGCGTGCGCGATCGCGTCGCGCCGTGGCCGGCCGTTGTCGGTGAGCAGGCCGTCGGCGGCGGCGAAGGGGCGGTCGGCACGGATCACGCGGGCGACGCGTGCGTAGTCCGGCAACCCGGCGTTGACCGCATCGAGGGCACGTTGCACGGTCGCGGCATCGGCATCGGGCTGGTGCAGCCAGGCGACCGCGACATTGAACGGCCGCGCCTCACCGAGCACGATCGCCTGCGTGAACAGCGGGTGTTGCAGCAGTTCGCTCTCCACCCATTCGGGCGAGACGTTGCGACCGAACGCGGTGATGAACATGTGCTTGCGGCGGCCGGTGACGTGGACGAAACCGTCGTCGTCGACGTGGCCCAGATCGCCGGTGGCGATGGCGCCCGGCGGCTGTGCGTACTCGCCCAGATACGACAGGCAGCGCACGCCGGCGACGTGCAGTTCGCCGTCGACCACCGACACCCGCGCATGCGGCAACGGCCGCCCGACACTGCCCGCACGCACCGCGCCGGGCCGGTTGAGCGCGACCACCGACACGCATTCGCTCAGGCCGTAACCTTCGAACACCGGAAGTCCGAGCGCGTCGGCCCGCGCCAGCAGCGCAGGCCCGACGCGTCCGCCGCCCACTGCGACGAAACGCAGCGAGGCCGGCAACGTGACGCCCTGTTCGGCCGCGGTGACCAGGGCCAGCAACAGCTGCGGAAATACGATCAGGCTGTGCGGCGCGTAGCGGTGCAAGCAAGTGAGCAGCCGCCCGACGTCCAGTCCGGCCGCGCCGCTGTACCCGATCTCGGCGAGCGGCGGCACCGCGATGTCGGCGCCCGACAGCAATGCACCGTAGAGGCCGGAGATGTTCTCCAGCAGCGTCGACAGCGGCATCAGGCACAGGTGCCGCGCCGGCGCGAGCGGACGCGCAGCCTCCACCAGTGCGTTGGCGACGGTCAGCAGCGCGTCGTCGGCGATGCACACGCCCTTGGGCTGGCCGGTGGTGCCGGACGTGAACGTGATGCAGGCCGTGCCCGCGGGCATCGACGCGCCTGCGCTCTCCAGCACGCGGACACGCAGACCCGGCAGCAGCGGCACGGTATCCGGTATCGGCGGCGTGGCATGCGCCAGCACCAGCAGGTCGGCGCCACTGCGCGCGAGCGCATGCGCGGTCTGCGCGGCGCTGAAGAACGTGGGCAGCGGCGCGTGCACGAGGCCACGCGCGCGCAGCGCGAGATCCAGGGCCAGCCAGTCGGGCCCGTTGTCGAGCCGGCTGGCGACGACACGCGCCCCGCGCGCCTGCAGCGCATCGGCAATCGCCAGCGCACGGGCGCGCAGCGTGGGCGCATCGAATGCGCCATCGGCGGTCAGCACGCGTGAGGGCGCATGCGCCAGGCTGTCGAGCAGGTCGGCGAAGTCGCTCATGCCGGCACCCCGACGCAGGTCGCCGTCATGCCGTGCCAGGGCGCGACCTCGGGCGTCGCCCGCGCCTGCAGGAACGCGTAGCCGGCGGCGAGATCGCCGAACAGCACCTGCGGCTGCACCTCGTAGTAGCGGCCCCAGTCGGTGCCGTCATCGTGCACGCGTGACCGATCGGCATCGGCCAGCACCACGGTCGCCAGGTGCAGGCGGTCGAAGGCGTTGCGCAACTGGCGCGTGGCGGTGAACAGCACCCAGCGCAGGCCGGACGCATGCAGCGCGCCGGTGAGGTGCACGATCAGCGCGCGGGCATCGCCGGCCGACAGCGCGGCGAGATTGCCGACCTCGACCAGTTCGCTGCGCAGCACGCCGCGCCCGACCGAATCCGCGACCACGGATTCCGCCGGGGCATCGAGGTACTGCTCGACGAACAACGCGCCGTCGCTGCCGGTGCGCAGGCCCACCGCTGCCAGCAGGCGGCCGTCGGCATCGCGGAACGCGAGCAGGTGTGGCAGAAACCCGCACAGCCGCGCGCCGTAGCGCGCGAGATAGACGTGGGCGATGAAGGCCTCGACCTCGGCGCGGTCCACCGCGTCGGGTTCGACGACGCGGCATTGGGCCCAGGGCCGCGGCAGGCGGGTGGTGATGCGGGCGGAAGCGGTGTCCATGGCGCGGCATGCTGTGGCCGCACGATTAAGCCCCGATTAGCCCGTTGTTAGGACTTCGTTCCTGCTGCGCCCTCGCTTGTTCCGGCCACGCGGCGTTCATCCTGCGCGCCGCGTTCGTCCTCGCGCACGCGGAACCACGCGGCATAGAGCGCAGGCAGAAAGATCAGCGTCAGCAGCGTCGCGACCGTCAGACCGCCCATGATCGCCACCGCCATCGGCCCGAAGAACACGCTGCGCGACAGCGGGATCATCGCCAGGATCGCCGCCGCGGCGGTCAGCACGATCGGGCGGAAACGCCGCACCGTCGCATCGACCACCGCGTCCCAGCGCGCGTGACCGGCGGCGATGTCCTGTTCGATCTGGTCGACCAGGATGATCGAGTTGCGCATGATCATGCCCGCCAGCGCGATCGTGCCGAGCATCGCGACGAAGCCGAACGGCACGCGGAACACCAGCAGGAACAGGGTCACGCCGATCATGCCCAGCGGCGCGGTCAGCAGCACCAGTGCCGCGCGGGAAAAGCTGCGCAGCTGCAGCATCAGCAGCGACACGACGACGAACAGGAACAGCGGCAGGCCGGCCTTGATCGAATCCTGGCCTTTGCCCGAATCCTCGACCGTGCCGCCGGTCTCCAACCGGTAGCCGTCGGGCATCGATTCACGGATGCCGTCGAGCGTCGGCAGGATCTGGCCGACCACGGTTGGCGCGGTGACGTCGCCGCGGATGTCGGCACGCACCGTCACGGTCGGCAACCGGTCGCGGTGCCAGATGATGCCGTCCTCGAACGTCGATTCCAGCCGCGCCACCTGGCCGAGCGGCACGGCCTGCCCGCTCGGCGTGGGCACCGACAGGCTGGCGAGCATGTCGAGCTGGCCACGTTCGTCCTCGGGCCC
Source organism: Luteimonas sp. WGS1318 (assembly GCF_043187535.1). Classification (GTDB taxonomy): domain Bacteria; phylum Pseudomonadota; class Gammaproteobacteria; order Xanthomonadales; family Xanthomonadaceae; genus Luteimonas. The sequence goes on from NZ_CP171131.1 coordinate 3,388,509, forward strand.
GCGCATGACGATGCCGATCAGCTCGTTGCCTTCGCGGTAGGTGCTGACCTGCATGCCCGACAGCGAACTCGACAGGAACTGCGCGAGCTGCTGCGAACTCAAGCCGAACACGCGCGCGCGGTCCTGGTCGACGACCAGGCGCACGATGCGGCTGGGTTCGTCCCAGTCGAGGTTGACGTTGGCGACGTTGGGGTTCTCGCGCACGCGCTCGGCGATCGACTGGGCGATTTCGCGCACCCGCTCGACGTGTTCGCCGGAGACGCGCAGCTGCACCGGGTAGCCGACCGGCGGCCCGGTCTCCAGCCGTGTCACACGCACCTGCAGCTCGGGGAACGTCGGCGCGACCTCGTCGATCAGCCAGGCGCGCACGCGCTCGCGCGCGGCGACATCGGTGGTGGTGACCACGAACTGGGCGAAGTTGGCCTGCGGCAGCTTCTGGTCCAGCGGCAGATAGAACCGCGGCGATCCGCTGCCCACGTACGCCACGCGATAGTCGATGCCGTCGCGCCCGTCGAGCAGCGCATCGAGTCGCGCGGCGGCGGCCTCGGTCGCGCGCAGCGAGCTGCCCTCGGCCAGTTCGACATCGACCATCAGCTCCAGCCGCGTCGAGTCGGGGAAGAACTGCTGCGGCACGAAGCGGAACAGCAGCAGCGACGCGACCAGCATCGCCGCGGTCGCGCCGATCACCAGCCAGCGATGGGTCAGCGACCAGTGCAACCACGTGCGGAAGCGCCGGTAGAACGGCCGCTGGTAGGGATCGTGGTCGTGCGTGTGCGGCGCCTTCGGCGCCAGCGCGAAGGCGAACGCAGGCCAGCGATCGGCCGCGCGCATGCGCGTCGCGCTCCAGCGCGCGGGCAGGGAACCGGGCTTCGGAGGCTGCGGATTCGCCAGATCGGGCAGCATCTTCTCGCCGAGCAGCGGAATGAACAGCACCGCGGCGATCCACGACACCACCAACGCGATCGTCACCACCTCGAACAGCGAGCGTGTGTACTCGCCGGTGCTCGATGCCGCGGTCGCGATCGGCAGGAAGCCGGCCGCAGTGACCAGGGTGCCGGTGAGCATCGGGAACGCGGTGTGGGTCCACGCATAACTCGCCGCCGCGAGCCGGCTGTCGCCCTGCTCCATGCGGATGGCCATCATCTCCACCGCGATGATCGCGTCGTCGACCATCAGGCCGAGCGCGAGCACCAGGGCGCCGAGCGAGATCTTGTGCAGGCCGATGCCGAACTGGTCCATCGCGATGAAGGTCATCGCCAGCACCAGCGGGATCGACACCGCGACCACCAGGCCGGTGCGGAAGCCCAGCGAGACGAAGCTGACCAGCAGCACGATGATCACCGCCTCGGCGAGCACGGTGACGAACTCGCCGACCGAATCGCGCACCGCGCGTGGCTGGTCGGAGACCTGGCGCAGCTGCATGCCGGCAGGCAGCGTCTCCTGCAGGCGCGCGAACTCGCGTTCGAGCGTGCGCCCGAGCGCGAGGATGTCGCCGCCGTCGTGCATCGCCACCGCGATGCCGATCGCGTCCTCGCCCATGAAACGCATACGCGGCGCGGCCGGGTCGGCGAAGCCGCGCTCGACGCTCGCGATGTCGCCCAGACGCACGGTGCGGTCGCCGGCGCGGATCGGGAACGCCCGGATCGCCTCCACGGATTCGAACGCGCCGTCCACGCGCAGCTGCACGCGCGCGTCGTCGGTCTCGTAGAACCCGGCCGACGCGATCGCGTTCTGTTCGGCCAGCGCCTGCTGCACCTGGGCCATCGACACGCCCAGTGTCGCCAGCCGCGTGTTGCTGACCTCGATCCAGACCTTCTCGTCCTGCAGGCCGACAAGCTCGACCTTGCCGACATCGGGCACCTGCTGCAGCTCGCGCTGGATGCGGTCGGCGTAGTCCTTCTTGATCGCGTAGTCGAAGCCTTCGCCGGTCAGCGCGTAGATGTTGCCGAAGGTGTCGCCGAATTCGTCGTTGAAGAACGGGCCGACGATGTCCTGCGGCAGCTGCGGACGCAGATCGCCGACCTTCTTGCGCACCTGGTACCAGAGCGCGGGAATTTCGGCCGAGCGCATGTCGTCGCGCGCGTGGAACACGATCTGCGATTCACCCGGGCGCGAATACGAACTCACGAACTCGTAGTCGCCGGTCTCCATCAGCGTGCGCTCGATGCGCTCGGTGACCTGGCGCGAGACCTGCTCGGCGGTCGCGCCCGGCCACTGGGTCTGGATCACCATCGCCTTGAAGGTGAACGGCGGATCCTCGGACTGGCCGAGCCGGCCGTAGGAGAAGATGCCGGCCACCGCGACGACCAGCATCACGTAGAGCACCAGCGTGCGGTTGCCGAGCGCCCATTCGGACAGGTTGAAGCGGCTCATCGGCTGACTGCCCGTCGGCGCGCGCGCGCGGGCTCGACCGGCAACGCTTCATCGCGCGAGCGCGCGCTCCTGCGAACACGTCGCGGCGGATGCAGGTCACCCCCCATCGTCCCCGGCAGGCGCGGGACGCGCGTTCGCCCCGTACGGGACCGGCTCGCGATGACGACGCCCGTCATTTCACTGCCGCCGGCTTCGCCGCCTGCAGTTGCACAGGCCGGTTTTCGCGGTCGACCGGCGTCACCCGCTGGCCTTCGCGCAGCAGGTGCCCGCCGGCGGCGACCACCAGCGCATCGGGTGCGAGACCGGACAGCACGGGGACGCTGCGCGCGCCGTAGGCACCGGTCTCGACCGGCACCGAGCGCAAGGTGCCACCGTCCCGGTCGACGACCCAGACCGCCTTGCCGCCATCGGCGCCGGGCTGGATCGCGGTCAGCGGCACCTGCAGGTCGGTGGACGCACGCGCCGCGGCGAGATGCACGCGCGCGCTCTGGCCGAGCTCGAGCCCCTCGACCGCATCGTCGGCGAGCGCGACGCGCGCGGCGTAGGTGCGCACCTGCGGGTCGGCGGCCGCGGCGATCTCGCGGATCGTGCCCGGCACGCGCACGCCCGGGCGGTTCCACAGTTCGACCTCCGCCGGCTGGCCGATCGCGAACGTGGCGATCTGCGATTCGGGCAGCGCGATCGCCACTTCGCGGCCACCGTCGCCGGCCAGCATGAAGATCGTCTGCCCCGCCGCGACCACCTGCCCGGCTTCGGCCTCTCGGCTGGCGATGACCCCGTCGCGCGGCGCCTGCAGCTGCGTGTAACCCGCCTGATTGCCGGCGACATCGGCCTGCGCGCGCGCGGCACGCAGCTGCGACTGGGCGGCTTTGTAGGCCGCGTCCTGGGCGTCCATCTGCGAGCGGCTGATCAGCTGCTCGTCGACGAGCGCGGCATAGCGCGCGCGGTCGGTGCGGGCGCGGGCGTACTCCGCTTCGGCCGAGGCGACCTGCGCCTGCGCCGACTGCTGCTGCAGCCGCAGGTCGCCGGGATCGATCTCCGCCAGCACCTGGCCACGGCGTACGTGCACGCCGGCATCGACATCGCGCCGGATCAGCTGGCCGCCGACCTGGAATGCGAGTGCGCTCTCCTCGCGCGCCCGGATCTCGCCCGGAAACGTGGCGCCACCCTGACCGTCCGCCGCAGTGGGCGTGGTCACGAGGACAGGACGCGGCGCCGGCTCGGGCGCACTGCGGTCGGCGCAGGCCGCCAGCGCCAGCGCGCAGGCGAGGAGCAGCGGCAACGCGCGGCGGGTGGGACGAAACGGAGTCAGGCGGCGCATGGCGACCGTCCAGGGAATGGGGATACGGGCGCGTATCGTATATTTTCAGAACTGATTGGTATAGTATTAGGCGAATGAGCAGCCGCCCCGCCCCTGTTGCCGACGTGCCCCTGGAATCGCGTACCGCGGGACCGGGTCGCCCCAAGGACCTCGTCAAGCGGGCCGCGATCCTCGAAGCCGCCGAACGCATGTTTCTGCAGCAGGGCTACGAAGGCGTCAGCATGGACCAGATCGCGGCCGAGGCCGGGGTGTCCAAGCTCACCGTCTACAGCCATTTCGGCGACAAGGACACACTGTTCACCGAGGCCGCGGCCGCCTATTGCGAGCAGCAGATGCCCGCGTCGGTGTTCGAGCCCGCACCGGACACGGCGATCCGCCAGCGCCTGATCGAGGTGGCCGAGGCCTTCTTCACGATGGTCGGCTCGCCCGAGGCGATCGCCGGCCACCGCCTGCTGTGCACCCCGCAGATGGTCGAGAAACGCCTGGCCCAGCGGTTCTGGCAGAGCGGCCCGGTGCGCGTGCAGGCCGCCTTCGCGGCGTTGCTGCGCCGGCGCATCGAAACCGGCGACTTGGAGATCGAAGACGCCGGCGTGGACACCGCTGCCGCGCAGTTCTTCGTGCTGCTCAAGGGCGACCTGCACCAGCGCATGGTGTTCGACTGCGACGGTGCCGGCGACTGCGCCGCACAGCGACGCGCGCACCTCGAGGCCTCGGTGACGATGTTCCTGCGGGCTTACGGGCGCGACCGCTCCGGCCGCTGACCGGCGTGGACCGCTGCCCGCCGCCGTCCCCTGCATGCCGTCGGTGCCGGTGACTTCCGGCACTGCGTGAACCGAAATGCCCCCGCGATGATGACCCGGCCGGCGACCGCTAGAATTGCGCGCTGGCGAACGAAGGAAACCGCAACGATGACGATCGACTACGCCAAGGCCCGCGCGGCGATGGTGGAACAACAGGTCCGGCCCTGGGACGTGCTCGACCCGCGCGTGCTCGAGACGATTGCGCGCGTGCCGCGCGAGGCGTTCGTCGCCGATGCGCACCGGGCGCTGGCCTATGCCGACCTCGAACTGCCGCTCGGCCATGGCGAGACCATGCTCAAGCCGGTGGTCGAAGGCCGCGCGCTGCAGGCCCTGGGCCTGGAACAGGGCGAGAGCGTGCTGCAGATCGGCACCGGCAGCGGCTATCTCGCCGCGTGCCTGGGCTACCTGGCGCGCGACGTCGTGTCGCTGGAACGGCATGCCGACCTCGCCGATGCCGCGCGCGACCGCCTGATGGCGCAGGGCATGGCCAATGTCGATGTGATCGCCGCCGACGCGTTCGCCTGGACCACCGATCGCCGCTTCGATGCGATCTGCGTCGGTGGTGCCGTCGACACGGTGCCCGTGGGCTTCCTCGAGTGGCTGCGTCCCGGCGGCCGGATGTTCATCGTCCGCGGCGTCGCACCGGCGATGGAAGCGGTGCTGGCCACGCGCGCAGGCGACGACGTCAACGCGCCGCGCATCGAATCGTTGTTCGAAACCGAACTCGCATATCTCGCGGGCGCCGCTCCGGTGCCGCACTTCTCCTTCTGATCGTTCCCAAGGATCTCCCGATGTTCCGCCGCCCCCTGTTCCTGTCGCTCGCGCTGGCGCTCACGTCCAGCCCGCTGCTGGCCGCCGACCTCGTCCAGACCTACGAACTGGCCCGCACCAACGATCCCACGCTGTCGATCGCCGAATCGCAGCGCCTGTCGACCCGCGAAGGCGCGGTGCAGGCCCGCGGTGCGTTGCTGCCGCAGATCGGCGGCAATGCGTCGTTGACAGACAGCCGTGCGGCCGGCGTCTCGGGCCGCGCCCGCACGCGCAGCTACGGCGTCAGCGCCAACCAGGTGCTGTTCGACTGGGGCCAGATCTCGACGCTGCGCTCGCAGCGGGCGCTGAGCACGGCAGCGGACTTCCAGCTCGATGCCGACAACGATGCGCTGATCACGCGCACCGCGGCCGCGTACTTCGACGTGCTGATCGCCACCGAGACCCTGGCCGCCGCCGAGGCCGCCGAGGCCGCGTTCCGGCGCCAGTTCGATTTCGCCGACAGGCGCCTCGAAGTGGGCCTGGCACCGATCACCGACGTGCACGAAGCGCGGGCGCAGTACGACGGCGCCCGCGCGAACACGATCGTCCAGCGCAACGCGCTGCAGGATGCCTACCAGGCGCTGGCCGAGATCACCGGCTCGGAGATCCGCGATCTGCGCGGCCTGCCGGACGACTTCACGCCGGAGCTGCCCGAAGGCCGCGACGCCGAGGCCTGGGTGGCGACTGCGCTGGGCCAGAACCCGCAGCTGCAGGCGCTGCGCTACCAGGTCACCGCCTCCGAATACGGCGTAGCCGCGGCGAAGTCCGCCCATCTGCCCACGCTGGACCTGGGCGCGAGCTACGGCAAGAGCGACACCTGGGGCCAACAGAATCTCGGGTCGATCGGACGCCAGGGCGAGTCCAACAGCATCGGCATCACGCTCAATGTGCCGATCTTCACCGGCGGCATCACCCAGTCGCGCGTGCGCCAGTCGATCGCCCAGCGCGACATCACCGCCGACCAGTACGAGGCGCAGCGTCGTGCGATCGAGCGCAACACGCGCAACGCCTATCAGGGCCTCGTCGCGGGCATCACCGAGGTCGAGGCACGTCGCCTGGCGCTGGTGTCGGCCAACAGCGCGTACGAGGCCTCGCAGGTCGGCCTGGAAGTCGGCACGCGCACGGTCATCGACGTGCTGATCAACCAGCAGAACCTGTTCTCGGCGCGCCAGCAGTACGCGTTCGCCAAGTACAACTTCCTGCAGAGCCGTCTGCTGCTGGAACAGGCCGCCGGCACGCTCGACATCGGCAACCTGCAGGACGTCAACCGTCAGCTGACCGTCGACGTCAACAGCGTCGGCGCGGCCACCGGCACCGGCACCGGCGAGACGAACCCGCCGCCGCAGTAAGCGTCCGCGGTGTCAGACCCCGAACGGCGCGGATCGGATCCGCGCCGTTGTCGTATCCGGCGCCGGCAGGTCGTCTTCGATCAGCGCCAGCGTGCGCTGCAACGCGCCGCGACCGGCTTCGACCAGGGCGCGACCGGCCTCGGCCATCGCGGCCCGCGCGTCGGCGTCCCCAAGCAACTGGGCGAGGTGCTCGTGCACCGCATCGGCGTCGGCGCCGATCCGCAGCGCGCCGGCCTTGCCCAGCTGACGCGCGATGTCGGTGAAGTTCTGCAGGTGCGGGCCGGTAACCACAGGCACGCCGACCGCCGCCGGCTCGAGCAGGTTGTGGCCGCCGATGTCCTGCAGGCTGCCGCCGACGAAGGCCACATCGGCGCACGCGAAGAACGCGCCCAGCTCACCCAGCGTGTCGAGCACGAAGACGTCGTCGCCGGCATCGGGCCACGTGGTCATCGCGCGCGTGGCGACGCGCCAGCCGGCCTCGACCGCGAGTTGCGCCGCGCCGCGGAAGCGTTCGGGATGCCGCGGCGCCCAGATCAGCAGCAGGTCCGGCCAGCGCGTGCGCAGCCGCCGATGCAGGTCGATGACGATCGCTTCCTCGCCCGGATGCGTGCTCGCCGCAATCCATACGGGCCGCGTGCCCGCGCGCGCAACGAACTCCGCCGACAGCGCCGCGACCGCGGCCTCGTCGATCGTGATGTCGTACTTGAGGTTGCCGGTGTCGAACACGCGTTCGCGCAGCGCGCCGAGCTTGACGAAGCGGCGGCCGTCGTCGGACGACTGCGTGGCCACCGTGTCGACCGTGCGCAGCGCGCGGCCGACCAGCGGACGCAGCACGCGGTAGCCGCGCAGCGAACGGGCCGACAGCCGGGCGTTGACGATGGCGGTCGGGATGCCTGCGTCGCGGCAGCAGAACAGCAGGTTCGGCCACAGCTCGGTTTCGACGATCAGGCCGATCCCGGGGCGGAAGTGCGCGAGGAAGCGGCGCACCGCGCCCGAGAGGTCATACGGCAGATAGACGTGCTCGACCCGGTTGCCCCAGAGCGCGCGCACGCGCTCGGAGCCGGTCGGCGTGATCGTGGTGACCAGCAGGCGCCGCGCCGGATCGCGCGCTAGCAGCGCATTGATCAGCGGCGCAGCCGCGTTGACCTCGCCGACCGACACCGCATGCACCCAGACCGGGGTCTGTCGCGGCTCGACACCGTAGAAGCCGTAGCGCTCGTTCCAGCGCTGGAAGTACGCCGGCTGGCGGAAGCCGCGCCAGATCAGGTGATACACCGTGACCGGCGCGAGCACCACCAGCAGCGCCGAATACAGGCCGCGCAGCAGTCGTTCGGAAAAGTCGGGCGGCATCGCGACAGGATAGCGGAAGCCCTGCGCCGGCAGACACGGCATGCACGCCGGGCGCGATGCCACGCGTGGCCGGGCCTCCGCGCACGCGCTCTACAATGGGTCGATGTCCGCGCCTTCGACACCCCGTCCGCCGCTCGCGCCCCGCCACTGGCCCGCCTGGTGCGGCATCGGCCTGATGGCGCTGGCCGCGCGCCTGCCCTGGCCGTTGCAGCGCGCGCTCGGTCGCGCGCTGGGCGATGTGCTGCGGCACGCCCTGTCCGGCCGTCGGCGCATCGCCGCGCGCAATCTCGAACTCTGTCTTCCGGAACTCGACGCGGACGCACGCGCCGTCCTGCTGCGTGCGCATTTCCATTCGCTGGGGATCGGTCTGTTCGAATTCGGCCGCGCGTGGTGGGGCTCGGTCGCCCCGCTGCGCCGCGGGCTCGTGGTCGAAGGCCTGGAGCACATCGAGGCCGCGCGCGCCGGGGGCCGCGGCGTCATCGTGGTCTCCGGCCACTTCACCACGCTCGAAGTCTGCGGGCGGCTGATGTGCGACCACGTCCCGCTGGCCGGCATGTACCGCCCGCACACCGAGGCCGCGATGGAATGGGCCGTACGCCGCGGCCGCGAACGCTATGCGGCGGCGATGTTTCCCAAGCGCGACGTGCGCGGCACCGTGCGTCATCTCAAGCGCGGCGGCCTGCTGTGGTACGCGCCCGACCAGGACCCCAGCGGCGGCGATGCGGTCTACGTGCCGTTCTTCGGCCGCCCGGCGCACAGCCTGACCTCGACCCATCAGCTCGCGCGGATGTCGGGCGCGGCGGTCGTGCTGTTCGGTCACCGCCGGCGCGAGGATGGTGGCTACACGCTGACGCTGTCGCCGGCGCTCGACCCGTATCCGACCGACGAGGCGACGCGGGATACCGCAACGGTGATGGCAGGAATCGAAGCGATGGCCCGCGCGGCGCCCGACCAGTACCTGTGGATCCACCGCCGGTTCAAGCGGCAGCCGGACGGCGTCGCGCTGTACGACTGAGCTGCCGGGCGAGCCAACGGATTGCGCGTGTGCGATCGTCGCGGGTGCCGCCAGATGCCGGACGGACTGATCCGCACAGCGTGCAAAGGTGAGGTCCGCGCATTCGGATCAGCGCGCAGTGGATACCGGGGTTCGCGCGCGCGATATCGGGCCAGCGGCATGAATGCCCCTGTGTCGGGCGTGCGGCCGCCGCCTGCCCCCAGCTGGCGCCTGCGCCGGGTCCACGTCGATCATCGCGGCGGCGAGACAGCATCCTCACCGTTGTCCCCGAACCTCTCGAAGACCGCGACCCGGTGCTGGCCGTTATCGAAGAGTCCATAGACGAGGCCCTTCGAAGCAGGCTCGGCGCACGCCACGACGCACATCGCCAGGCATCCGGCGAGGGGCACGCGCATGCATTGCGGCGATGCGTACGCCGAATTACCAGATCGCCGCGCGCGGTGCGGGCGGCGGCTCGTCGCGGGCCAGCAGGCTACCGGCGTACAGCGCGCACAGCAGCAGCGTGAAGCCACCCCAGAACGTCGAATAGAACGCCAGATGGGTGTTGAGCGGGAATACCGTCACCGCCAGCGCCAGCATCGCCGGGCGGGCGCGGTCACGGGCCTCCGGCGCGGCGAACCGCCATGCGCGCCAGGCCAGCGCCACGCCGGCCAGCCACAACAGCAGTCCGATCACACCGGTCTCGCTGGCGACCTCGAGCACGATCTGGTGCGCGTGCAGCGCGGGGCCGTCGCCCCAGGCGGCGATCTGTCCGGCCTGCGGATCGCAGCCCGCAAACGCCTCGCGGAAGCCACGCGCGCCGACGCCGTTGATCGGGTTCTCGCGCACCATGCACGCCGCGGCCTCCCAGATCCGGGCGCGGCCCGACAGGGCGGTGTCGACCTGTTCCTGGTCCGCCGACAAGCCCATGACCGTACGCTCCACGCGCTCGCGCACCTGCGGCGACAGCAGCGTGACCACGGCGGCGATCACCACGCCGCCGGCGAATACCGCCAGCAGCCGTTTCCAGCCGAGCAGGCGCCAGCCCGAGAACAGCAGCACCAGCGCATAGGTCAGCCACGACGCGCGCGAGCCGGCGAACAGCAGCACCACGCCGACCGCCGCGGCCGACAGGATCCAGCCCGCAGCGCCGAAGCGGCGCCCGGCGGCGTACAGCGCGAACGGCGACAGGCTGGCCAGCACGATGCCCAACTTGAGGTTGCAGGGCCCGAGCACGCCGCCCACGCGGTCCACGTACGCCAGCTGCTCGAGCGTGCACATCGGCCGGTTGCTGATCAGCTGCTTGAGCTGGTCGATGCCGAAGAACAGCGGGCTGGTGCCCACAACCACTTCGGCCAGCGCATCGAGCGTCCATACCGCGACGATGATCGCCAGTCCACCGAGCGTGGTGCGGCGCGCACGGCGGGTGGCGACCGACGAAGCCACCAGCCACAGGAACGGCAGATAGCGCAGGTCCACCAGCGCCTCGCGCAGCGCGCGGCCGAGATCGACGGAATCGAACGCCGACAGCAACTGCGGCATCCAGTACGCGAAGAACAGCACGCTGCTCAGCGCCCAGGCGGCCGGGCTCAGCAACGCGGCGCCACCACGGAAGCGCGCGCGCAGCAGCAATACGATCGCAGCGAGCGCGCCGAGCACCATCACGCCCTCGGCGTAGCCGGGCGCGGGCCACAGGATCACGAACGCGAGCACCCAGTGCGGTGCCCAGCGCCAGCCCACGGTGTGCGGCGTGCGCACGTCGCCCGTCGGCTCAGTTGTCGTCGTCGAATTCGTCATAGACCGCAAGCGTTGCATCCTGCATGGCGCGCAAGGTGTAGGGCATCGTACCGGCTCGCACCGGCGGTCGCGCGAGCAGCGCGCGCGCCGCCTGTGCCAGCGCGGTGCTGTCGAACGGCGCGACGGCGCCATCGGGCTGCAGTTCGGCCAGCAGTTCGCCGGCGCCACCATGCGCCCAGCCGAGCACCGGCCGTGCCGACGCCAGCGCTTCGACGACCGTGCGGCCGAAGGCTTCCGGCTTGCACGAGAGCTGCAGCACCAGATCACTCGCGGCATAGGCCTGGGCGATCGCCGACGTCGGCGCGGTGATCGCCAGCGCCTGGGCGCAGCCGAGCGCCTCGGCCTCGCGTTCGAGACCGGCGATGTAGGCCTCGCGCCCGGCCTCGCGCGCGCCGGGCATCCACAGCCGCGCATCAAGGCCGTCGGCGCGCAGCGCGGCGAGCAGCGCCAGCGCATCGCCGTGGCCCTTCAGCCGCGTGCCGCGCCCGGGCAGCAGCAGCAACGGACCGTCGCCGCCGAGCGCCGGGTGTTGTGACGCCACGCGCTCACGTGCCGCGCGATCGGGCTGCGGCGCCGGTGGGAACTGCGCCGGATCGATCCCGCGCGGAATCACCCGCAGGCACGTCGGATCGGTTCGCGGGTAATGCCGCAGCAGGTAATCGCGCACCGTGTTCGACACGCAGATCACGCGCTCGCCGCGCGCCATGATCGCGCTGTAGCGCGACGGCGAATTGAGCCCGTGCATCGTGGTGACGAAGTGCGGCCGGGTCGCGGCCGGCATCCGGCGCAGCGCGAGCCAGCCGAGCCAGGCCGGCACCCGCGAGCGCGCATGCACGATGTCCACGTCCGCGAACAGGCGCCGCAGCGCGGACACGTGGCACAGCACCCAGGGGCGCTTCGCACCGATGTCGAGCGTGACGTGCTCGGCGCCCGTGGCACGCAGGGCGGGTTCGAGCCGGCCGCCGGCCGAGACCACGATTGCCCGGTGCCCGGCTGCGACCAGGGCCGCCGAGATTTCGATCGTGGAGCGTTCGACGCCGCCGGACGACAGCGCCGGCAGCAACTGGACGACGGTCAGCGGGCGGCGCACGGGGCCGCGGCGCGCGCGGGCGCGCTCAGTCGACGAGGACGAAATGGGCGCCGCAGTACGGGCAGTCGGACTGGCCGCCCTCGGCCTCGATCGGCAGGTAGACGCGCGGGTGCGAATTCCACAGCGCCATCGACGGCAGCGGGCAGCTCAGCGGCAGATCGGCGCGACGCACCTCGTACTGCTTCGCGGCGTTGGCTTGCGTCGGCTGGACGGGGGCTGCGGTCATGTCGGCGGCGTCGATCGAACGTGGGAGGGCGCCATTCTAGCGTGCCCGCCGGGACCCCGTCGGCGGGCGACGCCGCTGCGCGCTCGGCCTGCAGCCGTGATCACGACACGGATCCCGGTATCGACGGACGCGGCAGCCTCAGCGCGGCAGCGTGAACAACAGGATGTCGGCCGCGTCGGTATCGACGCCCTCGAGAACCAGCGAGGTCGCTTCGTCCACCCAGCCCAGCCCGTCGCCGGCCTGCAGACGCTGGCCATCCACGTCCACCGCGCCGCGCGCGACCTGCAGCCAGTAGCGGCGATCGGCGAGCAGGCGCGCCTCGACCCGGTCGCCGGCGGCGAGCCACGTGCCCTGCAGCGTGGCCTGCTGGCGGATCGCGAGGCTGCCGTCCCGGCCGTCAGGGGAGACCAGCGTCACCCACCGGCCGCGCCGGTCCTGGCCATCGAAGGCGCGCTGGGCGTGCCCTGGCGGCAGATTGACGCGGTCGGGCTGGATCCAGATCTGCAGGAAATGCACCGGCGCGTCGGCCGAGGCATTGAACTCGCTGTGTTCGATGCCGTGCCCGGCGCCCATCCACTGCACCTCGCCGGCTTGCAGGATGCCGGCACCGCCGCTGTCGTCCTTGTGCGCGAGCGCGCCATCGAGCACGTAGCTGAGGATTTCCATGTTGGCGTGGCCATGCGTCGGAAAGCCCGCGCCGGGCGCGACGCGGTCTTCGTTGATCACGCGCAGCGCGCCGAACCCCATCCAGTCGGGGTCGTGAAAATGGCCGAACGAGAAGGTGTGCCGGCTGTCGAGCCAGTCGGTGCGGACCTGGCCGCGTGCGTCGGCCGGACGATGGAGTTTCATGGCGCACCTCGCTTGAACGGATCCGGCGGGCTGCGACGCAGGCCGCCGACGGAACGATCCCGCCGGAGTGGCGGGATCGGACGCGACGCCGCACGGTGCGGCGCCGATGCAGGGCGCCGGTGAACCGGGCCCGCGTGGCCGCCGCGCGTGGCGGCGGCCGATGTCACTCGGCCTGGGTGGCCGCCGGTGCCGCGTCTTCCGCGACCACCGCCTCGGTGGTGATGCGCAGCTCGACCTCGTCGCTGACGTTCGGCGCATACGCGCCCACGCCGAAGTCGCTGCGCTTGATCTGCGCGACCGCATCGAAGCCCGCGGCCGGACGCTTGGCCATCGGCTGCTCGCCGAATTTGTTGATGGTGACGTCGAGCACGACCGGACGGGTGATGTCCTTGATCGTCAGGTCACCGGTGACCCGGAGCCGATTGGTGCCCGCGCTTTCCACCGCGGTGCTGCGGAAGGTCGCGTTCGGGAACCGGGCCGCGTCGAAGAAATCGGCGCTGCGCAGGTGGTCGTCGAAATCGCCGACATGCGAGTTCAGGCCCGACAGCGGCAGCGTGACCTCGACCGAGGAATTGGCGACGTTGTCGGCGTCGTAGACGATGCGGCCATCGACCTCGCCGAAGTGCGCGATCGGGTTGGAGAAGCCGAAATGGCTCCACTGCGCGATCACGTCGGTGTGCTTGGGGTCGAGGATGTAGGTGCCCGAGACGCCGGTCACCGGCGTGGCCGCGGCGTCGGGGCCGACCGGCGCTTCGACCGCGGGCGCGGCGGCGGCCGATTCGGTGGTACCGGCCGGAGCGTTGTCCTGCTGCGCGCAGGCGGCGAGAGCGATGGCGGCGGCGAGCGGGAGCAGCAGCAGACGGGGTGTGCGCATGGGAGGAACTCCTGATGGATCGTGTGGTGGAACGCGCGACCGGGCGGCCGCGCGGGACTTGGGGTGCGCTCAGACGATGCGGGCGGCTTCGTCGAACGGCAGCCGCGGCGAACGCGGGAAGATCGTCGACGGATCACCGATGCCGAGATTGACGAGGAAGTTCGACTTGACCGCGGTGCCGGCGAAGAACGCGGCATCCACCTTGGCATTGTCGAACCCCGACATCGCCCCGGTGTCGAGCCCGAGCGCGCGCGCAGCGAGAATCAGATACGCGCCCTGCAGGCTGCCGTTGCGGAACGCGGCCTCGCGGCGGTTCTCGCGCGGACCGTCGAACCAGCTCTTGGCATCGGTGTGCGGGAACAGGAACGGCAGTTTCTCGTGGAAATCCTCGTCGTGGCCGATGATCACGGTGACCGGCGCCGACATCGTCTTGTCCAGATTGCCCTCGCTCAGCGCCGGCGCCAGCCTGGCCTTGGCCTCGGCCGATTTCACGAACACGAAGCGCGCCGGCGAGGCATTGGCCGACGTCGGTGCGAACTTCAGCAGGTCGTAGAGCCGGCGCAGCGTGGCGTCGTCGATCTCACCGCTGAAGCCGTTGTAGGTGCGCGCGGTGCGGAAGAGCTGGTCGAGCGCGGCATCGGACAGGATGTCGGTCATCGGGGCCTCGAGAATTGGGCTGAACAGCCCCGAAGTGTAGAGTCCCCGGGCGGCAGGACTCGTGATCCGGTCGGAACGGATGGTCACATACGTGGAACGAGCGCCGCCCATCGTGTCGGATTACCACCAAATCTGGGCGGTCAGTGATGGCCGTGCCGGCAATGCCCGCCAGGCTGAGGCATTGGCCGAGGCGTTGAGCGGCGAGGCGCACGCCCTGCATCTGCAGACGCGCGCGCCCTGGCGCTGGCTCGCGCCGCGGCGCCTGCCCGGTGCCGAGGCGGCCTTTGGCCCGGACTTCGCCGCCGCGCTGCGGCGGCCGCCTGCCCTCGCCATCGGCTGCGGCCGTCAGGCGGCGCTCGCCACGCGGCTGGCCGGACACCGCGGCGCACGCACAGTGCAGATTCTCGATCCGCGACTCGACGCCCGGCACTGGGATCTCGTCGTGGTGCCGCAGCACGACGCCGTACGCGGCGACAACGTGCTGGTCACCCGGGGCAGCCTGCATCCGGTCGACGATGTCTGGCTGGCCGCGGCGCGCCGTGCGCATCCGGCGATCGGCACCCTGCCCGGTCCGCGGACCGGTGTGCTGCTCGGCGGCGATTCGCGCCATGGCCGGTTCGATGTCGCCGCGTTCTCGGCGCTGGCCGGGCGACTGGACGCGCTCGTCGCCGCCGATGGCGGCAGCCTGCTGCTGGTCGGCTCGCGGCGGACCCCCGAGGCCGTACGCGCGGCCCTGCGCACGCGCTACCACGGGCGCGCGGGGCTGCTCTGGGCGGATGAAGGCGATGGCCCCAACCCCTATCCCGGCGTGCTGGCCTGGGCCGACCGGCTGGTGTGTTCCGCCGATTCGGTGAACATGCTGTCCGAAGCCTGCGCGACCCGCGCGCCGGTGTTCGCGTTCGAGCCGCAGCGCGTCGACGGCCGGCCGCGGCAGTTCGTCGACGGGCTCATCGCCGACGGCCGGGTGCAGGTGCTGGGCGAGGCCTTACAGACAGCAGGCGCCGTGACGCCGCTGCGCGAGACGGCCCGGATCGCGGCCGAAATCCGCGCGCGCCTGCTGGCGGACGCGCCCGGGCCGTGAGCCGCGTCCGGGTACGGCGTCAGCGCACTGCGAGCAGCTGCTCGAAGCGGTCGATCACCGCATGCGCGCCGCAGCCGTGCAGGTCGAACGCACGCCGGTAGCCGTAGCTCACCAGCACCAGCGGCGCGCCGGCCGCGATCGCGGCTTCGGCATCGGTCGAGGAATCCCCGACCATCAGACACTGCTCGACCGGCACGCCGAACTGCGCGGCCAGATGCCGCAGCGGTGCCGGGTCGGGCTTGCGCTGCGGCAGTTCGCCCGCGCCGAGCACATGCTCGAAATACGGCGCGATGCCCATCGCCTCGAGCAGCGGCGCCACGAACGGCGTCGGCTTGTTGGTACACACGGCCATCCGCACACCGGCCGCCTGCAAGGCCTGAAGGGTGGCTTCGACACCGGGATACAGCCTCGGATCGAGCAGCAGGCAGTCCTCGTAATGACGAAGGAAGCGCGGCATCACCGACTCGACGTCGCGCGTGTCGCCCGCATGGCGCAACGCCTGCCCGACCAGCTGGCCCGCACCGTCGCCGATCCAGCCACGCACGGTCGCCTCGTCGACGGCCGTGTGACCCAGCTCGACCAGCAAGCGGTTGACGGACGCGGCGATGTCGGAGGCGCTGTCGACCAGGGTGCCGTCCAGATCGAACAACACGACCGGCCAGGGAAATCCGTTCACGGCGGCGACTGCTGACATCTCGGGCGTTCCTGTCTTCGGGCGCGCTAGTGTGCGCGATCGCGCGCGCCGCGGCCCGCTGCAACACAGTGTTGGCCCGCCGCGCCGTCGCGTCGACGGCGCACCCACTATCCTCGCGGCACGCCGTCACGGAGCCTGCAATGCCCCGCACCACCACGACCACCCGATCCAATGACGCCCCGCGTCTGCTGCGCACGCTGTGCAACCACTGGCGGCACAAGTTCGAGATCCGCCGGGACGACGAGGCGCATGCGTTCGTGCCGTTCGTCGATGCCGCGCAGGGCGCGGACTTCAGCGTCGATGGCGACGCGCTGCGGATCGTACTGACATTGGATGACGCCGACAGCATCGAGCGCTACCGGCAGGTCATCGAAAACCACCTGCAGCGCTTCGCGCGCGACGAGACGCTCGCGTTCGACTGGCAGCCGGCGTAACGCGCCCACCTGCAGACACATCCGGGCGCGGCGCGATCTTGGACGGCGCGGCGGACCGGGTGCCGCGTGGCGAGGCAGGTGCGTGCGCCAGCGAAACGCCACGCCCAGCGCAGCGCCCTCGTTCCCGCGGCACAGGGAAGCCAGCGTGGGCGCCTTCCGGAATACGAGGCCCAGACAGCGCCGCCTACGGCCTGCCGTCCCGCGCTCCGGCTCGGCCTGCGTCCGGGTCCGGCGTGGCATCGGCGCGCCGTCTCATGTCTGCACGCCGCCCCCGCCGGGTGCCCACAGCGGACACACCCCCCGCCGCGCTTCGCCTCACGCCGATACGCCCGACCTGCGCTGCCGAGATGAAAACGCACGCGTCACGGCAACGCGCATCTGTCTCGACGGCCGCGCACCGCGTGCAGCGACAGCCCGGTCTCGCCGCGACGCCATCTCCACCCCGCCGCTCCAGTCCTGTATGGAAGGCCTTAGAAAACCTGCTCGTGCTCGTCATTCCCGCGAACGCGGGAATCCAGTGCATTTCGATCCAAGCGCTTCAAGGGCGGCATCGATCTACCGCTCGCCTGTTGAAGAAGCGCATCCGCGTTCACACCGCTGACGGACAGCCTCAGCGGATCCCTAGCTCCCCCCGAACAGACCGGCCTGCATCGGCAGCTCTTCGCGCTCCCGGAATCCGCCGATCCCCACGCCCACCAGGCGATACCGCGTCGAGGCCGGCAGATCCACGCGCGCGCGCAAGGCGAGGGCGATGCGGACCAGTTCGTCCTGCGACGCCGGCGGCGCATCCGGCGTGAAACTGCGGGTGAGGATGCGGAACTGCGAGGTCTTGAGCTTGAGCACGACGGTGCGCCCGACCCGCTCGGTCTTGCGCGTGGCCAGCCACGTCTTCTCGGCCAGCCGCTCGATCATCGGCGCGAGATCCTCCAGCGGCAGATCGGTTTCGAAGGTGTCTTCCGAGGAGATCGACTGCACCGGCTGATCGGGTTCGACCGGGCGCTCGTCGATCCCGCGCGCGCGCTGGTAGAGGCGCGCGCCGAAGGCACCGAAGCGTAATTCCAGCTCCTCGCGCGCGAGGCTGCGCAGATCCCCGACGGTGGCCACGCCGAGATCGGCGAGCTTCTTCTCCATCACCTTGCCGACGCCGGGAATCTTGCCGACCGGCAATGGCGTGAGGAACGCCTCCACCTGGGCGGGTTTGACGACGAAGACACCGTCGGGCTTGCGCCAGTCCGAGGCGATCTTGGCCAGGAACTTGTTCGGCGCGACACCGGCCGATGCAGTGAGCTGCGTGACCTCACGGATCTGCGCGCGGATCGCCTCGGCGGTCGCGGTCGCGCTGGGCGAGGGAATCTTCGGCGCCGTGACGTCGAGATAGGCCTCGTCCAGCGACAGCGGCTGCACCAGATCGGTGTGCTCCAGGAAGATCTCGCGCACCTGCCGCGAGACGGCCTTGTAACGCGCGAAATCCGGCGGCACGAAGATCGCGTCCGGGCACAGGCGCTCGGCCGTCACCGCCGGCATCGCCGAGCGCACGCCGAACGGGCGCGCCTCGTAGGACGCGGCGCAGACTACCGACCGCGCGCCACGCCAGGCCACCACCACGGGCCGACCGCGCAGCGCGGGATCGTCGCGTTGCTCGACCGACGCGTAGAACGCGTCCATGTCGATGTGGAGGATCTTGCGCACCCCGCCATTATCGCGGCGCCGGTCGCGGACGGCGCGACGGCAGGCGCGCGTGGTCAGGTGGCGTCGGGCAAGGTGCCGATCGGCAGGCGGACGATCGCGATCGTGGCGTCGTCGGGATCGGTCTCGATCCGGAACCCGAGCTGGCGGCACATTGCCAGCATCGTGGTGTTTTCACGCAGCACCTGGCCCTCGACCGTGTGCAGGCCCTGCCAGGCGGCGTACTCGATCATGATCCGCATCAGCCGCCAGCCCAGGCCCGCACCCTTGAGATCCGAGCGCACCATGATCCCGTACTCGCCGGTGTCGTAGTTCGCATCTGCGAGCAGACGCACCGCGCCGAGCATCTCGCCGGTGACCGGATCGATCGCCGCGAGCGCGATCGACCGCGCGTAGTCGAGCTGGGTGAGCCGGGCGATGAATTCGTGGCTGAAATGGCGCACCGCGCTGAAGAACCGCAGGCGCAGATCCTCGCTGCTGACCTTTTCGAAGAACCGGCGAAACATGCCGTCGTCCTCGGGACGCACCGGACGCACGAAGGCCTGCGCGCCGTTCGCCAACGTGATCGTGCGCTCCCATTCGCTCGGATAGGGAAAGATCGCGAACCGCGGATGGCCCCGGCCGCGATGCAGGCGCTTCACCGGCGCGATGCCGACGCGTGCATCGAGCGCCAGCACGCCGTCTCGATCGGCCAGCAGCGGGTTGACGTCGACGGCGTCGATTTCCGGGATGTCGGCGGCCATCTGCGCCAGCTTGACCAGCACCAGTGCGATCGCGCGTTCGTCGGCCGCCGGTACGTCGCGATAGGCCTTGAGGATGCGCGAAACCCGTGTCCGCCCGATCAACTCGTGGGCCAGCCGGAGATCCAGCGGCGGCAGCGCGAGCGCCTTGTCGTCGATCACATCGACCGCCGTGCCGCCCCGTCCGAACACCACGACCGGACCGAAGGTCGGATCGTCGGCGATGCCGGCGATCAGTTCGCGCGCCTTGGGTCGAACGATCATCGGATGCACGGTAACGCCGTCGATACGCGCCTGCGGCCGCAACCGACGCGCCCGCTCGACCAGCTCGTCCGTCGCCGTACGCACCGCGTCCACGCTGGACAACCCGAGGCGCACGCCATCGACGTCCGATTTGTGGGCGATGTCGACCGACCACAGTTTGACCGCGACCGTGCCGCCGCCGGCCAGCAGGGTCTCGGCGGCGCGTCCCGCGCAGGCGGCATCGGCACAGGCCACCGACGGCGTCAACGGAATGCCGTAGGCCTCGAACAGCCGGGCCGTCGAGGGTGGATCGAGCCAGCGCGCACCCGCCGCGAGCGCGGCCGCGACGGTTGCGCGCGCGGCCGCGACGTCGACGACGAAATCGTCGGGCAGGCTCGGCGGGGTCTCCATCAGGGCGCGTTGCGCCTCGCGATGCCGCACCAGGTACATGAAACCGCGCACGGCATCCGCTTCGCTCGCGAACGCGGGCACCCCGGCGTCGCCGAGCGTCTGCCGCGCCGGCGCGTCGTCACCGATCCACACCGCCAGCGTCGGTTTGCGCGTCGGGCGCTGACCGTGCGCCGCGAGGGTCGAGACGACCGCGTCCGCGGCCTCGCGCGGCGAGGACAGGACCGTCGGCACATGAAGCGCCAGCACTGCATCGTTGTTGGGGTCTTCGAGCAACGCCTCGAGTGTCGCGGCATACCGCGCACCGTCGGCATCGCCGAGCATGTCCACGGCATTGCGACGCGACCAGCCACGCGGAAGCGCGGCGTCGAGCGCCTGCACGGTCACATCCGAGAGTTCGGCGCGCTCGCCGCCCAGGTCGATGAGCCGGTCCAGGGCGAGCTTGCCGACACCGATGCCATTGGTCATCACCGCCAGTCGCGGCCCCTGCGGCATCTGCAGGTGGGACAGCGTCTCCGCGGCGGCGAACAGTTCATCGAGGGCGTGCACACGCAACAGTCCGGCGCGCCGGAACGCGGCGTCGTAGACCGCGTCGGGCGCCGCGAGGGCGGCGCTCTGGGTCGCATCGGACACGGCGGAACGCGCATGGCGTCCGGGCTTGACCACCACCACCGGTTTCGCGCGGGCGGCCGCCCGCGCGGCGCTGAGGAACTTGCGTGCATCGCGAATGCGTTCGACGTACAGCAGGATTGCCCGGGTGTGTCGATCGGTCGCGAAATAGTCGAGAAGATCGGCGAAATCGACATCCAGCGCGTCGCCGAGCGAGGCTACCGCGGAGAACCCGATACCGCGCGGCCGGCTCCATTCGATCATGCCCGCGGCGACGGCGCCGGACTGGGAAATCAGCGCCAGATCACCCGGCACCGGTGCATGCGCGGCGAAACTCGCGAAGAGCTTCGCATGCGGTGCGATGACGCCGAGACAGTTCGGCCCGACGATCCGCAGCCCGTGCTGGCGGGCCACGTCGGCGAGCGCCGCATTGTGGGAGCCCGCGCCGTCACCCATGTCGCGGGTCAACACGATCGCAGCCCGGGCGCCGCGTTCCGCCGCGGCACGCGCGACATCCGCGACGTCTGCGGGTGGCGCGGCGATGACCACCAGCTCGGGCACAAACGGCAGGTCCGCGAGGCGGGCCACCGCGTCGATACCGTCGATCTGCCGGTAGCGCGGATTGACCAGTCCGATCGGCCCCGTGAAGCCGCCGTCCCGCAGTTGCTGCAACACCAGACGCCCGAGCGACCGCGCCCGCGGGCTGGCGCCGACGACGGCGACCGAACGCGGGCGGAAGACGGACTCGAGTGCGTAGATGCTCATCGGCGGCGACGAAGGGTCCGGACGTGGGGGCAGCCGAGGACGATACACGACGACCCCGCTGCGCCCCGGACGGGAATTGCAGGCAGGGGCGCCGTCGAGAAGCACGACGGGCGCTTCGCTACGTCCATTCGAGCCTGCATGTCGCTAGTCGCCAGGTGGTGAGCAGCATAGCCGGCCGCAAGATCCGCACGGGATCCAGGCGGGTCTTCGAGGCGACGCACGTGGTGCGGACAGCCTGTCGAAGAGCACTCACCGATCCCTGGCAAGCAAGGTAGCGACGACCTCGCCAGACGACGGCGCGAGGCTTCCCCAGTTGTCGGGATGGACTCCCTGATGGACCGCGTAATGCGACCGCGCGTCTGTCGCTGGCGCGATCTACCCGCCCTTTGCAGGAGGTTCGTAAGCCCGGCACGTGCTGCCAACCCGATTGATAAGGAATGGCGCGGACAGCCTGCCGAAGAGCCTCGTCGATCCCTCGCAGGCAATGTAGCGACGACGGTCGCCAGACGAGGGCGCGCGACGCTT
Source organism: Luteimonas sp. WGS1318 (assembly GCF_043187535.1). Classification (GTDB taxonomy): domain Bacteria; phylum Pseudomonadota; class Gammaproteobacteria; order Xanthomonadales; family Xanthomonadaceae; genus Luteimonas. The sequence goes on from NZ_CP171131.1 coordinate 3,410,184, forward strand.
CCCCAGGTGTCGGGATGGACTCGCTTAGCGCAGGTAACGGGCATGGATCTCAGGCATTCAGCGCCTTCGAGAGGATTCCCTGCCTAGGCGTCGTCCTTTCTCGATCGGGCGTTCAAGCCCACCATCCTGAGAATCTTGCTTTCCTTCGATCAAGTGGCCTCGATATCCGCGCACCCGCCCTCTTCGAGGTCGGCCTGGGCGACATTCCAGTCTTTCGAGCCGTTGTTCAAAGCGGTAAACCCGCCTATCGCGTTGCTTCGGGCTTTCTGGATGTCCACGCAGTCAACCTCAGGCCCTTCGATCACCGCACACCACCGCACGCCACCGACGTCTCGGGATTAACTCCCTCAGCGATCGATGGAATGTCGTCACCCGCCGGCCGGTCGCGAGCGGGCATTTCCTCGCGTCCGTTGCGGCCCATCTGCAAGAATTCCGGACAAAAAGAAACCCCCGCCTTGTGGGCGAGGGTTTCGGGGTAAAAAACCCTGGCGATGACCTACTCTCGCATGCTAGATGCACACTACCATCGGCGCATGTACGTTTCACTTCCGAGTTCGGAATGGGATCGGGTGGTTCCATACAGCTATAGTCACCAGGGAGAGGGTGGAGGGTCGCCGATCGGTCCGGTTATCGACGCAGGTATGCGATCGAAAGTGGGACTGACAGCGCTCACGCTCTCAGAGGTTGGGAAGTAGCGAACATTTTAGACGACTCATTCGTGTCGTTGGCCAAGGATGCTTCGGTTAGAAGCAACTTGAGGTTATATGGTCAAGCCGCACGGATCATTAGTACTGGTTAGCTCAATACATTGCTGTACTTACACACCCAGCCTATCAACCACCTGGTCTTGATGGTTCCTTCAGGGGAGTCAAGCTCCCGGGAGATCTCATCTTGAGGCGCGCTTCCCGCTTAGATGCTTTCAGCGGTTATCGCTTCCGAACATAGCTACCCGGCAGTGCCACTGGCGTGACAACCGGAACACCAGAGGTTCGTCCACTCCGGTCCTCTCGTACTAGGAGCAGCCCCTCTCAAATCTCCAACGCCCATGGCAGATAGGGACCGAACTGTCTCACGACGTTCTGAACCCAGCTCGCGTACCACTTTAAATGGCGAACAGCCATACCCTTGGGACCGACTACAGCCCCAGGATGTGATGAGCCGACATCGAGGTGCCAAACACCGCCGTCGATATGAACTCTTGGGCGGTATCAGCCTGTTATCCCCGGAGTACCTTTTATCCGTTGAGCGATGGCCCTTCCATACAGAACCACCGGATCACTAAGTCCTAGTTTCCTACCTGCTTGATCCGTCGATCTCGCAGTCAAGCACGCTTATGCCTTTGCACACAGTGCGCGATGTCCGACCGCGCTGAGCGTACCTTCGAGCTCCTCCGTTACTCTTTGGGAGGAGACCGCCCCAGTCAAACTACCCACCATACATGGTCCCCGATCCGGATAACGGACCTAGGTTAGAACGTCAAGCACGACAGGGTGGTATTTCAAGGTTGGCTCCACCCCAGCTAGCGCCAGGGTTTCATAGCCTCCCACCTATCCTACACAGACGAACTCAACGTTCAATGTAAAGCTATAGTAAAGGTTCACGGGGTCTTTCCGTCTTGCCACGGGAACGCTGCATCTTCACAGCGATTTCAATTTCACTGAGTCTCGGGTGGAGACAGCGCCGCCATCGTTACGCCATTCGTGCAGGTCGGAACTTACCCGACAAGGAATTTCGCTACCTTAGGACCGTTATAGTTACGGCCGCCGTTTACCGGGGCTTCGATCAAGAGCTTCGCCTTGCGGCTGACCCCATCAATTAACCTTCCGGCACCGGGCAGGCGTCAGACCCTATACGTCCACTTTCGTGTTTGCAGAGTCCTGTGTTTTTGATAAACAGTCGCAGCGGCCTGGTCACTGCGGCCCCCGATCGCTGTAGCCCGCATGGGCCACGATCAAGGGCGCACCTTCTCCCGAAGTTACGGTGCTATGTTGCCTAGTTCCTTCACCCGAGTTCTCTCAAGCGCCTTAGAATTCTCTTCCTACCCACCTGTGTCGGTTTACGGTACGGTCTGCATAAGCTGAAGCTTAGGGGCTTTTCCTGGAAGCGTGGTATCAGTCACTTCGCTCTAATGAGCTCGTCTCGGTGCTCGGAGTTAAAGGGTCCCGGATTTGCCTAAGACCCACTCCTACCGCCTTTCCCCAGGACAACCAACGCCTGGTAGACCTAACCTTCTCCGTCCCCCCATCGCACTTATGCGAGGTGCTGGAATATTAACCAGCTTCCCATCGACTACGCATTTCTGCCTCGCCTTAGGGGCCGACTCACCCTGCGTCGATTAACGTTGCGCAAGGAAACCTTGGGCTTTCGGCGTGGAGGCTTTTCACCCCCATTATCGTTACTCATGTCAGCATTCGCACTTCCGATACCTCCAGCAGACTTCTCAATCTGCCTTCGACGGCTTACGGAACGCTCCTCTACCGCGCACATATAAATATGTGCACCCCAAGCTTCGGTTTATCACTTAGCCCCGTTAAATCTTCCGCGCAGACCGACTCGACCAGTGAGCTATTACGCTTTCTTTAAAGGGTGGCTGCTTCTAAGCCAACCTCCTGGCTGTCTGTGCCTTTCCACATCGTTTCCCACTTAGTGATAATTTGGGACCTTAGCTGTGGGTCTGGGTTGTTTCCCTTTTCACGACGGACGTTAGCACCCGCCGTGTGTCTCCCATGCAGTCTGTCTTGGTATTCGGAGTTTGCAATGGTTTGGTAAGTCGCAATGACCCCCTAGCCATAACAGTGCTCTACCCCCAAGAAGATTCACATGAGGCGCTACCTAAATAGCTTTCGAGGAGAACCAGCTATCTCCGGGTTCGATTAGCTTTTCACTCCTAATCACACCTCATCCCCTACCTTTGCAACGGGAGTGGGTTCGGGCCTCCAGTTGATGTTACTCAACCTTCACCCTGGGCATGACTAGATCACCCGGTTTCGGGTCTATTGCCCGCGACTATGCGCCCTTATCAGACTCGGTTTCCCTTCGCCTCCCCTATACGGTTAAGCTTGCCACGAACAATAAGTCGCTGACCCATTATACAAAAGGTACGCAGTCACCCCTTGCGAGGCTCCTACTGCTTGTACGCACACGGTTTCAGGGTCTATTTCACTCCCCTCTCCGGGGTTCTTTTCGCCTTTCCCTCACGGTACTGGTTCACTATCGGTCGGTCAGGAGTATTTAGCCTTGGAGGATGGTCCCCCCATATTCAGACAGGGTTTCTCGTGCCCCGCCCTACTCATTTTTCATCGATATGGCCCTTTCGCATACAGGGCTATCACCTTCTATGGCCGGTCTTTCCAGGACCGTTTTGCTAGAACCATATCGACTTTTGGGCTGTTCCCCGTTCGCTCGTCACTACTCAGGGAATCTCGGTTGATTTCTTTTCCTACGGTTACTTAGATATTTCAGTTCACCGCGTTCGCCTCGTACAGCTATGTATTCACTGCACGATACCTCCTAAGAGGTGGGTTTCCCCATTCGGACATTACCGGATCAAAGCTTGTTGCCAGCTCCCCGATACTTTTCGCAGGCTACCACGTCCTTCATCGCCTCTGACCGCCAAGGCATCCACCGTGTGCGCTTATTCGCTTGACCATATAACCCCAAGTTGCCTCGGAGCCATACTTCTGTCGATGGGTACAAAGCATCGACGCAAATATAACGACTCAATTTACTAGGGACTCGAGGTCCCCGCCTTAGCCACACGACACGTATGAGTTCTTGTCTCAGACGCTCGCTACTTCCCTATTTTTCAAAGAACCGGTGTCGGGCCACAATGCCCGGCACCATTCAAATCTGATGTGTGCGCAGCGATCGGTATCTCATCAATCAAGAATGGTGGAGCCTGTCGGGATCGAACCGACGACCCCCTGCTTGCAAAGCAGGTGCTCTCCCAGCTGAGCTAAGGCCCCAAGTGGTGGGTCTGGGAGGACTCGAACCACCGGCCTCACCCTTATCAGGGGTGCGCTCTAACCACCTGAGCTACAGACCCAGTCTTGCTTGATTACCAATCGTGCAGGTTACTTATGAGGACGCCTGGACAAGCGATGCAGCCTTGTCTCTAAAGGAGGTGATCCAGCCGCACCTTCCGATACGGCTACCTTGTTACGACTTCACCCCAGTCATCGGCCACACCGTGGCAAGCGCCCCCCTTGCGGTTAGGCTACCTGCTTCTGGTGCAACAAACTCCCATGGTGTGACGGGCGGTGTGTACAAGGCCCGGGAACGTATTCACCGCAGCAATGCTGATCTGCGATTACTAGCGATTCCGACTTCACGGAGTCGAGTTGCAGACTCCGATCCGGACTGAGAGAAGGTTTCTGGGATTGGCTTGCCCTCGCGGGTTTGCAGCCCTCTGTCCTTCCCATTGTAGTACGTGTGTAGCCCTGGCCGTAAGGGCCATGATGACTTGACGTCATCCCCACCTTCCTCCGGTTTGTCACCGGCGGTCTCCTTAGAGTTCCCACCATTACGTGCTGGCAACTAAGGACAAGGGTTGCGCTCGTTGCGGGACTTAACCCAACATCTCACGACACGAGCTGACGACAGCCATGCAGCACCTGTGTTCGAGTTCCCGAAGGCACCAATCCATCTCTGGAAAGTTCTCGACATGTCAAGGCCAGGTAAGGTTCTTCGCGTTGCATCGAATTAAACCACATACTCCACCGCTTGTGCGGGCCCCCGTCAATTCCTTTGAGTTTCAGTCTTGCGACCGTACTCCCCAGGCGGCGAACTTAACGCGTTAGCTTCGATACTGAGTTCCTAATTGAACCCAACATCCAGTTCGCATCGTTTAGGGCGTGGACTACCAGGGTATCTAATCCTGTTTGCTCCCCACGCTTTCGTGCCTCAGTGTCAGTGCTGGTCCAGGTAGTCGCCTTCGCCACGGATGTTCCTCCCGATCTCTACGCATTTCACTGCTACACCGGGAATTCCACTACCCTCTACCGCACTCTAGCCTGCCAGTATCCAATGCAATTCCCAGGTTGAGCCCAGGGCTTTCACATCAGACTTAACAAACCACCTACGCACGCTTTACGCCCAGTAATTCCGAGTAACGCTTGCACCCTTCGTATTACCGCGGCTGCTGGCACGAAGTTAGCCGGTGCTTATTCTTTGGGTACCGTCAGAACAATCGGGTATTAACCGACTGCTTTTCTTTCCCAACAAAAGGGCTTTACAACCCGAAGGCCTTCTTCACCCACGCGGCATGGCTGGATCAGGCTTGCGCCCATTGTCCAATATTCCCCACTGCTGCCTCCCGTAGGAGTCTGGACCGTGTCTCAGTTCCAGTGTGGCTGATCATCCTCTCAGACCAGCTACGGATCGTCGCCTTGGTGGGCCTTTACCCCGCCAACTAGCTAATCCGACATCGGCTCATCTATCTGCGCGAAGCCCGAAGGTCCTCCGCTTTCACCCGTAGGTCGTATGCGGTATTAGCGTAAGTTTCCCTACGTTATCCCCCACAAATAGGCAGATTCCGATGTATTCCTCACCCGTCCGCCACTCGCCACCCAAGGAGCAAGCTCCTCTGTGCTGCCGTTCGACTTGCATGTGTTAGGCCTGCCGCCAGCGTTCACTCTGAGCCAGGATCAAACTCTTCACTTAAAATTTTCGACATCACCGAAGTGACATCTAATGCTTCGAGTGCAGTCGTCTTTTCCAGAACTCGAACTACTCACCAGCATTTGCATGCTTTTGAATCTTTCTTGCTCTTTCTAGAACGTCTGCTAATGGACTAACACCACCAGCCAGACGTCCGCATAAGTATCCTGCGCACACTGTCAAAGATCTGCGGAAGCGGCCTCAGCGCCTGCTTCCCACTGCTTCGTCGTTTCCTCCGAAGCGAGCCGCCCATTCTAGCGCGGTTTTGGCTTTCGTCAACACCCCGTGAGGGGGAGAGTTCTGCCGGCTTCAGCGTCCGGCCCGAAGGCCTTTTCGTTGAAGCGAGCCGCACATCTTACCGCGGCTTCCGAGTCTGTCAACACCGCGTGAAACGCGTTTTCGACCTCCTCACTCCCCGCCCGACCCGCCGCTCCGAAGAGCAGCCCGCCGTGCGGGGCGCGAATTATGCACAGATCATTTCGGTTTGCAAAGCCCCTGCCCGCCTCATTCTTGACGACCCGCACGGACTTGCAGAAGGTGGGTGTCCCGCCCACCTCCCGGTTTCGACACCATGCGCATCGCCCGTCTGCTTCTGCTCGCCCTGCTGGCGCCCCTGCTGCTGCCTGCGTGTGCGAGCGACCCCTGGGTGGAACTGGATGGGCACCGGTACCGCGTGGAGATCGCGGATACCGATGAAGCCCGTGCACGCGGACTGATGTTCCGCGATTCGATGGAGGCCGACCGCGGCATGCTGTTTATCCATGAACACGAGGCGCCGCTGGCCTACTGGATGAAGAACACCCGCATCGCGCTCGACATCCTCTATTTCGACGATGCGCGGCGGCTGGTGTCGCAGCAGCGCGACGTGCCGCCCTGTTCCGGCGGCAACCGCTGCCCGAGCTATCCGAGCAGCGCACCGGCCCGTTATGTGCTGGAGCTCAATGCCGGCGAAGCCCAGCGCATCGGGCTGCAGGACGGCGCCGAACTGACGCTCTCGCCGGCGATCGCCGCCCCCTGATCGGTGCGTCGGCTTGCATGGTGCGATGCACCGGCGCAGGCTTCGGGCATGGATGACGCCACGCCGCTCCCAGACTGGAACGCGCTGGCCGGGCTCGACGACGAGGCATTGCCGCTGTTCGAGGTCGCGCTGCTGATCGCGCGCGACGAGTACCCGGCTCTCGACGCCGACCACTACCACGCCCTCGTCCGCACCCATGTGGCGCACCTGCGTGTGGAGATCGACACGATCGCGTACGGCCCGCTGAAGATGCAGGCGATCAACCGTCACCTGTTCGAGGAACTGGGCTACACCGGTGACCACGAACGCTATTACGACCCGCGCAACAGCTATCTCAACGAAGTCTTCGACCGGCGCCTGGGCAATCCGATCTCGCTCGCCATGGTGCAGATGGAAGTCGCGCGGCGGCTCGATCTCGCCCTGGACGGGATTTCATTCCCCGGCCACTTCCTGGTGCGGCTTCCGGTCGACGACGGAATGCTGGTCATGGACCCGTTCAACAGCGGTCGCCCGCTTGATCTCGAGGAACTGCGCACGCGGGCCCGGCCCCATCTGGGCGGCGACGCGCCGGACGACGCCACGCTGTCACGGATCCTGCGGCCGGCGTCGCCGCGGACGATGTTGATGCGCATGCTGCGCAATCTGATGGGCGTCTACCAGACGGCCGAGGACTGGCCGCGCGTCGTACGCTGCGCGGACCGCTTGCTGAAGCTGGCGCCGGATACGCCGGATGCCCTGCGCGAACGCGCGCTCGGCTATGTGGCCCTCGGGCACCTCGATGGCGCCCGGCAGGATCTCAGCCGCTATCTGGTGCGCCACGCGGATGCCGACGACGCCGGCGAACTGCGGGCCCAGCTGCTGCGCATCGGCGGCGCCGGACGTGCCACGCATTGACGTGTCGTCAGACCGTCATCATCTCGAAGTCGTCCTTGGTGACGCCGCAATCGGGACAGGTCCAGGTCTCGGGCACATCCTCCCAACGGGTGCCGGGCGCGATGCCTTCGTCCGGAATGCCGGCGGCCTCGTCGTAGATGAAACCGCAGACCACGCACATCCAGGTCCGGTGGGCGGTCTGCGTCGTCGAATCGTTCATCGGATAATGGCCCGCACGCGGCTTAGGAAGTAATGCCGCATTGTCCCATCGCGCTCCCTCCACCGGAACCCACGCCGATGAACGCCCGCTCCGTCGCCGCGCCCCGCGGCCTGTACCTGCTCACGCCCGACGAAACCGACACCGCGCGACTGCTCGCACGCGTCGCTCCGGTGCTGCCGCATGCGACCTGGCTGCAGTACCGCAACAAACGGGCCGATGCCGCGCTGCGCCGCGCCCAGGTGCTGGCGTTGTTGCCGCTGTGCCGTGCCACCGGCGTGCCGCTGATCGTCAATGACGACTGGCGACTGGCCGCGGACGAAGGCACTGACGGGGCCCACCTGGGCCACGACGACGGCGAACTCGGCGAGGCACGCGCAGCGCTGGGCCCGGAAGCGATCCTCGGCGCGTCGTGTTACGCCGACATCGCGCGCGCGCAGCGCGCGGTCGCCGCCGGCGCGAGTTATGTGGCATTCGGCGCGTTCTTCCCGTCACCCACGAAGCCCGGCGCCCCGGTCGCCGGCAAGGCGCTGCTGCGCGATGCGACGCTGCCGCCGGTGCCGCGGGTGGCGATCGGCGGCATCACGCCGGACAATGCGCGCCAGCTCGTGGCCGCCGGTGCGGATCTGGTGGCCGTGATCAGCGGCGTTTTCGATGCACGCCATCCTGCAGCGGCCGCCCGCGCCTACCGCGCCGCCTTCGATCTGTAATCCCCCGACTTCCGGAGTTCCGATGGACACCTCCCGCTCGCACGCCCTGTTCGAACGCGCCCGCCACCTGCTGCCAGGCGGCGTGAACTCGCCGGTGCGCGCGTTCAAATCGGTGGGCGGCGAGCCGTTCTTCGTCCAGCGCGCGGATGGCCCGTATCTGTTCGACGTCGACGGCAACCGCTACATCGACTACGTGGGCTCATGGGGCCCGATGATCGTCGGCCACAACCACGCCAGCGTGCGCCAGGCGGTGAAGCGGGCGATCGGTGGCGGTCTGTCCTTCGGCGCCCCGTGCGAGGCCGAAGTCACGATGGCCGAGCGGCTGACCACGTTGATCCCGTCGTGCGAGATGGTGCGCATGGTGAACTCCGGCACCGAGGCCACGCTGTCGGCGATCCGCCTCGCGCGCGGCGCGACCGGCCGCCCCTGCATCGTCAAGTTCGAAGGCTGCTATCACGGTCATGGCGATTCGTTCCTGGTCAAGGCCGGCAGCGGCGCACTGACGCTCGGCGTGCCGACCTCGCCCGGCGTGCCGAAAGCGCTCGCCGATCTGACGCTGACCCTGCCCTACAACGATTTCGACGCCGCGACCGCGCTGTTCGAGCAGGTGGGTGCCGACATCGCCGGGCTGATCATCGAACCCGTCGTGGGCAACGCCAACTGCCTGCCGCCGCGCGACGGCTACCTGCAGCACCTGCGCGATCTGTGCACCCGGCACGGCGCGCTGCTGATCTTCGACGAAGTGATGACCGGTTTCCGCGTTGCACTCGGCGGCGCGCAGGCGCGCTACGGGGTGACGCCCGACCTGAGCACGTTCGGCAAGATCATCGGCGGCGGCATGCCGGTCGGTGCCTACGGCGGACGCCGCGACCTGATGGAACAGATCGCACCGGCCGGGCCGATCTATCAGGCCGGCACGCTGAGCGGCAATCCGGTGGCGATGGCCGCGGGCCTGGCGATGCTCGATCTGGTATCGGCACCGGGCTTCCACGACGCGCTCGAAGGCGCTTCGAATGCACTGTGCGACGGCCTCGAGGCCGCCGCGCGCGAGGCCGGCGTGGCGTTCACCACGACGCGTGTCGGCGGCATGTTCGGCCTGTTCTTCACCGACCAGGCGTATGTGGACACCTATGCCCAGGCCGTGGCCTGCGACACGGCCGCGTTCAACCGCTTCTTCCACGCGATGCTCGACCGCGGCGTGTATCTCGCGCCGTCGGCCTTCGAGGCCGGCTTCATGTCCGCCGCGCACGACGCGGACGTGATCGACGCGACGCTCGAGGCTGCACGCGGTGCCTTCGCCGAGCTGGCGGCTGCATGAGCACGCCCGCGCCCGAGACGGAACGCGACGAGCGCGCCAATCCGTTCGAGCGCGATCTGCTGCCTGCAAGGCCCGATGGACTGCGTAACCGGATGTACCGGTTGCTGTTCCATCATGAGACGCCCGCGGAGCGCAATTTCGACATTGCGCTGATCGTCACCATTCTGGTCAGCGTGATCGTGGTGTTGCTCGACAGCGAACCGGCGGTGAAGGACCGCTGGCACTCCGCGCTGCTCGCTGCGGAGTGGGCGTTCACCATCGTGTTCACGATCGAATACGGGCTGCGCCTGTGGGCGGTGCGCCGCCCGCTGCGCTATGCGACGAGCTTCTTCGGGGTCATCGACCTGCTGGCGATCCTGCCGAGCTATCTGTCGCTGCTGTTCGCCGGCAGCCAGTACCTGTTGGTGATCCGTGTGCTGCGGCTGCTGCGCGTGTTCCGGGTGCTCAAGCTGGTGCAGTACTCCAGCGAGGCGAGCGTGCTGATCACCGCGATGGCGCGCAGCCGGCGCAAGATCTCGGTATTCGTCTGCGCGCTGATCACCATCGTCGTGATCTTCGGCGCGCTGATGTACGTGGTCGAAGGCCCCGAGCACGGCTTCACCAGCATCCCGACCGGCATGTACTGGGCGGTGGTGACGATGGGCACCGTCGGCTTCGGCGACATCTCGCCCGGCACGCCGTTCGGCCGCTTCGTGACCTCGATCCTGATCCTGATCGGCTACAGCATCATCGCGGTGCCCACGGGCATCTACACCGCCGAGCTCGCCAGCACACTGCGCCCGAAACGGCGCCACGTCCGCTGCAGCGAATGCGGACTGCAGGATCACGAGCAGGAAGCCTGGCACTGCCGCCGCTGCGGTCACGGGCTTCCGCAGGACGAGCCGGCGGGGTGAGGACGCCGCCGCCGATACGGCTGGTGCTGATCGACTTCGACGGCGTGCTGGTGCGTTATTCGCATCATGCGCGTCTCGCCTATCTGGCCCGCGTCGCCGACTGCACGCCGGCCCACGCATCTCGGGTGCTGCTCGCGTCCGGACTGGAACGCGCCTACGACAGCGGCGCCATCGATCGCGCGACCTATCTTCAACGCCTCGGTGACGGCCTCGGCCGCACGATCGAAGCCGACACGTGGATCGAGGCGCGTATCGCCGCGACGACCGCGGAGCCCGCCATGCTGGATCTCGTCGCAGCGGTGGCCGAGCAGGTCGAGATCGGCGTGCTGACCAACAACGGCGCGCTGGTGCTCGACGCGATGCCGCGGATCGTCGCGCCACTGCTTCCCAGGCTCCACGGCCGCGTGCTGTGCAGCGGCGCGCTGGGCGCGAGAAAGCCCGACCGCGCGATCTTCGAACTCGCACTCACGCATTTCGACGTGCGCGCGCAGGAAACGCTGTTCGTCGACGATCTGTTCGTCCATGTGCAGGGTGCCCGCGCCGCCGGCCTGCATGCCGACACGGTGGTCGACGCGCGGTCGATGCGTAAAGTCCTGCGGCGCTACGGGCTGAGCTGACCGGCATCGAACGCGGCGCGCAGCGTCGTCGCCAGCCCATCGAGTACGGCGCGGGTCGCCGGCGTGGGCAGCGCGACGGGATAGATCCGCAGCAGGCCATCACCCCTCATCCGCGGTTGCACGTGCAGATGCACATGCGGCACCTCCTGCCCGCCCGCCTCGCGGTTGGATTGCCACAGGTTGAGGCCGTCGGGTGCGAAGACCGCATCGGCCGCGCGTGCGATGCGGACGGCGACCCGCATCAGCTGGGCGGCGGTGTCTTCATCGAGGTCGAACAGGGTGTCGACGTGCTGGCGCGGCACCACGAGCACGTGCCCGGGCACCGCCTGGCGCAGGCCCATGAAGGCGACCACCTGGTCGTCCTCATGGACGAGGCTCGCGGGCATTTGGCCCGCAAGGATCGCGCAGAACGCGCAGCCGTCCGCGGCGGACTCAGCCGGCGGCGACGACATCGGCGATCGCCGCGCGCAGCCGCGTCAGACCGTCGGCGATGTCGGCGTCGGTGATGTTCAGCGCCGGCACGAACCGCAGCACGTCGGGGCCGGCCTGCAGCATCAGCAGGCCGTGGCGCGCGGCGTGGTCGAGGATCGTCGCGGCCTTGCCGGCATGCTCGGGGCGCAGCACGGCGCCGAGCATCAGGCCGCGGCCGCGGACTTCGGAGAACAGGCCGAACTCGGCATCGAGCGCGGCAAGGCCGTCGCGCAGCGCGCGTGACTGACGTTCGACGTTGGCGGCGATGTCCTTCGATGCCAGCTTGCGCAGTGCGACGCGCGCGACCGCGGCGGCGAGCGGATTGCCACCGAAGGTGGTGCCGTGATCGCCGAACTGCATGGCCTCGGCCACTTTCGGGCCGGCCAGCAGGGCGCCGATCGGAAAGCCGCCGCCGAGCGCCTTGGCCAGCGTGACGATGTCGGGCACGACGCCATCCTGGGGATGCGCGAACAGCGTGCCCGTGCGGCCCATGCCGCACTGGATCTCGTCGAGCACCAGCAGCGCGTCATGGCGATCGCACAGCGCGCGCACCGCGGCCAGATAGCCGTCGGCAGCGGGCATGACGCCGCCCTCGCCCTGCACGGGCTCGAGCATGACGGCGGCGACATCGCCATTGGCCATCGCGGCGTCGAGCTGGGCGATGTCGTTGAAATCGACGTAGCGGAAGCCGCCGGGCAGCGGCTCGTAGCCGGCCTGGTATTTCGGCTGCGCGGTCGCGGTCACCGCGGCCAGCGTGCGGCCGTGGAAGCTGCCGCGCGCGGTCACGATGACGCGGCGATCCGGGCTGCGGCCTTGCGCGGTCGCCCACTTGCGCACCAGCTTGATCGCCGCCTCGTTGGCCTCGGCGCCGGAGTTGCACAGGAAGGTGCGCGTGGCGAAACCGCTGGCGGCGACCAGTTCGGCGGCCAGGCGCAGCGGCGGTTCGCTGAAGAACACGTTGCTGGTGTGCCACAGCTTGCCGGCCTGTTCGACCAGTGCCGCCACGAGATCGGGATCGTTATGGCCGAGCCCGCAGACGGCGATGCCCGCCGACAGGTCGACGTATTCGCGGCCTTCGCTGTCCCAGACGCGCGCGCCGTCGCCGCGCTCGAGCACCAGCTCGCGTGGGCGATAGACCGGCAGCACGTGACGCTGGGCGAGGGCGATTAGATCGGCGGCAGTGCCGGGCGGCGGCGGGGAAGCGGTCATGGGCGTGGGGGGTTCCATCGGAAAGCGCAGGCGGTCGCCGGCGCGGCCATTATCGGGCCGCCCGTGCGACACCGCCAACGGCAACGCCCGCGCGGCGAACCCGCGCCCCTAGAATCGGCGCTCCCCCCGCATCACGCCCGGAGCACAGCATGCCCCGCATTGAGACCCTCGCCGCCCGCGCCGGCAGCCGGCCCGACCCCACCAGTGGCGCGCTGTCGGTGCCGCTGCAGCTGGCCACGACCTTCGAGCACACGCCCGACGGCCAGCTGCCGCAGGGCTGGCTGTACCAGCGCTACGACAATCCCACCCAGCACGAAACCGAACAGGCGCTGGCCGCGCTCGACGGCGCCGCGCGGGCGTTGCTGTTTCCCACCGGCATGGCCGCCGGCGCGACCGCGCTGCAGGCCCTGCCGGCGGGCAGCCATGTCGTGCTGTGCGACGACAGCTACTTCTCGTTCCGGGCGCTGGCCGCGCAGCAGTTTCCGCGCTGGGGGCTGACCTGGAGCCTGGCCGATTTCAGCGATCCCGACGCGGTACGCGCCGCGCTGCGACCCGAGACCCGCCTGCTGTGGGCCGAGACACCGTCCAACCCGCTGCTCAAGGTCTGCGACATCGCCGCGCTCGCCGACGTGGCGCACGCCGCCGGCGCGCAGCTGCTGGTCGATGGCACCTTCGCCCCGCCGGTGCTGCAGCAGCCGCTGGCGCTGGGCGCGGACATCGTCCTGCACTCGGCGACCAAATACCTCGGCGGCCATGGCGACGTGATGGGCGGCGTGCTGGCGTTCCGCGAGGACGGCGCGCACGCGGCTGACTGCCACGGCCTGCGCCTGCTGGCCGGCGCCACCGCGTCGCCATTCGCGGCCTGGATGATCCTGCGCGGCGTGCGCACCCTGCCGGCGCGGATGGCCTGGCACTGCGCCAACGCTAAGCAACTCGCCTTGGCCCTGCATGCGCATCCGCGTGTCGCGCGCGTGCATTACCCGGGCCTGCCGGATCATCCGCAGCACGCCGTGGCCGCGGCGCAGATGCGCGACTTCGGCGGCATGTTGTCGTTCGAAGTGGACGGCGGCGAAACGGCGGCCCTTGCCGTGGCCGGTCGCCTGCGCTTGTTCACCAATGCGACCTCACTGGGCTCGACCGAATCGCTGGTCGAGCACCGTGCATCGATCGAAGGCCCGGCGTCGACGACCCCGCGTGGGCTGCTGCGCTTGTCGGTCGGGCTGGAACATGCGCAGGACCTGCTCGACGATCTGGCACAGGCGCTCGACGCCTGATCCAGACGGACGCGGCGGACAGCGTCATGCGGCATGCCCCGGTGCCGGGGCCTGGCAGGGCCGGCTATAGTCCCGCCGGTCGTCGCTGGATGACCCCGGACACAAGGACCCGCATGGACATGCATCAAATCGTTTCCGCCGCGCGCCGCTGCGCACGCGTCGCCGCCCTCGCCCTCACGCTCGTCGCCCTGGCGGGCTGCGCCTCGTTCTTCGACGGCCCGACCCACCGCTCCGGCGTCTCCAGCAGCGTGGTGGACTATCTGTATCCGCCGGGCACCCAGTTCGAGCCCGCGCAGGAAGGGGTGCCCGAGGTCCGGTTGCCGGCCCGCGTGGGCCTGATGTTCGTGCCGTCGACGCGCGAGCCGGCCGGCCTGACCGCCGCGGATCGCCAGCAGTTGCTGGTGAAGGTGCGCGACACGTTCAAGGCCCAGCCCTTCATCGAGCGCATCGAGATCATTCCCGACACCTACCTGCGCAGCCGCGGTGGCTTCGACAACCTCGAGCAGATCGCACGGCTGCAGGGCCTGGACATCGTGGCGCTGGTGTCCTACGACCAGGTCGCCGATACCGGCGACACCGCGGCATCGTTCCTGTACTGGACGATCATCGGCGCGTACACCGTGCCGGCCACGCGCAACCAGGTCAGCACCTTCGTCGAGACGACGGTCTTCCATGTCGCCTCGCGCACCCTGCTGCTGCGCGCGCCCGGCCAGGACCAGCGCGATGCGGGTTCGACCGCGATCCGCGTCGGCGACACCCGCGAGCGCCTGGGCCGCCAGGGGTTCCAGGCGGCGATGGACGACATGAGCACGAACCTCGACGTGGCGATCGCCGATTTCAGCACGCGCGTCCGCGAGGAAGGCCAGGTGAAGCTGGTCGACCGCCGTTCGGGCGGCAGCTGGCGTGGCCGCGGTGGCGGCGGCAGCCTCGGGCTGTGGGAACTGGGCGCGCTGCTCGGCGCGCTCGCGCTGCTGCTCACGGCGCGACGCCGGGGCTGATCGCCCGGCCTGACACCGTGTCGCCGTCCGTGCTGCAGGCGCGCGCATTCGACGCCCTGGTGCTGGACCGCGACGCGGTGCTCGGCGGGGAGCTGTGGCGGCTGTGGAGCGGCCACTGGGTGCATCTGGATCCGCGCCATGCCGCGATCAATCTGGTCGCGCTGGTGCTGATGGCGCTGATCGCGGCGCGCATGCGGCTGTTGCGCCCGCTGCTGGTCACGTCGCTGTTGATGCTGCCGTTGATCGCGGCCGGGCTGCTGCTCGCCGTGCCTGATCTGCAGTGGTACGCCGGCTTGTCGGGGCTGCTGCACGGCTGGGCAGCGTGGCTTCTGCTGCGTCGTGGCGGCCGCATCGCGCTTATCGGCACCGTACTGTTGGCCGGCAAGCTCATCGCGGAACAGTGGACGCCGGTCGCAGGCGTGGCCGCGTTTCCGGTGATCCATGCCGCGCATGTGACCGGCGCAATCGTCGGCGCTGCGTTGGCGGTGCCCGGCGCGCTTCGCCAGCGCCGCTTGTGGCCGCGCTGAAACGCAACGCTCAGTCGAGGAACAGGTCCGGCAACAGCGGCTGCGACGGATCGATCGCATAGGCATCGAGATCGGTGATGCCGGCCTCGGCCAGCACCTCGTCGTCGATCAGGAAGCGGCCGTGGAAACCCGCGGCCTCGCGTACCAGCACCGCGTGCGCGGCGTCGCCCATGATCGTCGGGTTGCGGCCGTTGCCGCGCTCGACGCCGGGAATCATGTTCAGCGCGTCGGTGCCGATCAGCGTGCGCGGCCACAGCGCGTTGACGGCGACGCCCTGCGGCCCGAACTCGGCGGCAAGCCCCAGCGTGACGAAGCTCATGCCCATCTTCGCGAGCGTGTAGCCGGTATGCGGCGCCCACCACTTGGGATCCAGCGACGGCGGCGGACACAGGGTGAGGATGTGCGGGTTCGACGCCTTCAACAGATGCGGCATACAGGCCTGCGCGCACAGGAAGCTGCCACGGGAATTGACCTGCTGCATCAGGTCGAAGCGTTTCATCGGCGTATCCAGCGTGCCGCGCAGCCAGATCGCGCTGGCGTTGTTGACCAGGATGTCGATGCCGCCGAAGGCTTCAACGGTTGCGGCAACCGCGGCGCGCACCTGGTCGTCCTCGCGGATGTCGCACTTGAGCGCCAGCGCGCGGCCGCCTGCGGCCTCCACGGCGCGCGCGGCGCTGTGAATCGTGCCGGGCAGCTTGGGATTGGCGACTTCCGACTTCGCGGCGATCGCGACGTTGGCACCATCGCGCGCGGCGCGTTCGGCGATCGCCAGGCCGATGCCACGCGAGGCACCGGTGATGAAGAGGGTCTTGCCGGCCAGTGTCGACATGCGGCGCTCCTGTGCGGACGGAGCGGCATTATGCGGCGCGTTTCAGGGCGCCGGCAGCGAACGTTCAGTGGACTGCGGAATACTGGGCGCTCTCACCCGCGGAACCGCCCTCGATGCCTCGTCCGGTCCTCATGCTGTTGCTGCTGTCCGCACTGACCGCCTGCCAGGCGCCACCGGCCGTGGTGCCCGAAGCGAGTGGCACCTTCACCACGACGGTTCCCCTCGACGCCGACGCGGTGTGGACCGGCACGCTGGAGGAATGCGGCAGTGGCGCGACGCCGGTCGAGGCCTGCCTGCGCGAGACGATGCAGGCGAGCGGCGCGAGCCCGGCCGCGCTGGCGGCCACGGCGCAGCTCGCCGAGCGTGGCGAGGCCGGCCATGTCGCGGCGTGGCAGTCGATCGAGGGCGTTGGCGTGGCGACGACCGAATTCCCGTTCCGCGCCAACACCAATCAGGGCACCTGGCTGGTCGATGCGGCCGGACGCATCATCGATGTCGATGCCGACCCGCTGGCCGGCGCGGAGCCGGCCCACGCCGACGTCGTCGCGTTCCGCGAGGCGCACCCCGACGCCTTCCCTGTGGCGCCCGCGCGCGCTGACGGGCAGGAGGCACTCGACGGCGGCGGCGTGCGCCTGGTGTTCGTCACACCGATGCGCACCTGCCATGCCTGCGCGGACGATGGGACCTTGCGCGTGGGCTACGACTTCGACGACGCGCGCCGCTTCACCGGCCGCCGCGTGCTCGCCCTGCGCTGAGCCGCGCTCAGGGCTTCGGGCCCTGGCCCTCGTTGTCTTCCCACTTGAGGATCTTCCGCGTCACCACGCGGTAGACCGGCTTGCCGGTGCGGAACCACAGATCGCGCACCCACGAGGTGCGCTTGAGCACGCGCATCTCGACCGGGGTCAGACTCGCCCGGCAATACATGCGCTTGTGCTTGAGCAGATGGCGCAGGTCCTCGCGCGCGAGCAGGCGCATCCAGCGCGCGCGCGGATCGCCGCGCACCGCGAGCTGGAAATCGATGATCGCCGGCCGGCCATCGTCGAGCACCAGCCAGTTGGCCTCCTTGGCCAGATCGTTGTGCGCGACACCGCGCCGGTGCAGGGCCTGCAGCAGACGACGGGCCCGGCGGAAATAGATCAGATCGCCATGCGGTGGCCGCTGGTACATCGCCGCACCCGACATGTAGCTGCGATCGAGCCGGCGGCCGTCCCAGCCCAGCAGTTGCGGCACATCGCGCAGGCCGGCCACGGCCTCGAGCCCGCGCGCTTCGCGCCGCGCCAGCCACCACGCGGGCAGCCGCAGCCACAGCGGGACGTGGCGCAGGTCGCGACGCACGAAGCGCTCGCCGTCGGCGCCGCGCATCAACGCGATGCGGCCGAAGCTGTCGGCCTTCAGCGCTTCGAGTTCTGTGGCGCCGTCGGCGCGCGGATCGGATCGGGACATCGGCCGCATTGTACGGACCCGATGCGCGGTTAACGCGAGCCCCACGCGGTGCCGATGCGGGTGCAGGCGCGGCGGGACGCGCTGCCATAATGGCGTGATGCTCAGCGACTTCTTCAACAGCCTGGTCACATGGGTCGGCAATCACCCCGTCGCTGCGGGCCTCGTGATCTTCCTGATCGCGTTCTGCGATGCGGTGATCGTGCTGGGCGTGCTGATCCCCGCATTGCCGCTGCTGTTCGCGATCGGCGTGCTGATCGGCCTGGGCGAGATTTCAGGCCCGTACGCCGTCGCCTGCGCGTCGCTGGGCGCAATGGCCGGCGATGGCCTCAGCTACTGGGTCGGCCGCCGCTGGGGCCACGGCCTGCGCGGCGTGTGGCCGTTCCGCCGCTACCCGTCGCTGCTCGAGCGCGGCGAGCTGCTGTTCCGGCGCAATGCGGTCAAGAGCATTCTGGTGGCGCGGTATGTCGGCGCGATCCGTCCGTTCGTGCCGGCGATCGCCGGCATGGCCCACATGCCGCTGCGCCAGTACCTGCCGGTCAGCGCGGCGGCCTGCGTCTCATGGGGCGCGCTGTTCCTGGCGCCGGGCTGGCTGCTGGGCGCGTCCTACGACGCGGTGGCTGCCGTCGCCGACCGGCTGGCGATCGTGCTCGGCGCGCTGGCGGTGGTACTGGCGCTGGCCTGGGCGATCGTCATCTACACCTACCGCTGGTTCGACGCGCACGCCAACAGCCTGCTGGCGCGCCTGCTGGCGTGGAGCAGCGCGCATCCGCGGCTGGGCCGGTACGCGGTCGCGCTGGTTGATCCACGCCGCCCCGAATCGGCGTCGCTGGCGATCCTCGCGGTCTGCCTGCTGGCGATCGGCTGGGCCTGCTTCGCGCTGCTGGCGACGGTGATCATGCGCGGCGAGCCGCTGCTGATCGACCAGACCGTGTTCCAGTTCATGTACGAACTGCGCAATCCGCTCGCCGACCGGATGATGGCGGCGCTGGCGTCGATCGGCGACGTGCAGGTGCTCGCGCCGGCGGTGGCACTGACCCTGGTGTGGCTGCTGTGGCGGCGGCGCTGGCTCGGCGCCGCGCACTGGCTGGCGGCGATCGCGTTCGGCATGGCGCTGACCGCATTGCTCGGCGCGGTCATCGACATGCCCAAGCCGCCCACGGTGCACGGCGGGTTCGGGTTCCCGGCGGTCGAGATCACCCTGTGCACGATCGTGTTCGGCTTCTTCGCCGTGCTGATTGCGCGCGAGCTGCCGGGGCGCTCACGGGTGTGGCCCTATCTGGTCTCCGGCGTGATCGTCGCCGTGCTGGGCTTCGCGCGCCTGTATCTGGGCGCCCACTGGCTCAGCGACATCGTCGGCGGGATGCTGCTGGGCATCGTCTGGCTGCTGGTGCTGGGGCTCGCCTACCGGCGCCACGTCGAGCGCTCGTTCTGGATGCGCCCGGTGGCGCTGATCTTCTACATCACGTTCGCGGCCGCCGCGCTGTGGCACGCACCGCGTGCGGTGGACCCGCTGCTGGAGAAGTTCGCGCCGCGGCCGCCGGCGGTGACGATCGACGCGGCCGCCTGGTGGGACGGTGAGTGGACCCGTCTGCCCGGTCAGCTGCGCGAGCGCGATCCCGCGCATCGCTGGCCACTCGACCTGCAGATCGCCGGCCCGCTGGCACCGCTGCAGGCGCGGCTGGAGAGCCAGGGCTGGCGCGTCCAGTCGCAGGCGAACTGGATGCACGTGCTCAACCTGCTGGATGACGATGTCGATGATGCCGGTCACTTCGTGCTGCCCGCGACACTGGACACCGTGGCCGAGACCCTGCTGATGCGCCGCGATGCAGGCGATGGGCAACTGGACGTGCTGCGCCTGTGGCAGGCGCCCGTGCAACTGGAATCGGGCGAGCCGCTGTGGGTGGGCACCAGCCAGTCGATGCGCTACACGCGGCACTTCGGCGTGTTCGGCTTGTGGCAGCCGCAGCCCGATGCCCAGGTCGTGCATCAGGGCCTGCGCGAGGTGCTGGACAGTTTCGGGCCGGCCGAGGCCGTGCATCCGCAGTCGGGCGTGCCGACGCTGCGGCTGCGCACGACCGCGCCGCCGTCACTCGTCGTCGACCAGCCGCAGTAGGGTTTCCAGGCGTTCGTCCGGATCGTCGAGCTGCAGCAGGTGCTGGCGCTGCGGCTGCTCGAGCGGCAGCAGCTCCGCCAGCCGCCAGCCGACCCAGGCCGCATCGTCGAAATGCGGCTCGGGAAACACCTGGTCGGCGCCGTCGATCTGCTCGAGGATCTTGCGCAGCACGATGCCCAGCAGCGCATGTTCGGGCTGCAGGTCGACCACCGGATCGGCGGCGCGCCAGGCCACGTCGGCCATGATCAGGCCGTTGTCGCGGACCCGCGTGCGTCGTACCTGGAAGCGCCGCGCGCCGCGCACCCGCAGCGTCAGCAGGCCGTCGCCGCCGATGTCGAAGTCCTCGATCACGGCCTCGGTGCCGAACCCGGCGGGCGTTGCTGCCGCGCCGACCTCGTTACCGTCCAGGATCAGGCAGATGCCGAAGCCCGTGCCCCGGCGCCCGCACTCGCGCACGAGGTCGAGATAGCGCGGCTCGAACACCCGCAGGCCGAGCGCGGCCCCGGGCACCAGCACGGTGCGCAGCGGAAAGAGCGGCAGATGGTCGATGTCGTCGGACACGTGATCAGTGTACGCAGGCAGCCTGCGATCAGATGCCCAGACGCGCCAGGAACCGGCGCGGTGCGCCGTCGAAGCCACCGTTGGACATGAAGACCACATGGTCGCCCTCGGCCGACAGTGCCCCGAGTGTGTCGAGCAGCGCGTCGACGTCGGCCACCGCATGGGCGTCGCCGCGCACGGCGTCGACCACACGGCCCGCGTCCCAGGCCAGTTCCGGCCGTTGCAGGAACACCACCGCGTCGGCGAGGTCCAGCGACGGCGCCAGCGCCTCGGCATGCGCGCCGAGCCGCATCGAATTGCTGCGCGGCTCCATCGCCACGACGATCCGCGCCGTGCCGACCTTCGCGCGCAGGCCGGCCAGCGTGGTCGCGATCGCGGTCGGGTGGTGGGCGAAATCGTCGTAGACGGTGACGCCGCGGCCATGCCCGATCACCTCGAGCCGGCGCTTGACGCTGCGGAAGCGGGCGAGCGCGGGCAGCACGTCGGCCGCGTCGACACCGACCGCCGCACAGGCGGCGATCGCGGCCAGCGCATTGAGCACGTTGTGGTCGCCGACCAGCGGCCACTCGACGACGCCGACGTCGACGCCGCGATGGCGCACGCGGAACGCGCTGCCGTCGGCGGCGATGCGCTCGGCGCTCCAGTCGAAGCCGGGGTCGAAACCGAAGCGCTCGACCGGGGTCCAGCAGCCCATCGCCAGCACCGCTTCGAGATGCGCGTCGTGGCCGTTGACGATCAACCGGCCGCGCCCGGGCACGGTGCGCACCAGATGGTGGAACTGGCGCTCGATCGCGGCGATGTCGGGAAAGATGTCGGCGTGGTCGAACTCGAGGTTGTTGAGCACCGCGACCGTCGGCCGGTAATGGACGAACTTGCTGCGCTTGTCGAAGAACGCGGTGTCGTATTCGTCGGCTTCGACGACGAACGGGCTTCGGGCTTCCGGATCCGGGAGTCGGCCAGCGCCCCCCAGTCGCGCCGAAACGCCGAAATCCTCGGCGACGCCGCCGATCAGGAAGCCCGGCGCGCGGCCGGCGGCCTCGAGCAGGAACGCGAGGATCGTCGTCGTCGTGGTCTTGCCGTGCGTGCCGGCGACCGCCAGCACCTCGCGGCCGGGCAGCACGTGGTCGCGCAGCCATTCGGCGCCCGACGTGTAGGCGCGGCCGGCGTCGAGCACGGCTTCCACCGCGGCGTTGCCGCGTGACAGCGCGTTGCCGATCACCACCTGGTCGACGTCGTCGCCGATGCGGGCCGGGTCGTAGCCGCTGTGCAGGGTGATGCCGAGCTGCTCGAGCTGGGTCGACATCGGCGGATACACGGCCTGGTCGCTGCCCTCGACCTCGTGGCCGAGTTCGCGCGCCAGCGCCGCGACACCGCCCATGAACGTGCCGGCGATCCCGAGAATGTGGAGTTTCACGATGCGGAGTTCCAGGCGGTTCGGTGGACCACGTGACGGTCGCGCATCCGCGCGATGGTCCGGACAGGCAGGATGTTTACGCGCCGGGCGGCCCGTCATCGAGGCCGTGAAGCCAGCACGCGGACGTCCGTGGAGGCACCGCCGCGCGGCTGTCGATCACGCATTCCCCGTCGGACGGCGTGTGCGGTCCGGCGGTGACGCTCAGGCCGCCGCCTGGTCCCGGCCGATCGCCGCGACGATCCGCGCGAACACCTCGTCCAGCGAACCGACACCGTCGACGACGGTCAGCTGGTCGTGGTCGCGGTAGAACGCGATCACCGGCGCGGTCTGCTGGTCGTAGACGTTGAGGCGGTGACGCACGGATTCCGGGCTGTCGTCGGCACGGCCCTCGGCCTGGGCGCGGCCGGCCAGGCGCGCGATGATCTGCTCGTTGTCGACTTCCAGCTGCACGGCGGCGTCGAACTGCACGCCCAGCTTCTTCAGCAGCGCGTCGAGCGCGGCCGCCTGGCTGAGGTTGCGCGGATAGCCGTCGAGGATGAAGCCGGCGCGGGTGTCCTCGCGCGAGAAGCGGTCTTCCAGCATGCCCAGCAGGATGTCGTCCGAGACCAGGTCGCCGCGCGCCATGATCGCCTTGGCTTCCAGTCCCAGCGGGGTGCCGGCGGCCACTTCGGCGCGCAGCAGATCGCCGGTGGAGATGTGCGGCACCTGCAGGTGTTCCTTGAGGCGTGCCGCCTGCGTGCCCTTGCCCGAACCGGGCGCACCGAGAAGAACCAGACGCATCGAACGCTCCTGCTTGTGTGGGAAACCGCCCGACCGTGCCGGCGTAGACTGCCGGCAGGGCGGCGAACGGCCGCGCCAGCTTACCGTATCCCGCCTCGCCCCATCGACGGAGACCCCGATGCCCGCCCTGCTTTATGCCCAGTCCGGCGGCGTGACCGCCGTGATCAACGCCACCGCATCCGCCGTTCTGCAGGAGGCGCGCAGCCGCCGGGTCAAGGTGCTCGCCGCGCGCAACGGCGTGCTCGGCGCGCTGCGCGAGGACCTGGTCGACGCGTCGAAGATCCCGCTGGCGACGGTGCGCGCACTCGCGCACACACCCGGCGGCGCGTTCGGCTCCTGCCGCTACAAGCTCAAGTCGATCGAGGCCGACCGCGCGAAGTACGAACGCCTGATCGAGGTGCTGCGCGCGCACGACGTGCGCTGGTTCCTCTACAACGGCGGCAACGATTCGGCCGACACCGCGCTCAAGGTCTCGCAGCTGGCGGCCGAGTTCGACTACCCGCTGACCTGCATCGGCGTGCCGAAGACGATCGACAACGATCTCGCGGTGACCGACTGCTGCCCGGGCTTCGGCTCGGCGGCGAAATACACCGCGGTCTCGGTGCGCGAGGCGGCACTCGACGTTGCCGCGATGGCCGATACCTCGACCAAGGTGTTCGTCTACGAGGCCATGGGCCGGCATGCCGGCTGGCTGGCCGCGGCGGCGGGACTGGCCGGGCAGGGCCCCGACGACGCGCCGCAGATCATCCTGTTCCCCGAACGCGCGTATGACGAGGCCGCATTCCTGGCGCAGGTGAAGCGGGTGGTCGAGCGTGTGGGCTGGTGCGTGGTCGTCGCCAGCGAAGGCATCCGCGACGCCGACGGACGCTTCGTCGCCGATGCCGGCGGCGGCACGGATTCATTCGGCCACACCCAGCTCGGCGGCGTCGCCTCGCACCTGGCCGGCCGGGTCAAGGACGCGCTCGGCTACAAGGTCCACTGGACGCTGCCCGACTACCTGCAGCGCTCGGCCCGGCACCTCGCGTCGAAGACCGATGTCGAGCAGGCGATGGCGGTCGGCCGTGCTGCGGTGCGCTTCGCACTCGACGGCCGCAACGCGACGATGCCCGTGATCGCGCGCACCTCGGATGCGCCCTACCGCTGGACGATCGAGGCGGCGCCGCTGGAGAAGGTGGCCAACCACGAGAAGACCATGCCGGCCGGCTTCATCCGCCGCGACGGCACTGGCATCACCGCGGCCGCGCGGCGTTATCTGGAACCGCTGATCCGCGGCGAGGCGCCCCCGCCCTACGGGCGCGACGGCCTGCCGAAGTACGTGACCCTCGACGCGCCGGCCGTGCCGAAACGACTGCCGGCGTGGACCGGCTGAGCGGCCGGGGCCCGGCGCCACGCGTGCGCCGTGCGCCGTGACCGCGCTGTTCAGCGCCCCGCATTGAACCCACTGCGCGCGCCCCGATAACCGGAGGCGCTCCCCCGCCTGCACCGCGCCCGATGCCCGAACTGCCCGAAGTCGAAACCACCCGCGCCGGCTTGGCCCCGCACCTGGTCGGGCGCACGATCGCCGCGGTCACGCTGCGGCGCCCGGACCTGCGCTGGCCGATTCCACCCGAAGTGGCCGCGCACCTGCCCGGCCAGCGCATCGACGCGATCCGCCGGCGCGCGAAGTACCTGCTGCTCGACACCGAGGCCGGCAGCGCGCTGTTGCATCTGGGCATGTCGGGCAGCCTGCGCGTGCTGGCGCCGGACGTGCCGGTGCGCACGCACGATCACGTCGACATCGCGCTCGACTCGGGCCAGGTGCTGCGCTTCAACGATCCGCGCCGCTTCGGCTGCCTGCTGTGGCAGCCCGTGGGCACCGTGCATCCGCTGCTGGGCGCCTTGGGCCCCGAGCCGCTGGACGCGGACTTCGACGGCGCGTACCTGTTCGCCGCCAGCCGCGGCCGTCGCGCGCCGGTCAAGGCGTTCCTGATGGACCAGCGCATCGTCGTCGGCGTCGGCAACATCTATGCGGCCGAGGCGCTGCACGCCGCGGGCATCTCGCCACTGCGCGAGGCGGGCCGGATCTCGCGCGAGCGCTACGTGCGCCTGGCCGCGGAGATCCGCCGGATCCTGGCCTATGCGATCGGCCGCGGCGGCACCACGCTGCGCGATTTCATCAGCCCCGACGGCGCACCGGGCTACTTCGAGCAGGAGCTGTCGGCCTACGGCCGCGGCGGCCTGCCGTGCCCGGGCTGCGGCACGCCGCTGCGGCAGGCCCTGATCGCCCAGCGCACCACGGTCTGGTGCCCGCGCTGCCAGCGCTGAGGCGGTCCGTCGCGGCGCCCCGGCCCGCGCTATAGTCGGCCCCGGAAGGGGGACGCCATGCACACGGGCACCGACATCACCCTTTGGCTGGATGCCGCACGCGGCGGCGATCGCGATGCGCTCGATCGCGTGCTCACCACGCTCTACCATGAGCTGCACCAGATGGCGCGGCGGCAACTGGCCGGCCGCCACGGCATGACGCTCGACGCCACCGCCCTGGTGCACGAGGCCTACCTCAAGCTGGCCGCCCGCCCGGACGCGCGCTTCAACGACCGCGGGCACTTCTTCGCTTATGCCGCCTCGGCGATGCGCAGCGTGGTCGTCGACTACGCCCGCCAGCGCCTCGCGCAGAAGCGCGGCGGCGACCTGCACCGGGTGACCGAACTGCCCGAGAACGTCGACAGCGGCCTGCGCCTGGACGAGGACACGCTGGCCCTGGACGCGGCGCTGACCCGGCTGGAAGCGGTGGACACGCGGCTGGCCCATGTAGTCGAGCTGCGCTACTTCGCGGGGCTGTCGGAGCTCGAGATCGCCGCGCTGCTGGACCGCTCGGAGCGCAGCATCCGGCGCGACTGGCAGAAGGCGCGGATGTATCTGCTGGCCTCGCTGCAGGCCGACTGACGCCCGCCATGGACGCGGCCCGCTGGCAACGGCTGTCTCCCGAGCTCGACCGTCTGCTCGACCTCGATCCGCGTGCGCGGGCCGCGCATCTGGGCCAACTGCGTACGAACGATCCCCAGCTCGCCGACGAACTGGAGGGGCTGCTGGCACTGGAGGCCGACGCCGGCGAGTTCCTCCACGATTCGCCGGTCGCCCTGCTCACCGGCCCGCGCGCCGGCGCCGCGATCGGCCCCTGGGCGCTCGACCGCCTGCTCGGCGAAGGCGGCATGGGCCAGGTCTGGCTGGCCTGGCGCGCGGACGGGCTCTACGAGCGCCGCGTCGCGCTGAAGCTGCTGCGTCCCGGCCTCGCCGATCCCGGCCTGCGGCTGCGCTTCACCCGCGAGCGCCAGATCCTCGCGCGCCTCGAACACCCGAACATCGCGCACCTGCTCGACGCGGGCATCGACAGCGCGCAGCAGCCCTATCTCGCGCTGGACTACGTCGACGGCGCCCCGATCACCGAGTGGTGCCAGCAGCGCCAGCTGCTGGTGCCGCGGCGCATCCGCCTGTTCCTGCAGGTCTGCGCCGCGGTCAGTCATGCCCATGCCAGCCTGATCGTGCACCTGGATCTGAAGCCCTCGAACATCCTGGTCACCGCCGACGGCAACGTGCGCCTGCTGGATTTCGGCATCGCCAAGCTGCTCGACCCGCAGGACCATGCGCCCGAGCAGACGCGCAGTGGCATGCGCGCGTTCACCCTGCACTACGCCGCGCCGGAACAGGTGCGCGGCGACGCCGTCACCACGATGACCGACATCTACGCGCTCGGCGTCGTGCTCCACGAACTGCTGTCGGGACGCAAGCCCTACCGGCCCACCCGCGAGACCGCCGCGTCCTGGGAGCAGGCGATCCTCGACGCCGACCCGCTGCGCCCGTCGCTGGCGCTGCAGCGCGACGGCACCGGACTCGAACCGGGGCAGCGCCGGCGCATGGTCCGCGCGATCGCCGGCGACCTCGACAACATCGTGCTGCGCGCCCTGGCCAAGCGTCCGGAAGACCGCTACCCCTCGGTCGAGGCCCTGGCCCAGGACCTGCGCCGCTGGCTGGACGACAAGCCGGTCCAGGCCCGCCCGCAGCCGGTCGGCTACCGACTGCGCAAGTACATCACCCGGCACCGCTGGGGTCTGGCGGGCACCGCGGCGGTGGTCGGCATGCTGGCCGGCGCACTGGGTGCGGTGAGCTGGCAGGCCGGGCAGGCGATCGACGAGTCGACCCGCGCCCAGGCGATGCAGGACTTCGTCATCGGCCTGTTCGAGCACACCGGCGCCAGCCCGGGCAGCGAGTCGATGGACGTGCGCGCGTTGCTGGACGCCGGCGTGCAGCGCGGTGATGCCGAACTCGCGCGCCAGCCGCTCGCGCGCGCCGAGCTCTACGGGGTGATCGCGCGGCTGCGTCTGGGACTCGGCGACTACGAGCAGGCGCTCGCACTGCTGCAACGCCAGGACGCGCTGCTCGCGTCGCTGCCCGAAGCGCCGGTGAGCCTGCGCCTGCAGTCGGCCGGCGACCACGCCCGCGCGCTTCGCATGCTCGGCCGCCAGCCGGCCTGCATCGCACAGGCCGAGGGCCAGCGCGCGCTCGCGCGCCAGCGTGAAACCGCGCTGCCGCGCCAGGCGGCGGAGCTGTATACCCAGCTCGGCCGCTGTTATCGCGACCAGGGCGACTTCGTCGCGGCGCGGCGCCTGTTCGATGACGCGCTGGCGCTGCGCCGCAGTGGTCGCGGCGACGATGCCGGCACGGTCGAAAGCCTGGCCGACCTGGCCTCGCTGCACAGCGCCGCCGGTGACACGCCACGCGCGCTGACGGCGGTCGATGCCGCCCTCGCGCGTCTCGACGAACGCCTCGGCGCACGGCACCCGCTCGCCATCGACCTGCTGCGCGCACGCTGCGCGCTGCTGCGTGCGCAGGGCCGCACGCGCGAGGCCGAGGACAGCTGCACCGCGGGGCTGACGCTGGCGCTGGATGTCTACGGCGCGGGACATCCGTCGACGCTCGACGCGCGCCGCCAGCTCGCGGCGCTGCATGTCGACCAGGGCCGCTTCGCCGAGGCGGAGACCGAATTCCGCGACGCGCTGCAGCGCACCGTCACTCGCCTCGGCCCCATGCACGCCGACGTCGCCCGCATCCACAACAGCCTCGGCATCGTGGCCTGGGAACGGGGCGACGCGCCGACGGCGCTGGCGGAACTCGCGCGCAGCGTCGAGATCTGGCGCGCGTCGAGCCCGGCCGGCCTGCTCGCCGACGGCCTGTTCAACCATGCGTTGGTGCTGCATGCCTTCGGCCGCGACGACGAGGCGCTGCCGCGCATCCGCGAAGCACTGGCCCTGCGCCGGACCCGGTTCGGCCCGCGACACGGCACCGTCGGCGATGCGCTGCGCCTGCTGGGCGAGATCGAGGCGGCCTCGGGCCAGATGGACGCCGCGCGCAGGCATCTGGGCGAGGCGATGGCGATCACGCGGGCCAGCTACGGCGAGGACCACCCCGCGACACAGCGCGCGGCGCTGGCCCTGGCACGTGTCGAGGCCCATCAGGGCGATGCGGACGCGCTGGCCCGGCTGGACGCGATGGCGCGGGCCGCTGCCCCCGATACCGAGACACGCAAGCTCGCCTGGCTGGCGCGGGCCCATGCCGCGGCCCTGCGCTGCACGAACGGCGGGCGCACGGACGCGCGCGCCGAGTTCGCCGCGCTCGACCGCCAGCTGCGCGAGGCCCGGCCCGAGGGCGGGGCGCTGGTGCGCGAAGTGATGGCGGCCGGGCAGGCCTGCGTGCCGACGCTGGCCCGACGCTGAGGGCTCAGCCCAGTGGCAGCTGCGGCTGGGCGGGTTCGATCCGGCCCTCGCCGCGCACGATCCGCTTGAACTCGGCGCGGCTCACCGACACGTAGCGCTCGTTGCCGCCGATCTCCACCTGCGGCCCGTCCTGCACGGCGTAGCCCTGATCGTCGACGCGTACGGTCATCGTCGCCTTCTTGCCGGTGTGGCAGATCGTCTTGATCTCGGTCAGTTCGTCCGCCCACGCCAGCAGATGCTGGCTGCCCTCGAACAGCTCACCGCGGAAATCCGTGCGCAGGCCGTAGCACAGCACGGGGATCCGCAGCGCGTCGACGACCTCCGACAACTGCCAGACCTGGGCGCGGGACAGGAACTGGGCTTCGTCGACCAGCACGCAGTCGAGCCCGCCCGCCGCATCGACCAGGCCGCGCACGCGCGCGAGCAGATCGTCGCCGCGATCGAACGCGACCGCCTCCGACGACAGTCCGATCCGCGAGGCGACCCGGCCGACGCCTGCACGGTGATCCAGGCGCGGCGTCAGGATCGCCGCCTGCATGCCGCGCTCGCGGTAGTTGTGCGCGCTCTGCAGCAGGGTCGTGGTCTTCCCGGCATTCATCGCCGAATAGTAGAAATAGAGCTTGGCCATCGTGGAATTCTAGCGCTGCGGCCCGAGCCGACGCCGAAGCGCTCAGTCGTCGCGATCGCTGCCGGAGGACGTCGCGGGCCGCAGCGTCTCGACGTCGCCGACATCGACCCGGCCGGCGCGCGGGCGTGTCCATACGGCGTCGTGCCAGGCCTGGTATTCCTCGGGATCCCAGAATTTCGTGGCGTAGTACGTCGACCCGTCGATGGTCTGCATGATGCCGCCCGGCCCGGGGATCTCGATCTTCAAGGTGCCCGTCGCACCGGTCCGGCTGCCGGTGGTGTTGCGACGCGCGCGTCGGAGCACCGCCGCCATGCGTGGTTGTGCGACCGCATCCCCGAATTCGGCATAGACCGCGCCGCCCCGGTCCACGGCCTGCGCACGCAGCGTCTCGTCGAGATCACGCCAGTAGCGCTCGCGCAGCACCACCAGGCCCTCGTAGCCCCGCTCGGCAGCGAGATCCATCCACGCATAGGCGAGCGCCGGGTCGCGGGCCACGCCTTCGCCGTTCCACAGCATCTCCGCCACCATGCCCTGCGACGGCTTGTCGGCGTAGCGAGCGGCGCGACGGAAGTAGGTCATCGCCGTTTCGAACGCGCCCGCCCGGTAGGCGTCCCACCCCTTGCGGCGGTTGTCGAGGTCGGGATGCGCGGCCAGAAAGCCCGCCGATTGCAGGATGTGGTCTTCGCTGGCGGTCGTCTGCGGCGACTGCGCCCGAAGCTCGCCGCTCCCGGCGCCCGCCAACAGGGCGAGCAGCAGGGCCGCCATACCCGGGATTCCATGCATGTCCGCGCTCCGTTCCATGAGACAGCCGCCATGCTAGCCACCCGTCGGCGCCGCGTCTGCCCGAATCGACGGCAGATGCCCCGTTACACTGTGCGGCGTTGTCCGATGTCCCCCTGATGCACGGTCTGAATCCCCAACAAGCCGAAGCCCTCGCCCACGTCGATGGCCCGCTGCTGGTGCTCGCGGGCGCCGGCAGCGGCAAGACGCGCGTGATCGTCGAGAAGATCGCGCACCTGATCCAGTCCGGCCGCTATCCGGCCAAGCGCATCGCGGCGATCACGTTCACCAACAAGTCCGCCAAGGAGATGCGCGAGCGCATCGCCAAGCGCATCCGTGGTGACGGCGCTGACGGTCTGACGCTCTGCACCTTCCACGCGCTCGGCCTGAAGATGCTGCAGATCGAGCACGCGAAGCTCGGCCTGCGCCGCGGTTTCTCGATCTTCGATGCCGACGACAGCGCGGCCCAGTTCAAGGATCTGCTGCCGGGGGTCAAGCCCGACGTGGTGCAGCTGATGCAGGGCCTGGTGTCGAAGGCCAAGAACGCCGGCCTGTCACCCGACGAGGCGCACGCGGCCTCGCGCAGCGCGCGCGAGTTCGAGGCGGCGGCGCTGTACGCGCAGTACCAGGCCCGGCTGACCGCCTTCAACGCCGTCGATTTCGACGATCTGATCCGCCTGCCGGTGCAGCTGCTCGAATCCGATCCCGACGCCGTGCTGGCCTGGCGCGAGCGCATCGGCTATCTGCTGGTGGACGAGTGCCAGGACACCAACGACGCGCAGTACCGCCTGCTCAAGGCGATCGCCGGGCCGAAGGGCAACTTCACCTGCGTCGGCGACGACGACCAGAGCATCTACGCCTGGCGCGGCGCCAACCCGGAGAACCTGCTGCAGCTGGCCACGGACTATCCGCAACTGCGCATCGTCAAACTGGAACAGAACTACCGTTGCAGCAACCGTGTGCTGCGCGCGGCCAACGCGCTGATCGCGCACAACCCGCACGAGCACCCGAAGACACTGTGGAGCGCGCAGGCCGACGGCGAGCGCATCCGCATCTGGGAATGCCGCGATTCCGAGCACGAGGCCGAGCGGGTCGCCGGCGAGATCCACTTCCTGCAGACCTCGCGCCAGGTGGAATGGAGCGAGTTCTGCATCCTGTTCCGCAGCAATCACCTGTCGCGGCCGCTGGAGAAGGCGCTGCAGCTGCTGCGCGTGCCGTATCACCTCAGCGGCGGCACGGCCTTCCTCGACCGCGGCGAGGTCAAGGACGCGATGGCCTGGCTGCGCGTGCTGGCCAATCCCGAAGACGATTCGGCATTCCTGCGCGCGGTGCAGTCGCCGGCGCGCGGCGTCGGCCAGACCTCGCTGGCACGCCTGGCCCAATTGGCCCACGGCGCCGACATGCCGATGTCGCGTGCGATCGAATCGATGGGCCTGCTGAAGCAGCTGCCGCCGCGCGCGGCGAATGCGCTGAGCGAGTTCGCCGACATCGTGCGCGGGCTGCGCGGGGACGCGGGCCACATGGCGCCGGGCGATCTGGTGCGCGCGCTCAACGAGCGCTCGGGCCTGGTGGCGATGCTCAAGGCGCAGTGCAAGACCGATACGCTGTTCAACATCCGCCGCGGCAACCTGGACGAACTGGCCGACTGGTTCGAAGGCGCGCGCGGCGCCGGGCCGGGCGAGCTGGCATCGCAGCTCGCGCTGCTGAGCCATTCGGACAAGAGCGATCCCGGTAACCAGGTGCGGCTGATGAGCATGCACGCCGCCAAGGGCCTGGAATTCCGCTACGTCTTCATCATCGGCATGGACGACAACACCTTGCCGCACGAATCGAGCATCGACGAGGGCCGGATCGACGAGGAACGCCGGCTGCTCTACGTCGGCATTACCCGCGCCAAGGAGCAGCTGTGGCTGTCGCATCCGCGCGAGACCCAGCGCTGGGGCCAGAAGCTGCGGCTCACGCCGAGCCGGTTCTTCGACGAACTGCCGGCCGCCGAACTGCAGCGCGACGGCGCCGATCCGGTCGCCGATGCCGCGCGCAAGCGTGAGCGCGCGACCCACGGCTTCGCCTCGATCAAGGCATTGCTGGACAGCTGAGAAGCGTGGGGCACCCGCCGCGAAAGGCCCCGTAGGAGCGCGCTCGCGCGCGATGGGCTTCACAGGCAACGCCGCATCGCGCGCGAGCGCGCACCTACACGAATGGCATTCGTGCGCATCGGTGGATCAGCCCGGCTGGCGTGCGACCAGCGCGTCCAGCGCCTCACGCCGCGCCGCGACTTCAGCCTCGAGCGCGTCGATCCGCGCCGCAAGCGCGACGTCGCCGTAGCGTGAGCGCGCGACCCACGGCTTCGCCTCGATCAAGGCATTGATGGACAGCTGAGGCGTGGTGCCCGTACGCGGCGCATGGACCGCGCCGCCCTGTAGGAGCGCGCTCGCGCGCGATGGCGCGTTCCCTGCAAAGCCCATCGCGCGCAAGCGCGCCCCTACACGAACGGCATTCGTGCGTGTCGGTGGATCAGCCCGGCTGGCGTGCGACCAGCGCGTCCAGCGCCTCACGCAACGCCGCGACGTCAGCCTCGAGCGCGTCGACCCGCGCCGCGAGCGCGACATCGCCGTCCGGCTCGCGCCCGGCGCTCGCGGTGGCGGCGATCACGTCGACATCGACCGGCCCGCACAGCAGATGCGCGAGGCGCGCCTCGCGGCGGCCGCCGCCGGGCGGAATCTCGACCGCCAGCGCTTTGGCGACCAGCCGGTCGAGGTGATGGCGCACGTCGTCGGCGCCGGCGAAGGCGTGCATGCGTTCGCTGCGCGAGGCCAGCTCGCTGGCGGTCTGCGCGCCGCGCAGCAGCAGCAGCGCCAGCAGCACGACCTGGGGCGGCGGCAGATCCAGCCGGCTGGCGATCGTGTGTTCGTAACGCTCGGCGCGCGAGGAGAACGACTGCCGGGCCAGCCGGTGGCCTTCGAGCTGGCGCAGCGCGTGGTGCACGTCGCCGTGGCTCAGGCTCAGCACCGGGTCGCGCGCGGTCTTCTGGTTCGCCGCCGACTGCGCGGCGTTGACGGTCAGCGGATAGACGTCGGGCGTGGTCGCCTGCTTCTCCACCAGACACCCCAGGACGCGCGCTTCGGCGGGCGTGAGGAACGGCCACGGGGCGGGAGTATCCATGTGTGGGGCCTGCGGAAAAACGGGGCGTCAGGATGACCGCCCGCGCCGCAGCTGTCATGTCGGGGCCGGACAGGCCCGGTAAACTCGCCGGTTCACACGACGACGGACCCGCCATGCGCCTGAACGCACCCGCCCTGTCCCTGATCGCGAGCGCGCTGCTGCTCGCGGCCTGCAAGCCGACGACGCCGGCCGACGCGCCCGATGCCGTCGCCGGTCCCGCCGCGACCACCCCGGCGCAGGCGCCGGCCGCGACCGATCCCAGCGACAACCTCAACGCCGTGCTGTGGATCCAGCGTTCGGAGGAATACCGCGCCAACAGCCTGTCGATCTTCCGCGCCGCGGCCGAGCAGCTGGACACGGCGATCGCCGAGACGAACTGGGACGCGCTGGTGCCCGAGGAACGCGAGCTGATCGGCGACGCGACCGCGCTGCCGCCGGCGGTGATCATGGACATCGACGAGACCGTGCTCGACAACTCGCCCTACCAGGCGCGCCTGGTCCAGAACGGCCTGGAATACAACGAGATCACCTGGGCGGAGTGGGTGGCCGAGAAGAAGGCCAAGCCGGTGCCCGGCGTGCTCGAGTTCGCGCGCGCCGCCGAGGCCAAGGGCGTGACCATCCTGTACCTGTCCAACCGCGCCCAGCACCTGCAGGAGGCGACGCTCGCCAACCTGCGCGCCGAAGGCCTGCCGGTGAAGGACGAGAGCGTGTTCCTGGGCCTCGGCATGCACGTCGAGGGTTGCGAGCAGCACGGCAGCGAGAAGACCTGCCGCCGCCGCGTGGCCGGCCGCGACTACCGCGTGCTGATGCAGTTCGGCGACCAGCTCGGCGACTTCGTCGACATCCTCGCCAACACGCCCGAGGCGCGCGGCCAGCTGCTTGAGGACTACGGCGACTGGTTCGGCGAGCGCTGGTGGATGCTGGCCAATCCGAGCTACGGCGGCTGGGAGCCGGCGCAGTTCAACAATGCCTGGGACCAGCCGGCGGGCGCGCGTCGTGAGGCCAAGCGCGCAGCGCTGAACCTGGATCAATAATCCAATCAGTCGCTTATAGATGATTTCTATCGCATTGCATTACATGTGAGACCGGGGTAGCCTGCGTCCGCTGTATCCATGTCCTCCGGCCCTGCCGGCTCGAAAGGGAGACCCCGTGTCTCCCTTTTTTTTTTGGTCTGCGACCGGCGTTGCAGAACGGCGCGCGCCTAGGGCCAGCCCCAGGGTGCACGCCGGCGCTGCGGCGCTAGGCTCGGGCTGTACGTCGCGCGCCCGTGTAACCGCCCCGCGCGTCCGGATCCTTGCGCCCCCGGGAGGCAACGCCGTGTCCCTGTCCATCGGAGGCATTCCGTCCCCGCGCCAGCTGCTGTCCAACCCGCCGGTGCCGCCGTTCCTGCGCAACGGATTTCCGGACGGCATGCGCGCGATGACGATGCAGACCGCGAGCCAGGTCTTCCCCAACGTCAATTTCCAGGGCGGCGCGCCGCCCGGCGCCGGGCTGGCCAGCGGCCAGGGCCTGCAACTGCCGATGCCGGGCGGACAGACGCTCACGCTCCCCGGTCCACCCGTCGTACCCGGTGGTGGCCCGGCGGCCCAGGGCGCAGCGGGCGGGATGCCGTCGATGCCGGCGACGGGACCCGGCGCCGCACTGGCCGCGACGCCACCCGGGCAGCTGCTCGGCAACGCGGCCGACGCCGTGCGCAACCTGCTCGCCCCCGCGACGACGCCGCCCGGCCCGGGGCCGCAGGCAGGCGGTCCGTCCGCGGCGCCAAGCCCGGGCGCCGCCGGCCTGCCGCCCGGGCTCGCTCAGGCGGTCGCGCTGCCGGCGCGTGTCTTGCCAGCAGCCGCGGCCGCCTCCACGCCAGCGGCCATGGCCACGGCAGCACCCGGAACGACGCCCGTGACGGCATCGACTCCTGGAATGCAGAGTCCGGCGTCGCTGCAGGCACAGGCCACGCTGCCGGCGGCCCAGACTCCGACCACGGCAGCCCCGGCTGCCCCGACCCAGGCCACGCCGCTCGCGGCGCCATTGCCCGCCGGACAGGGACTGCAGGCCACCCGCGGCGAGGCCGCACCGCTCCCTCAAGCGCAGGCGGATCGTGCGGTGCCGCAACAGGCGGTGCCCCCCACGCAGGCGTCGGCACCCGTCGCGCCGTCAGGCGCGGGCCTGCTGGCGGCGCCGCTGGCCGCAGCGGTCGCCCTGCAGGCACCTGCGGGCGCAACGCTCGCCAGTGCGGTCGCACCGGCCGGCAATCCGCAGGCGACGGCGCCGGTGGCCGGTGATCTGGGCGGCCCCTCGCGGGCCGAGTTGACCGCCACCGGTGTCTACACCGCGGACGGCCCCGGTCTGCGCCGCCGCCACCGGCTGCGCGTCGGCCCCGAGGCGATCGGTGCCTGGCTGCTGGCGCTGCGCCAGGGCCAGCTGACCCTCGTCCGGCCCCACGACGACACCCCGCGCGAGGTCGCACGCGCGATGCAGTGGGTGTTCTGGACACTCGCGCTGGTCGCCTACGGCTGCCTGGCTGTCGTGCTCGCGGCGTTCCTGCTCGGCAGCGGCGATTCCGTCGCGGGGCCGGCGCTGCGTCGCTGGAGTGGCGAGCTCGCCCTCGTCGGGCTGGTCGCGGCGGCCGGCGCCTGGTGGTTCGCGCGGGCGCTGGCGGGACCGGCACGCACGCGCGCGTCACCCGACTGAGCGCGTCGACGCGCGCGCCGGAGTCCGCGGGCAGGCCAGCCGTCGACGCTCAGCGCGCGACCAGGCCGCCATCGCCCAGAGTCACCCGCCGCAGATCGACACCGTTGTCCTGCAGACTGCGCTGCACGCCGGCCGCGAGCGCGGCGAGCGCCCGGCGGTCGCCCTCGCGCTTGAGGCTCTGGTAGGACAGCGCCGAGAACATCGTCAGATAGGCCGTGCGTTCGGCCTGGGCCTGCTTGGCCGCGTCGCTCATCGCCGCCACGTCGGGCACGGCGGCCAACGGACCGATCAGCTGCCGGCGCACTGCGCGTTGCCCGTCGGGCGAGCCGCGCGAGTCGCGATCGTTGACCACTTCCCACGAGATGAGCAGGTGCGCGGCCAGCACGTCGCCGAGATTGCCGGGGTCGTAGCCGTAGCGCCGCAGGATGGTGTCGAACTCGCGCATCATCTGGCCCGAACCGATCACCTTGTCCAGATCGGCGACCTGATCGGGGGTCCGACCCAAGGCGCGGATCGTCTCCTGCTGCACGCGCGCGGACACCGCCGGATCACGCCTGAACTCCAGCGTCGCGACGGCCGCTGCGTCCACTTCGGACGGCGCGGGCCGGGACACCGCCTGCTGCAGGGCGTCTCGCACGCCTGCATCACCGCCCTGCGCATGGGCGGGCACGGCAACGACGAGCAGAAGAAGCGTGAGCACGTATACGACGGCGCGGTGCGG